>NZ_CFHOXV010000014.1:0-42671 GCF_984505615.1 Alteromonas sp. | reverse complement strand
GCGCATACCCAGCTTGTCGAGTTTTTGGGCACGGCTGAATCCCGGGAAGTCACGTTCAACAATGAACGCTGTAATGCCCTTGTGGCCAGCCTGTGTGTCAGTCTTTGCATAGATAACAAAGGTGTGGGCATCAGGACCATTTGTGATCCACATTTTATTGCCGTTGAGGATGTATTTGTCGCCACGCTTTTCGGCTTTCAACTTCATGGATACCACATCAGAACCGGCACCGGGCTCACTCATCGCCAGTGCACCAATACGCTCGCCGCTCACCAGAGCCGGCAAGTATTTTTCTTTCTGTGCCCCGGAGCCGTTACGGAAAATCTGGTTTACGCATAAATTCGAGTGTGCCCCGTAACTTAAACCAATTCCGGCTGAAGCGCGGCTGATTTCTTCCATAGCGACAGTGTGTGCAAGATAGCCCATGTTGGCGCCGCCAAAGCTTTCATCTACTGTGACACCCAGTAACCCCATGTCACCAAATTTTGTCCATAACTGATTGGGAAAACGGCTTACTTCATCCGATTCTGTCGCCAGCGGTGCAATCTCCTGCTGAGCAAACTGATGCACATGTTCTCTGAGCATGTCGATTTCTTCGCCCAGACCAAAATTCAATGTGGGGTAGGGTGTTATCATCTGTCGTGTCCTCGTTTTAATTCTGCCAGCTCTTCACGGCAGCGTGCTTCAACTTCATCAAGTTCACCCATCAGCATCTGAATGTCTTCGAGTTGCTGACGAAGTACCGCACGCTTTTGGTCCGTCATGCTGAGCATCGTTTCCAGCTGGATGGCTGAATCCGGATTTGTGTCGTAAAGTTCGAAAAGGTTGTTCACTTCCGCCAGCGAGAAGCCCAACCTCTTACCACGTAAAATTAGCTTTAACCTCACCCTGTCTTTGTTATTGTAGATGCGGTTCTGCCCGGTTCTTGAAGGTGTAATAAGTCCTTGTTCTTCATAGAAACGGATGGATCTGGGTGTTATATCAAACTCCTTTGCCAGTTCTCCGATGGTAAAAGTTTGCTCTTCTTTGCTGTTTGTCATGACTGTGCCTTGTCGGTGTCGTTAACCTGTATGCCCGGCCCGTAACAGGCATGACGACTGAGAAACTGTCTTAATACAGGTTTACGTTAACGTAAATTGTAGTTAACGTTAAGGTAAAGTAAGAAAAATGTAACGTCAATAAGTGCAAAGTTTCTGTTACGTTTTCCGGTGATATATGATGTACTGAATATAATTTGTGCAGTACCTGAACTTCCTAAAATAAGTGAGGCAATACAACTATGAGCAATGAAGCGGTAGTAATTGTGGCAGCAAAACGTACCCCTATGGGTGGATTCAATGGCAGTTTGTCTTCTGTGCCATCGACGGAGCTGGGTGCTGAAGCGATTAAGTCAATTTGTACTGATGTGGATGTAAGTCAGATTGATGAAGTCATTATGGGCTGTGTATTACCTGCCGGTCTGGGTCAGGCGCCGGCCAGACAAGCTGCATTGAAAGCAGGCCTGCCTTTATCTGCCGGTGCAATTACCCTCAATAAAGTGTGCGGATCCGGACTCAAAGCCGTGATGCTGGCCCACGATCTGATCAAAGCAGGCAGCGCAGAAGTCGTCGTAGCGGGTGGCATGGAAAGTATGAGTAATGCACCGTATTTGTTGCCAAAAGCTCGCACAGGTTACCGTATGGGTCATGGTCAGGTACTTGATCATATGATGCTGGACGGACTTGAGAATGCCTATGATGGTAAAGCCATGGGGTGCTTTGCGCAGGATACCGCTGACAGTGAAGGACTGACCCGTGGTCAGATGGATGAATACGCGTTAACTTCACTTTCCCGTGCGAACGAAGCTATCAACACCGGTGCGTTTGCCAATGAAATTTCTGCTATTACCATTTCTACCCGTAAGGGCGATGTGGTGGTTGATACTGACGAAGGACCGGGTTCAGCCCGTCCTGATAAGATTCCGTCATTACGTCCTGCATTCAAAAAGGACGGTACGGTAACAGCGGCAAACTCCAGCTCAATTTCCGATGGTGCTGCAGCCCTGCTGGTGATGTCTGAATCGAAAGCAGCGTCACTTGGCCTGACGCCACTGGCTAAAGTGGTGGCGCACGCTACCAATGCCATTGAACCGGAAAACTTCACTGTTGCTCCTGTAGGTGCAATGGAAAAAGTGCTCGATAAGGCCGGGTGGTCTAAAGAAGACGTCGATCTTTGGGAAATCAATGAAGCGTTTGCCATGGTAACCATGCTGGCCATTCAAAAGCTGGGTCTGGATGCAGAGAAGGTGAATATTAATGGTGGTGCCTGTGCGTTAGGTCACCCTATTGGTGCATCCGGTGCTCGTATTCTGGTGACGCTTATCCACGCACTGGCTAACAAAGGAGCGAAGAAAGGTATTGCTTCTTTATGTATCGGTGGTGGCGAAGGTGTAGCCCTTGCCGTTGAAATGTGCTGATGGTTGCGTACCTTAGTTACTGAATATAAAGGCAGTGCAGTCATGTACTGCCTTTTTTTATCTCTATGATTTGATTAATAAATAACCTTTTCAGCGTCAAGAAAATTTACAAATTAGCAACAGGTTATATATTCCTGCTTGATATATCTTATAAAGATCAGGAAGATAGAACACGTGGTGTGAATTTTGTATAAATATCAGACCTCCGATGACATGGAAGAAGTAAATAAACATCGGGGAATAATAATAAATGCAGTAAATCCAGAAAGCGGGTTCCACGTTTGTAAATGCGTTAACGCAGATTCAGGCAGGAATAATTCCCGATGCGGTAAAACTGATGTTTTATCTCCTGAAGGAAGCCGCAAAACAAAAAAAGTGTCAATGGGAGACGCAATAAATGACATTTAAGAAAAAACTATTGGGAACAATGGTTTCTATGGCTGTTACCGCGGGTATGACTACCACAGTAACTGCTCAGCAGATTCCAGCCCAGGACCTGACGAAGTTTTCTGTTTCAGGAAACCAAGCTAATGTCAAAAAGGGTTCCGGTGTTTACATCATCCAGATGAAGCAGGCACCAGGTATCACCTACGCAGAGGAAATCGGGGAGCTCATCCCAAATAAACAACACGTCGCATCGAGGGGTAACCAATACGCCTCAGACACCAAACAAATCCGCAATTACACCAGCAAATTGAAACGCAACCAGCGCGCCGCAGCAGCAGCCGTAGGTAACGTTAAAATCATCCATAACTACGTTCACAGCTTCAACGGATTTTCAGCAAAGTTAACGCCTGCCCAGGCAAAAGCATTACGCGCTAATCCTGAAGTCGCCAGCGTCTGGGAAGACCAGATGGTGAAAGTAGACACGGCTAATACTCCTGAGTTCCTCGGCCTTACCGGCGCGGGTGGACAGCATACTCTGGGTATTAAAGGTGAAGATGTGATTGTCGGTATTCTTGACACGGGTATTACACCGGAAAACCCAAGTTTTGCTGATGACGGCTCTTACTCCGATCCGGCTGACATCGGTTGGCAGGGTGCCTGTGATACCGGTGAAGAAGCACAGGCAGGCACATTTGCCTGTAACAACAAACTTATCGGTGCACGTTTCTTCCCTGAGACTTTCCAGTCTGTTTATGACATTCAAACAGAGTTAGGTGAATTTATGTCTCCCCGTGACGCAGATGGTCACGGTAGTCACACAGCCAGCACTGCTGCCGGTAACGAAGGCGTGTCTGCTGTTATGAACGGCACTGAAATTGGCGTAATGTCCGGTATCGCGCCGCGTGCCCGTGTTGCCATGTATAAAGTGTGCTGGAACTCTGACTACGTTAACCCGCAAGGCGGTGACGAAGCCGGCTGTTTCTACGGCGATAGTATGGCTGCAATTGAACAGGCTATTGTTGATGGTGTGGATGTACTCAACTATTCCATCGGTGGCAGTCTGACTGACCTGACCGTGCCGTCTACTGCAGCCATGTTACGTGCGGCACAGGCTGGTGTATTTGTTTCAGTTTCAGCCGGTAACTCTGGCCCTGCAGCATCTACCACCGGCACACCTGCTCCCTGGGTAACCACAGTAGGCGCCTCGACTTATGACGGTACAACTGTTGTAAATGGTCTTGAAGTCACCCAGTTCGATGAAACCAGTACAGTTGCGTTTACCGAAGGTTCAATTACAAAACCACTGAGTGAAACAGGTCCTGTGACCGGTTCACTGGTTGTAGCTGAACCACTGCTGGCCTGTTTTGACGGTGCAGCATCTACGCCACTTGATAACGCTGCTGATATTTCAGGAAACATTGCGTTAATTCAGCGTGGTTCCTGTGCGTTTTCGCAAAAAGTTAGCCGTGCACTGGATTCAGGTGCGACTGCTGTCGTGGTTTATGACAATGGTGGCGGTGTTACCGTAATGGGCGGCGATTTTGTCGGCGGCATCCCCGGCGGTATGGTTACTGAAGCTGTGGGCAGCATGCTGAACTCTTCAGCGGTTGAAGGCGGCAATGTGACCGTGACAATGAGTGCCGGTACCTACGTTGAACAACAGGAAACAGGCAATATCATGGCTGATTTCTCAAGCCGTGGTCCGAATGCCTCTACACTGGATGTAATTAAGCCGGATATCACTGCTCCGGGTGTTCGCATCCTGGCAGCAACCTCTGACACGCCAATGTTCGGCGAGCAGGGCAAGCAAGTGGCTTACTTAAGTGGTACGTCAATGTCTTCCCCGCATATTGCCGGTATGGCTGCACTGCTTATCGATCAGCACCCTGACTGGACTCCTGCTCAGGTTAAATCTGCACTAATGACTACTGCGTATCAGGATGTCACCAAAGAAGACGGCAGCACACCGGCTGATCCGTTTGATTTTGGTGCTGGTCATGCTGCACCGGTTTCTGCTATGGAACCCGGCTTAACCTTTGATGCTTCTTTCTTCGATTACATGGGCTTTATGTGTGGTCTGGACGAAGAATCATTTGTTATCAGCGAGTCAGGCTACGATTGTGCCACTTATGAGGCCAATTACTTCCCGACTGATCCAAGCCAGCTGAACTATCCGTCAATTGCTATCGGTGAATTGTCCGGTGCTGAAACTATCTACCGTTATGTTTCTGACGTAACTGGTGCAGACAGTACTTACACCATTTCAATTGAAGGTCTGGATTCACTGGATGTTTCTGTTCAGGGTTATAACAGCGACCTTACGCCGGTTCAGGGCGGTGTGGTTGAAGTTGCAGCAAACGGCACTTCAGCATTCGCACTCACAGTAGCGAAAACAGAAGAAACTGTTCTTGATGAATGGATCTTCGGTGCAGTGGTACTTGAGGGTGATAACGGTAAAGTTGTTCGCAGCCCGGTAGCAATTATGCCGGCAGCGGATGAGAACATTTCTGCACCTGAAAGCGTTTCTGTAGGTCTGAACTCCCGTGGCCGTGGTTTCTTCTCAGTGGGAATGAACTATACCGGTCGTGCAAGTATTGACTATGCAAGTCTGGTTGCACCTGAAGTGGTTACAAGCACCGTTGAGCAAGATCCTGACAGTTCGTTCGCATTCAACGAAGACGGTTTGTCTACTACCTTGTTCCACATCCCTGAAGGGACCACCATGGCCCGTTTCAGCTTACGTGATGAGCTGGTAGAACAAAGCGGTACTGACCTTGACCTTTACGTTTACCGCTGTGAAGGCTGGTTATGTACACAGGTTGGTGTATCTGCATTCGGTGGTTCTGATGAAGATGTTGTTCTGATGAATCCTGAGCCGGCAGCCAATGTGGGCGTTGGTGATGTTTATATCGTTTGGGTTCACGGTTGGGATCTGAATGGCGCAACGGAAACTGACTTCCAGATGCCTGTATGGGTAGCCGGTGGTAAAGACAGCAGCAGCCGTTTCAGCATGTCATCCCGTGCAGTTGACGGACGCCTTAATGACGTTCGTATCATTACCCGCGGTCTTGCGTCAGGCGTACCTTACATGGGTACCGTGACGTTCTTCGATGGTGATGGCCAGGAACAGGGCACCACGATCGTTGAAGCTGTAAAACAATAATCAGAGGAAACGGGTACAGTGATTTTCACTGTACCCACACATTAAAAAAGGCAGAAGTAACATGAAAAAACTAAAAGCACTCTTTAGCGCAGCCGTTCTGGCTTGTTGTTCAATGATGTTTGCAGCGCAAAGTCAGGCTGCAATTATCTCTCAGTCTGTATATGTTGGTGGTCTTGAAATTATCTCTTATGACCTCGAACTGGATAACAGCCTGATCAATTCAGGCATGGGTGCAATCAGCACTTATGATGGCCTGGCGTTTAACCTGGTTGATTTCTATATCCCTCTGGCAGACGGCTGGAACCCGGTTATGAACGATTTCGAAGCTGTTATCGATGTAGATAACATCTTCGCGGGCGTTGAATTTTTATACGTAGATGCAGAGGATGATTTCCCCTGGTACTACAGCGTTTTTTACGATGCATTTTCTACAAATAGTAATTACGTAGCTATCTTCTTTGCCGGCGATTATCAGTTAGAAGCATTTGAAGATGACGTAATGGTTGTTAACTCAGTAAGTCTGTCTGAACCTTCAGTGCTGGCACTGTTTGCTCTGGCATTCGGTGGCATGATGGTGCGCCGTCGTCGCGCGTAAGCAGTTTACCACTACGATTGAGGCCTTCCCGATGAAGGCCTTTTTTTATTACTCATGAAACTTCTCCACTTTATCTGCTCAGTCCGTTAAGCATGTCGGTCCGGCGCAACCGTTGCATCACTTGTATATGCCGGGAGATACTATGATCTTTGTTCCGGCACTTTCCTTATTAAGAATAAGTCGTTAACCTGTACCCGTTGGCGTTCAGTGAGTTTGCCACCGGTAGTTTTTCTTTTCCCCGAGGTTGTTTGTTTGCCAAAACGGTATTTATTCCTGTGTCTTGCGCTGGCCGCTTTAGCCGGCAAATTGCCGGTGGCCTATGCTGCCGGAGAACAGGTCGTAACCTACTGTATCGACCCGGACTGGATGCCTTATGAAGCCATGCGTAACGGCAAACATATAGGGATATCCGCAGATTATCTCGATGTAATCAGTAAGCTCTCTCATCTTAAGTTCGAACTCATCCCCACGGAGAGCTGGCAGGATTCGCTTGCGGCCGTAGAGTCCGGCGCGTGTATGGTGACGACAATGATCAACCGTACCCCCTCAAGAAGCCACTTTTTGAACTTTACTACCCCGTATATAGAAGTACCTAACGTACTGGTAGGCCGTAATGGTACGCCTATGGTTCAGGGGTTTGAAGGTGTCGGCAATCGTATCGTCGGGGTGGTCAGCGGTTTCAGGCATGCGGAATACCTTGCCCGCTACTATCCTGATTTGCTTACGGAATATGTTGATTCTGAGGTGAGCGGGTTACAGAAGCTATCTAAAGGTGACATCGATTTGATGGTGGGTTCACTGATGGGCGTTTATTCTGCAATTAACGCTCACGACTTTTCAGATCTGCAAATTGTCGGTTTTGCCGAGCCTTTTGATATGCTTTCCTTTGGTGTGAATAAAAATCATGCCGAACTGGTTCCTTTACTGAATAAGGCGATTTCGTCTATACCTGAATCCCGTAAAGTTGATATTTATAAACGCTGGAATGCTGTTCGTCAGGTAAAACAGAGCCGGTATGGGTTTGTGCTCGGTATCGTGTTTATCGCTATTGCACTTGTTGCTGTAGCCGCCTGGCGAAAACGGGTAATTAGCAGTTACCAGCGCCAAATCAGCCAGAAAAACGATGAAATTGAAAGCTTGCAGTCCTCGTTACTCGAAAAGAACCGGACACTGGAGTTTTTATCCACGCGGGATGAAGTAACCGGCTTATATAACCGCAATTATTTTATGCAAAAGGCTGAAGAAGAGATCTCCAGGCATCTGCGTTTCCAGACCCCCTGCACACTGATTGCAATTGAAATTACTGAAAACGGCAATAAACTCAGGGCCGGAGCACACACAGACAGTTTATGTAAACGACTCACCAGTGCTTGTTTAACCACGGTAAGAGATGTGGATATTACTGCAAGGTGCGAGCCTGATAAGTTTATGATTTTATCACCACAAACGACCCTTGCGGCAGGTGACAGTCTGGCAAACCGTTTACTTGAGTGCCTGAAAGCGGAAGCAGATCCCACAATCATTTTTATCACCGGAGTGGCTGAATTGCAGAGCGGGCAACGTTATTCCGAATGGAACGATGACCTTAACAGAGCTCTCAGTGCTTCCCGTCGTCAGGGTGGCAACGTAGTCGCGTTAGCAGAGTAGGCGCTGGCAGAGTAACGCCGGCAGAGGCTTAGCCGGAGGTATCCGGTTCATAGTGCCACTGATGACCTTCATAGCGGATTTTGCAGCGTTCGTATTCCCGTTCTGAGCGCCAGTTACGGTTGTTTAGTTTGGCTGATACGCCGGCGTAAATTCGTTTGTTGGCCTTCAGCTGAATTCGGTTTTCATATTGCGTTTTCAGCTTCTTCAATTCCGACGCTTTCAGTTCCAGCCAGTTTAATAACGCTGTTTCATTATTCAGAAGAGATTTTGCTTCGGTTATTTTGTGCTTTAAATCTTTATGGATGGTACGACCGGAGATGACCTCCAGCTTTTCTCTGTGGCGGGAGTTATTCTCCCGTAACTGACGTAGCAGTTCATCAATGGTTTCTTTACGCTCCATCAATGCACTCATCCCCGCAGTAAAATCAACTTTCAGCGTACTGCCTGAAATCGCGCCCAGTGTGCCGGCTTCAACTTTGTCTTCGCAGACGATTTCGCAGGCAAACAGATTACCCATTGGTTTGGATATGTTTCCTATAGTGACAGAACCACCGGCCTTCAGGCGGCTGTAGGCCATTTGTCTGCCCACGGTAATATTCTTACCGGCAATAATATCCAGCCCCTGGCCATGCTGAACGTGAATGCTGCCGCCTGCGATAAGCGTGCATGCATAACCTTCAGCGTTATCGGTAACCTTACCCATTGCACCTTCAGTGATGATGATATCGCCGCCGGCTTCAATGATTGCAGATTCAACAAAGCCGTTAATCGTGATGTCTTTGGTTGCTTTGATTTTCATTTTCTCTGCAACATCACCATTCACCAGAACAGCACCGTCATAGGTGACATGTCCGCTGCCCACATTGACACCATTGCAGATAAAGGTGTCGTCAATATTCATGCGGAGTTCATGGTATTTCGGCATCCCGGAAATCGTCGCCACCAGCATGTTCTCATCTTCATTACTGACGGCGGTACCGGAACCCATTTTAAATTCCAGCCATTCACCGGGCTTGGGGTAAAGTACCGTGTCTTTAACGTCATAGCCTTTACGGCCTTGAGTCGGTGCTGTTCTGCGCACTACCGGTGTGCCGGTTTTCACACAAATGACGTCGCCAAGATTCCGGAGATCCGCTTTTTCGCCGTCACTGGTCTGAGGCTTGAGGACCCGCTCAAGTGCATTCGGGACCAGCGGTATAAATCTTGAACCCTTTCCATTTCTGGGAGGGAGCCCCTTGGCCACTACAGCCTTGAGCACCTGGCCAGGTTCTGCTTTTTCCGCTTCTTTCAATAGCATATTGATGTGGCGCATGCCAACGCCACGGCGTATGCGCTGTTTCCAGGCGAGGTTACGGATAGTGATGGCATTAGGCATTCTGCCGCCGTAGGGAGCTGTAAGCCGCAAAGTGGCGTGCATGTTGTCTTCACTGACAACAAAGTCGACTTCTGCATGACGCAATTCAGCAATGTCTGCGGTAACCGGTGTCTTGTCGCCGGTTTTATGATAGAGGTTTGCTTTGTCACAGGCTGATTTCAGGGCTTTTTCTGACAGATAAAAATCGCTGTAAGCACCACTGGCTAATTCAGATTTAATGGTGCTCAGATCTGCTTCCTTTTCCATTTCGGCAGGAAGTAAGCTAAGGGTGACAAACTGAGTATCGCTGTTGTAACTGAAAGAAATACCTTTCATCTTCTGTTCCATGAGACTACGCCAATACCATATCGGCAAACTGCTACTACGTCTTTAGTCTACTTTATAGTGACAGTTGCGATGAGGTCAAAGGTTTTGAGCGTATTGATATAGCGCCCTGAGTATAGCTTGTCTGTTCGGATCGTTCTGATGCTCATGCGCCAGCGTTTCCAGTTCCATCATAAACAGTTCGAGGGTAACCGTGGCGGGCGAATCTTTATCAGTCAGCCTGTATTGTCTGTGTGCCTGCCAGCGGTGCATTTCATCAGCATTCAGCGTGTAAGGATAATTACGTGCACGATAACGGAACAGCAGGGTTTTTAAGGTCTGGTTCTGTGTTTGTGATGCCAGCCGGTCAAGCGCTTCCGGTGCGCTGGCATGCACCTGCTCACACCAGCGGCGCTCTTCATCTGACAAAAATCCACCACTGTAAAGGGAATGATCGGCGTCATTATCAACGTCATCATGAGGCGTGTTATACACGTCAGACAGCTTTTGTGTGATATCGCTGGCCGCTAACCGTTTGTAATTTTCCAGGCACTGGTCTCTGTTCAGCCCCAGCCGTTCAGCATTTTCTTCTGTCATGGCTTTCGCCGTTGTGACAAAAGGGGACCGGTTGATGTGAATAAGCTTTAGGCCGGGACGGGGTTCATCCCCCAGCTCTGATGCCGGTGTGTACAGCTTTTCACGAATAGTATCCGCATCATCGTTTAGTAATGGTTCAACAGGCTGAGACAAATCGACGGCGATAATGGCGTTACTGTTAACGGGGTGCATAGCGATTGGCATTACCCACGTGCAACAACCCTGACTGGCGGGAATTTTAGATGAAATATGCAACAGCACAGAAGGCTGCTGCAGATTAATCTGCTTTAACACGGCATGTTTGCTGCGCAATGAAAACGCATAGTCATAAAGTTTTGGCTGATGCAGCCGTATTAATTTTGCCAGCGCGATAGTAGCGCGGACATCCGAAAGTGCATCGTGAGCCTGACCATGTTCCAGTTCATTGGCTTTGGCCAGTTCTTCTAATTTGAATACCGGTGTACCATCGTCTCTCACCGGCCAGTTAATACCCTCAGGACGCAGGGCATAGCAGGCCCTGGCGAGATCAATAATATCCCAGCGGGAATTGCCGTTTCGCCACTCTCTGCCATAAGGGTCATAAAAGTTGCGATAAAAGAGGGTGCGGCTGACTTCATCATCAAAGCGAATACTGTTATAACCAACCACGCAGGTGTTCGGCTGGCTCATTTCTTCATGGATACGTCTGGCGAAATCTGCCTCAATCATACCGTCACGCAGTGATTGCTGTGGTGTGATGCCGGTTATCAGGCACGCCTGAGGGTGGGGCAACACATCATTGGCAATTTGCGCCATGATATTAACGGGCTTTCCAATAACATTTAATTCTGCATCGGTACGGATGGCAGCAAATTGAGAAGGGGTATCTTTGAGCGGGTTAGCGCCCCAGGTCTCGTAATCGTGCCATAGCATCGTTAATGCATTACTTTCGCTTTCTTTCATCATCTTTCCGGCTACAACCCCTATTTTTAAGCCTTTTCTACCCTGTTTTTCGACTCTGAGCGATAACAAATACCATCTTTTAACATCAGATAGATCTTGAATTTGTGTCTAAGCTGTGGCGAAATTATTTCACGTTGTGTCGAAATGGTATGATCGCCCTTGGCCCTTACAGAATCTAAGCTGCAAGCATTGCACGGTAAGAAAAATAAATCCACTAAACTTGTTCCTGATCGTGACGGGCTTTATGCCTCTTGCGGACTGAATGGAAAAGTCAGCTGGGTATTCCGCTACCGGTATGAAGGGAAGCAGCAGCGCCTTACCTTCGGCACATACCCGGCCATTAATCTTGTTGATGCCCGCGAGAAGGTGACGGGGTTTACCCGTAATCTGATAGACGGGGAAGATCCCAAGAGTAACCGTGATAAACAACAGCCTGTTTACATCGATGAATGTGCAACTGAATGGCTAAGCAAAAAAGTATCCGGCCTCAGGGATAACACGCAGATTTTATACAACTCGCACGCAAAGATTTATTTTACCCGCAAGTTCTTTGGCTGCGATGTCCAGACAGCGCGGCGTGATCAGTGGGTGAATTTCTTTGACAGGATCACTGATAAAACATCAGCCGTTAATGCCGGCACTGTGTTGAAGTCCCTTAAGACAATGCTGAGGTGGTGCAAAGAACGCTCGATGATCACCGGCTCTGAAGCGCTGGACATTTCACTTTCATCTGTAGGGGAAAGAAGTAAGCAGGGACAGCGTAATCTGCAGATGCATGAAGTGGGGTTGCTCTGGTCTCTGGTTCAACGCTCCAAAGCAACACCGGCAATAAAGTCATGCGTAAAGCTGTTGCTTATTTTCGGTGCCAGAAACTCAGAAATACGGGAAGCTGATCGCCGTGAATTCGATTTGGAAAGACGGCTCTGGACGCTACCGGCTGACCGGAGTAAGACAGGCAAGGAATTGCGCCGGCCAATCCCTGATAAAGCTGCTGCTATTATTTCAGAGTTAGACGATGCCTATGGCTATGGCGGGTATCTGATACCGGGTCAGCATCGCGGTACCTGCATGACAACTTACTCGCTGAATAGGTTTATCCGGCGCTTACGTGCGAACATGATGGATACGGACGAGATCCCGCCATTTACCCCGCACGATTTCCGCAGGACGATTTCAACCAGATTATCAGAGCAGGGGATTTTACCCCATGTTACTGAAAAGATGCTCGGGCATGAGCTGGGCGGGATAATGGCCGTCTACAACAAACATGATTGGATAGACGACCAGCGGGAAGCATACGAACTTTGGTGCAGAATGTTGAGCGAAGCGGCTCAGGAAGCATCAAGACGCATTACTTAATTTCAGGATGTAGGCGTCTACGTCAACGGATGAGTAACGCAACTTTTTGCCGGTAAACAGCTTGCACGGTTTTGGAAAGTCCGGATCGTACTTATCTGATTTCGGGTCCGTCATTTCGTTGAATGTACGTTGGCTGATATTCAGCACCTGAAACATTTGTTCCCGCGTCATAAGGTACGGGCCACGGTGAACGTAAAAACTTTTGTGAACTTCAAGTGCTAACATTATGCTGCCTCCAATAAATCAGGGTTTTCATAAATATTGCCGATCACAAATCCAACGTGAGAGCCTTTATGGTTTTCATCAGAGCATATTCCGCAAAGGGCATGGTCGCAATTATCACTCTCTTTTACAGCGAAGCACCCATCAATAAATAAGACCTCTCTGGTTATGGTTTCTATCTTTGACTTCCACACATATCGCAATACATCCCCCTCATAAATCTCAACGCCGTCTTTATCTTTCAGGCCGGTGAATTGCAGCAACTCACAATCTTCCATCGGCCAGAACTCGACATCAAAGTTACCGGTAAACGTATCGAACCATACGCCCTCATCATCGCCTTGCAGATTAATGCTGCAAGAGTCCGGCGCAAAGCGGTTCAGTTTTTTATTCCAAACTCTGAACTTAATTTCACGCATCGCCTTTCTCCATACATTCGACCCACACAACACCCATGACAGCTACACCATCACACTGAGAAGCGTCATAATGGTATTTAATCATTACGCCTAATGCCGCCATAACTACGATGAGAGCAAATGCCTGTCTAATCTGGTCGGATATTTTCTTAAGCATCGCCTTTCTCCAAGTAGTCACCCTCTGCGCGGCCATTCTCATCAACATCGACAAAATCCATCTTTTGCCATTCGATCCAGTTTTTAAATCCTTCGTTAACGAGGTAGCCGGCCTGGATGAATGTTTCTCCGTTTGGGTATTTTGCTAAACGAAACGTTACCGGCATTTCTGAGCGGGTTATGGCTGGCCCACAAAAACTGTTAAATGGTATTGATTTAATTTCACTCATTGTCTTTGTTCTCTTATGTCCGGCAATTCACTAGCCCACTCTAAAGCGCTGTCTGCATCATCGAATTGCATGAATTGGCTGAATTCGAGGTCTGGGTTCGTGTCAAAAACGGTGTCTTCAATAGCTTCTGACCATTCGAGTTCTAAGTCATAACCACGCGCATATCCCGAGGGAGTAGGGTCGTTTCTCACATATTCGATGGATTTAACTTCGTACCCCTTCTTCTCAAGTGCTGCGCGAATTTTCCTGCTACTCATTATCTTTGTCCTCATGAGAAACAAATTCATCATCCACATAATGAGAAATGGACTGCTCCAAAGTTGGGGAGTTGATGCTTTTATTTGTTAGCGAAAACCACCAAAGTTTTATCAGGTTAATCATTGTCTTTGTCCTCAACATCCGTGGTAGTAGGGAAAACATACTCCGCAGTGCAGTCTCTATTTGAGCAGTAGATACGGTCATTGTCCCAACCGCCACCTGGCAAAGAAACTGTGGCGCTTCCGCATAATTCGCACTTCATATTTCGCTCTGATAATTCGCTAAATATGCTCATTGTCTTTGCCCTCTGGTGGCCTCTTCGTAGTATTGTTGTTTGTTCATTGGTTAGGCTCCTTGTAGCAGATATCAAGAAAATCCTTTTTTGCTAAATTTTTCACCTGCTCAAGAACTGAAGGGATTTCGTGAGTCATAACCGGCCTGCCCAGTTTAGTCTCAATATACTCATGAAGTTCTGACATTACAGGGCCATGAAGAATACCGGTATACGCGCTTATGATTACCGCTTGCTCTTTAGTTAGTCTTTTCATCACTCACCTCCCAACTTTGCGCGGAGTTGTTCAAATAAGTTAATAGCCCCTTTAATCTCTTGTGGTTGCTCGTCAAAAGGAAGTTTAAGTCCTCTCTGACACCTCATGGCCGAAAAATCAAATAGCACGTCAACACACTCTACTTCAATCTTACCAATCGCCTTTTTTGCCTCTTTAACCTGAGATATAGACAAAAATAATTCATCAGCAGTAATAGCTAGAGCTTTTTCAAGCCTGTTGTTAAGATTCTCCAACTCCTTCACCCGCTGCTCTGCGGATTCGGCGCGTTGCTCAGCTTTGGCGCACTCTCCAGCTTCATAATTCCATGATGCTGTGGCCGTTTTAAGCTGTTCTTCCAACTCCGCAATACGCTCACGCTGCTGGTTTATTAAATCGTTCACTTGGCCAGCTCCTTCAGTAGTGCGTCAGCGCAAATTACAGCGGCCTGTGCAAATTCAACGCTTGTTCCAGATGCAGCCGAGTTGGAAGTAAGCGCCTGAAGAGCCAATCCCGCAAAATACTCACGCTTTGTCAGACCATTCGGACTGATACCGTCCTGGCATAACATCACTGACATTTCGTCATCACTCAACGGCATAGCCGGAGAGCTTCCGTTTATTGTTGCTGTATCACTCACGCCACACCCTCCAGTTCCTGCTGTTGCTCCAAGTGCACAGTCCGGATTTTGCGGGCTATGCTTAACCTGATACCCAGGCCATTCGCTATTTGATGTGACTGGTAATCCACTGCCAGCATGGCGGATAAACGTTCCTGTGCTTTATCGGGAAGCGTGACGTTTGCGGCTGCCAAAATTGGCTTTACGTCGATTGGCGGCACAGTGACTCTGTTAGCCTTACCTGCTTTCTTTTCCCCATAACCACGTATGGAAGCTACTTTAAATAGTTTGGGTGATTCAAAACGCTCCTTCACCTTAATGTCTTTGCGGGTGCGCTTGATATTATTCAGGCGGTTGGAAATATCACTTCGCGTTTCTTCAAGTTCATTTGCTAAGCTTTCAACAGAAAACCAGCGCTTATTTTCAAGCATGTAAATAGCCAGTTTCATCATTTTGGTCATGCTGCCTTTACTCCCAGAGCCAGGTTCCACAGAGCTGACGATGAGCGCTTTCTTCCTGCTATAGCTACAACACGAACTTTTCTGCCTGGCAGTGGTGTTTCCTCTGTTTCATATCGCTTCGCTTGACGAAGGTTGTACAGGTAGCCGGTTGCTGCATGGCTGGTGATGCCGAATTCTGCAGCCAGTGAGCCGGCGGTGTACCAGTTACCGGTTTTCAGCATGTGTTCTGCTATTTGCTGTTGTCTGTTCATATTTAAAACCCCATCATTTCCTGATGCGGCTGCATCGGTTCTGCCCGGTTCTCGACTTCAACGACAGCAATGAGTTCGTCATGCTCGAATGAACCACAGATTTCAGTGGCGAAAACATCTTTGCAGTGAGCAGAGCAACTTCCGAACTGACTTCTGGAAATTCGGCCACCAAATTGATCGCGCATAGGGTTTATGCTGTCAGCTTTATAACCAGTACCAGTAAAGTGGTTACAACTGATGCAGGCTTTAGGCATTGTGATTTTCATGCGCCTTATTCTCCGTATCCCTCACCCATATCAACGACTGTCTCGGGATTGAAAATATCTACAGTGAAGCCATTCCATTTCGCTTTCGTCACGAAACCAAAGTACTCTGTGATTTCTACGCCTGCGGCATTCAGGGCTAGCTCAACATTTTTATCATTCAGTTCAAAACTACGGACCTCTTGACGGTTCCGGTAAATGACAATATCAATATCTTTGCGGCGACCATCTTTGTATAAAACCCCGCCTGTCAAAGCTGGATAAAGACCTATAATTTCAAGCACTGGCTTAAGCTTTCGGCACAGCTCAATGCCGTCTGCTGCCGTGGCGAACTTTTCTTCTGCTTGATCCGGGGTGGGGATTTCTACCAAGTTAAAATTCATCACTATTCCTTAGCCCCCGAAGGGGCTCACAAATTAAATTGTTCCGATATAGATGGTTGCTGCTGAATCTTTCAGGCCCAGCTCGAGTAATTCTTTGAACTCCCGCGCCAATTCTTCTTCAAGTGCTTCTGCACCCATCATTTTGAAAGAGATTGCCGGCGTGTCTGAACTCGTGGAAATACCTAAACGAAAAACAATGTGGCGTAGTTTTAAGCCGTGATAGGGGACAACAGCGAAAGTGAGAAAAGCTGGTAGCTTGTCTTTGTTCTTAGCTTCCAGACGCTCCTGAGCACTTGCCTGATAGCCGAAATCATCAACTTTTGAATTAACTTCACGAGCCTGTTCAATGGTGACGTTTCGCATCGCGGCAGCTGCCTGACCAAGTGTCATTGCTTCGCCCGACTGTGTTGTGATGCTGTGAATTTCTTCTTTCCAGTCTTCGATAAACTCCGCGGCATCCTTTTGAGCGATGCGTGTACCATCAATGCGTTTCATAGCGCTGAAGCATGCGGTGCGTTTTAAGGTAAGTTCGCTGGTATGCATTTTATGCAACGGTTTGTCGGCGGCTCCCAGGTCGATAATACATTGTGCGGTAAGGCGCTCATCATTAATGAATATTCCGCTGTCAGCGTTAGCGTTTTCCAGAATGTAGCGCTCAAATTCTTCGATAATGCGAGTTGAAAAACCGAGTGAGAAATGTCGTTTTACTGGCATGAAACGTTCAAGATCGACAAGCCCCTGATTATCGTTGCTGATAAGCAGCCCCGGGACTGATTGTTTTGCAAGTTCATTGTTGGCGATGACCAGCGCCTCAGAAGCCTGGATTTGTTCGATAGCTGATTTATCCATAGACATCGTGATTTTCTCCTGTAATTACTTGGTATGGACCAGTGAAAACTGTCCGTGAACATCTTCTTTCGGCTGATCGATGGTAATAACTCCACCACGGCCAACCCACATAGGCGTCTGACTGATAACTGATTCTGTTGCTTCACCCCGCTTAGTGGGTTTCTTATGCTTTAAGGTGCTGTTGATCATCACCTGACCTGATTCGTTAACGCGGGAGATATCAAACTCAATTGACACCTTACCTTTACGGTTAAACATGACTGCGCCCAAGGCCGTTTCAGTGAGCATCATTGCAAGACGATCTTTGAAAATGCCTGCTTCAAGTTCGCTTACGAACTCATCTACATCAGTTTGCTTTTGTTGTGACATGCTTCGTTTCCTAAATAGTTTTGTTCGTGTTCTATCTGATCAGCATAGCGGTTAGTTATACCGCCTCACGTTGTTCTAAATACTGCGAATAAAGGTTGTCCAGCGTGTCTGCGATGGACTTGTCTTCCACTTTTGCCCATGCGATGAAGTTCACCACGGCGTTAACTTCCATAAGGGCTAATTTGCGCGGTGCGGTTGCTTTTGAACCGCTATGTGAAATAGCCACTGGTTCCGCTGCCTTCGCTGTTTGCGTTTCCGGTTTTTCATCTTCGTCTTCCCGTGCTGCTTGCTCTGCCATGTCGGCGGTTGCTGGGTTGGATTGGGCGCGTTCTGCTTCGGCTTTCAGTTCAGCTTCACGTTGTGCTTTAAGCTCTGCATCACGTTGCGCTTGTTCCTGACGGGCTTTTTCTTCGGCTTCACGCATTGCCTTTGCTTCTTCTTCAGCACGGATGCGGGAGCGTTCTGCTTCCAGTTCCGCGGCTTTCTGCTGTTCGTATTCAGCGATACGGGCAGTGACCAGGGCTTTAAAATCATCCGGAGCTTTAAAGGCAATTTGTGCCCAGTCGTTGAAGAGGAATCTATATTCGTCATGTTCATTCAGAGTGACTTTGTTATCAGCCGCGATGCCCTTGAATTCAGCAATCTTCATCTTGGCGTTTGCCAGCTCAGTCATTGCTGCGTCTTTCAGGCTTTCGCGGGTTTTCTTACCTTTCATTTCGCCAGCAATATCCACTTTCAACGCTGGAATTTCTGCGCCGATTTTGGCGTTCGCGTGGGCAATGGCGCTTTGCAGCTCAGTCTGCGCCCAGTGTAGAATTTCCCCGCGAATCTCATCCTTGCGGGCCTTAATCTGTTTAGATTCCGCAAGTCGGGCCTGACGCATTTGCTCTTTGATAAAACGAACGTCTTTGACGAATTCATCAATAGAAGCCACTTCGCCCAATGCTTTTTCGCAAATCTCTTCACAAGCCTTTTCTGCTTTGGTGAAAATCTTCTGACGGGCTTCGGCGTTGGCAAAGTCCTGGTCTGATTCAAGCGGGGCTTTGGATGCTTCCACTAAATCCGTTGCCGCCTGTTTGTAGGCTTCAAGGTTTGACGACAGGGCCAGGCCGTTCATTTCATATCGGATGGCCGGCAGTTCGCGCACCGGCTCTGCTTCAACCACTTCGGCTTTTGCTTCAGGTACGTAGTTTTCAAGGTCGGCTTTAAATTGTTTCCAGCCTTCGATTACCTGCTTGCGGCGGGCGGGTACCGATTCATACCAGCACTGTGCGCGGTTTTCTTCGGTGCCATCGGACACCACGAACAGAATTTTCTCTACCTGAGAAACCATCATCTGTTGCTCCAGCTGCGGCCAGTGGGTGTCGGGTACCGTTCCTTCATTAACCAGCGCCATTAACTCAGCATTAGTCATTTTGTGCTCAAAACCCACATCGCCCATCATGGTCATGCCGTCCATCGATGCCAGTAGATTCAGACCTTCGATTTCATTGGTGATAGTCGCCGGATAAAGTTCTTCGCCGATATGCGCTTCAGCAATTGGGCGGGCCAGTTCTTCAACTTCATGTCCGCGAGCGAAAATCTTTTGCTTAGCCGGTGTCACTTCTTCCACTTCGCCGGTTGCTTTCTGGCGTAACAGTTCGCTACGGCTCATGTACTTTGACAGGCCGAGCATCGCTGCGGCTTCACTTGCTGTACCGTCTACGCTTGCACGCAGTTCGTGCCAGGTGTCGCTGCCCTGGATAATGTCTGAATGGATTTTCATGCTTGTGTCTCCGCTTCGAGAGAAAGGATTTCGGAACGTACATCTTCAGGGATGTCGTATTTGCTCGACTTCATGGCAATAATGCTTTGTGCTGTCTGGCGCCCTGAATCAATCATTGAGGCCAGTTTGTTACGCTCAGCAGTAAAACTGTCCATGGTGTAGATATCGCGTGAAGGTGTTGAATTGACGTCCTTCATTTCGCGGTCGTTAAAGGTGTATCCTTCATGGTCGTGCTTCAGCATTTCCATGATTTCGCTACTGTTAGGCAGGCGTCGTGACAGGCGATGCAGAACTGACTTGCAGGCCATGCGCTCATACCAGTCTTTCCACGGCCCTTTATCCGGGTTCTTCGATGACATGCGAACCTTTTCAACTTCGTCTTTCGACATAGGCTCAACAATCAATTCGCCAGACTTGGTTTTTGCCATTGCAAACACCAGTTTGAAGGCGCCGCGATCACCATGCAGGTTAGGGCGGAACTGAACGTGCTCTCCGTCCTCGTCAATCCAGTAGTCAAACACATCGTTTTCGTAGACGGCCCGAGCCGTGATGGTGCTGATTTCACCCGACTGGCGTGCACGCTTTAACACACCGTCAACCATTGGCATGTACTGGGCTTTCTTCACCCAGTTATTACCGCTTTTGGTGTTGAAGATAACCATCGCAGCTTCGCGGTTGTCAGGAACGAGACCATCCTGGGCGCAGCGGCTTAATGAAGTCATCAGGCTTTGCGGATCACAACTAAGCAGTTCCATGTTGTTTTCAACGGCAATCATGGCCGCACGCTGAAAGCGCTCCAGGGGGAGGTGAGCAGGCAAGCTGGCCTTTAAACGCGAACCTTCTTTTTGCAGGTCGCGGCGAAACATATCAATCGGCGCTAAATTTTGATTATCCATTTGCCTGCTCCTTTTTAGCAGTAGTCACGATCCAGCCGGAAGCGACAGGAACGACAGTGAATTGAACGAAGTTGAAAGAGTTAGCTGTGCGGCACCACTTATTGGCTGCGCTGGCAGTTTTGTGGACGAACAGTTTTGAAATCACTTAGAATCCCTCCGCTTAACTTCATTTACCTTTTGCTGCATTTCATCTAAAAAGGACTGGCAATTACGAAGCGCGGCATCTTCCTTTTGCTTCAAAATTTCGATTGCTCCTGCTTGCACATCTTCGAGGTTTTCTTTAATCCATTGCACGATCGCGTCATTGAACTCTTTACTAGTCTCCCAGTAATTCTTTCCGCCAGTGTCATACTGGCCACAACGCGTTAACTTCACTAACGAGTGAGCGGTGCTCATCGAAAATGAGTCGCCGTTTCTGCCGCCACCGTTTTTCGCCATTGCCGACCATTTCTCGGCTGCCTTTCTGCTACTGACGGCATCGAAGTAAGTTTTAAGTTTGTCACTCATGCCGCCTTCTCCCCAATCTCATCAGCGGGAGTGCCGTCCGTGGCTGGCGTGATGAAAGTGCAATGTTTAAGGGTGCATGGAATGGAGAGCGCAGTAATCGCGTTGTGAAGCTGTATAGCGTTCTCATGTGAATTGCATTCGATGGTAGGACCAAGTAAGCCCTTGTACGAAACCGTTACGTTGGTACCGATAAAGCTCACAGAATCGAAGATACTGCCAGAGTCATAACCCTGCTTATCTTCCAGAACCAGGCTAAATAAACCCGGTGTACTTGTCTTGAATATTTTCATCACGTAATATCCTTGAGGTTGATCAGCTGGTTCGGTCGCCAAACTTTCGCCAGCTGGTTGGTTATGGCCCTTTCGGGGGCCGGTTCTAACAATTCTTCTCTTTAGCCAGCTTGTTTTGCTGCAATTAAGCTGCTTCCTTCTTTAAATGTTTATATCCGCTGAACCGGTGCGCATGGGCTTGCGGGTGAAATTGACGGTCATCAATTACCGATTCCACTGCATCACCTAAAATTGCCCGCGCTTCTGATTCACTTAACCCGGTACAGATACAATCTGTGTCTGTGTAGGTCTGGCCGTTTGCCTGCGCTGTGCGGCCTTTCTTCAGGAATATGTTGATCATGGGGTTGCTCCGGTTGTGATTTTAAAAACTAGAGTTCGGGACTTTTGAGGGCCTCTTCATTAAGCTGCACTCTCACTGAAAAATCGTTGCTGAATGTAGATCTGGCCCTTGGGGGTAATTACCGTCCTGAAATAGGTTTGAACTTCACCTGTAAGTTCCCTCGACGAGCTTGAATAAACCTTGATCTACATATTGCTGGTATGGCTTATTTCGCTGCCCATCTCTAATCTGAAGAAAACCGTGTTCGCGGAGAGTTTTAAAAAGTCTGTTCTGGCCTGTACCAACAGCTTTCGCATAGTCCTGGAAGGTCACGCAGTTAATCGAGTCGTTCACAGCGTCTGCAAACTGAATCTTGGGTTTGGCAGATTCCAGCTTTTCAGCGAGATCGGCAGCTAAGCGCAGCGCTTCAGGTAGAGTTTGAGGCACTTGAGGCTGGGTGCCTTTATAAGCCCCTGTTTTACGGATGGACGGAAGAACTTCAGATACAACCCATTCTTCGAACTTCTCAGCCTCAGGCATTTTTGATCGCATGATTAAGCGGTAAACATCTCGCTCAGGAATCAGAGAAACATTTTGTTTGCCGCTTGAAGTGGGGATGTAACATTTTGTTACCCCCTTGCAATGATCACTAATTGCTTTGCGAGAATTGGAGTAGCCGAGAATATCAGCAACATCCCTTGCAACAAACATAGGCTCATCACCTATCTGAACCGTGCGGATCTCATTTCTGTCGAATTTAAATGGGATTATGTCAGCCATCTATTTGCGCCTTATAAAGTTTTGCTTTATACTTAAATTAAAGCACTGCTTTAATTACTAGTCAAGTAAAGTTTTACTTTATTTTTGTGGCGCAAAAAAACCGCCATGTAGGCGGTTTGGTTGCTAAGTATTAACTTTTGGAAAAGGCTACAAGTTGAATGATAGTATAATAAGAGTGTTCCTTTTCTTCGCCTTTATCTCAAACCTTGAGACTATCAACTATATTTATTCATCTAACTCTTGGCCTGCAATAAAATTTTCATTTGAAAAATAATATGCAGGTAAAAACAATGTTCCATAAACGCTGCGGCTGGTCATCACAGCTAATTGCTCTCTTATTTGACCATATAATATTTGCGCTCCATTGAATGCTACTTCCTGCGCCTCTGGAACCTCAGATTTCGCATCATCTTCATATCTAACTTCAAATGTTCCTACGGCTAAAATTTGAAATTGGTAAGGTGCTTCTTCAGAGGTTTCTTCAACGTCAACCAGTACTATATAGCAATTTTCTTCCGTAGACTTTCTGATTTGCGCTCTGACATCAAGCTCGCGCTCTGCAATTAGTTCCGACTGTTCGATGTCATTTGCCTTGACCGAAAGGGTAGGGAAGTAGCTATTTACGTATTCAATTTTACGCATATTTTCTATCGCCATTGCAAGCGAATTCGCGAATGTCTATTACACGCCCTTTATGGCGTAAGTTTATGTTTCTAGAAACATGACTTTTTTGATTTGAAATCGATTCGATCCATTGTCCAGTTCTTGCATTCAGGGTGTGCAGGCTTTGACTGTGCTTATCGACCATCTTTAAATGTACGTCTGCGTCTAATGCGTCTGCAATCTTGTAAATGCTTTCAATTGAGAGGTTTTGATCTCCCCTTAATACTTTTGTTATATACGCAGCTGAAGTTTTTAATTTGTCAGCGAGCGTTTTGTTGCTGATGCACTTTGCTTTCATCAGATCAGTCATTTGAAATGCGAAATCCATCTTCGCATTTTCTGCTTTACCACTCCAAGTTGATAGAAGTTTTTCTCTAATCTCTTTAAAATTCATGTTTACCCCCTGACAACTTCCACAGTATTCCTTTGCAGAGCATGCTCGTACTCTTTCTTCATTTTGATAGCTTTTTTTACTTCAGAGCTATCAACTTTTGCGCCTTTCTTAATATGAGGACAGGATAATAATATTGCTCTACCATTCATATTAAAAAAAAGTATACGATGCCTACCTTTACTTAACTGATAAATACTTTCACTTTTATCAACCTCATGCAGTTGACTGCTGTTAAAGCCAGCATGGCCAAGCTCTGCAAACCGCCTAAACATCGCGAAGAGACCGGCTGCAGCGCTATCATTACAGTTGCATATGTAATCAATAATCAAGTTCTCATCAGTTTTTGTTGATGCAGAAAGGACCGACCAATTTTTCTCTTCAAGTAGGAAAAGGCGCAAGATGTTAACCTATAGGTTAATTATAGTAAATGAAAGAAAATAGATCACGTCAATCCTTTAATTATTACCAAATACTCGAATGCCAGAAAACTCGCCCAATCACCTTGATGCGAGCCGTGTCATAGGAAGAGTAGGTTTCGTCGGGATATTCTGAAGAGTTCATTGAGTTAACACGAACGCCACCACCGGGTAGCCGGTAAAGTCTCTTCACACGTAGCAGGCCGTCATGATTTATGGCGTAAGTTTTACCATCTATTATCGACGTGTCAGCCGTGTTGACGCCCACAACGTCACCATCATAAAGCCGAGGTTCCATGCTGTTACCCGATACCTTAACGCAAGCTGCCGAACTCTCGTCAACGCCGCATCGTCTCAGTGTGGACTTTGAAAATCTAAGCTTAGGGCCGTTTGATTCCGTTACTGCATCAGCGCCAATTCCTGCCGCTAACTCAACATCCATAAAATAAGGCAATTCAACTTCATCCTCATCCAGCGGAGTATTGCTATCCCATGCGTCAATGTGGCCGATATATTCAGAAGAATCACTGCTTAAATGATCGGCCATATTACTCAAATGTTGAGACGCCAAGTTAAAAAGTCGCTGTGTCGCCTCCTGAAAAGTTTCCCCAGTTTCTTGGGCTATTCTTTCGATTTTGTCTTTCTGTATCTGGCTTAAAAATAGATAGGGCTCTCCTTTTCCTTCTCCAATTTCCATTCCAGGGCTTTCGTAACCGAACAGTAGTTTGTTAGGTGTAGTACCTATCAAGCCGGAGAGCTCTGCCAAATACTCTTTTGTAATCTTTCCTTTCTTTACCCAGCCATTTACCGCCTGAGGTGTTACATCAAGCTTTCTGGCAATTTCTGCCTTGCTTAATCCAGACTCAGCAATTGCTTTATCTATTCTCTTGGCAAGCTCTTCGCTCATCAATCTTCGCCTGTAAAGTATTTCTTTAATCATAAAGAACTTGACTGATGTTTTGAATAAAGCGATACTTTATAAAGCTTAGCTTTATCTAAGGGTGGGAAATGAATACCGCTGAAATTGCAAAACACTTCAACATATCCAAGCAAGCAGTGTACCTGTGGTTTAGGACGCAAGTGCCTGTAAACAGAGTTCTTGAGCTGGAAAAGCTCACTGGAGTTCCTCGTTATGAGCTTCGCCCTGATATTTATCCGCCAAAAGAATACAAACAAGCCAGTTAATAAGGAGATTTTATTAATGTACGCAGACCCAAGGAAAGTGAAGAAGAACGAAGTGAAGGTCAGGTTGGATGATGACGTCAATGAGCTTCTTGAAGCGCTGGTAAAAACAACTGGCGGACAAAAGGCTGTGATCGTTAGAGATATTTTCATGCGTGGTCTAGAAGAGTCTGTGGTTAAAACTTGCAGCAAGCTTACTTCAGCGCAAGCGCAATAAGAAGAGCCCAAAGAGGTTCTAAACCCAGACTATTCAGGGGCTAAGAAATGCAAGAAACGATAACCCTCTCAGAAGAGGAACGCCAAATTATTAGCCGAGTTGCTGAAGATAGAAATATCAGTTTCGAAGAAGCCGGACAGGTCATTTTTAATGAAGGGCTGCAAAAGCTCTTAGGGGAGATATCTCCTACAACCATGGCTTTAAAGGGCATATTGAGGGCCTCAAAAGGCCAGAATAAGAATTAGAACAGGGTAAAGCCGCATGAAGATCTTCACATTAAAAGCAGGGGATATTGTTAAGAAGAACGGCATACCTGTAGAGCTGGTTGAGGATGCCGTTTTCAAAACTCATGAAGCTAACTACCTACGGGCATTTCTCCGAGCAGGACAAAGCCGCATGAGAACACTGGCAAAGCTTATCCGCGCAACGGGTCTGTCGTTTACCGTTAAAAAACTCGCATGGCGTCAGGAAAGAAAGCTCATTCAGCCGATGATTGATAATGCTGAGAAGGCTAACGCGATTACGCTGACTGATGGCTTGATAAACCCGGCTGGAGAAGTGGGCTTACTGTGCAAGAACCTCTTTCATGAAGCAGCCAAGTTCGACCATGAGGTTGTTGCTGTATTCACGAAACGCAATTCAAACAAAAGCCAGGTAATCACTTCGTACACAGGGGCGATTGATAACTACACATTGTGGAGTGCTTTTGGCGTTAATTGCGTCGGTGTTAAGCCAGGCGCTTCTCCCGCATTTCTGGCTAAGTTATCCGGTGAGTTATACGAACTTGACCTTCAGCGTGCGCGGAAAACCGTAACGGTCGCTAATAAAACAGCATTATTCCCATCTCTGGAGCCAGATGCCAAGGTGAACCAGATCATCGGCCAGATTAAGAAAGCTGCAAGTGATGATGGTATCGGCATTTATTTGGTTTTCAGCCAAAAAGGCACTCCGGGATTGGCTACAGAGATATCTAATACTGATTACTTCCCAAAGTCCAAGTTAGCCGGATTGTACTTCCTCCTTCAAACGAGAAAGGGTTGGTAGGTTCACTATGAATACAGTATTCATTTTTAAGCAGTTCTTCAGCTCTCTTGTTTACTCGCCGGTAGTTAAGACGAATGAGGTTTTGTTCCTTATGGGCAATGCGGTTCGCATCGCCAGAAATGCTTATGGTTTCCATTTTTCACTCCGCTGCCTGCTGGCTGTTCTTGACGGATTTCAGTCTACAGGCGGTGGAGTAACCCGGCAAGTCACGCAGCTACCACGAAAAGTGAAGCGCCTATGCAACGCTTCGGGAAATAGCTCTGGCGAGGTTGGTACAAAGCCTTGCCGGAGCATTCCGCTTCAGAAGTATCAGAGTGCCGGATTTGTTAATAGTAGTTTCGCAGAACAGGACAAGGCGGCATGAGCCGATATTTCGAAATCCCAGCAGACCCATACGGACGCGATACATCCAGCTATCACTTCGTATTCCCATTTCGCCTGAACATGATGTTAGGCGGGGCTGCCTATCCATACGGGGATTTTGAAACTCACCGGCATTTGCAGGAGGCGCAGAGCAGCGAGTCGATGAATACCATCAAAGACTTTAACGAAGCCTTCTGGCGTGACCGCTGCTGCGATAGATGCATAAACGTTACCTGTGGACTCAATACACTCTACCTGAAATTTCGTTCTCATGACGTTATCGATCACGAACTCGCGACTCCAGCTCATCACTGTCCCAACATCTGGCGTGTGGCACACGACAACAATGTCGATGTCGTTCTGCGTGATCGGGTGCATGCGAAGATCGCCATAAGCAACGAAACATTTTCTCCATCTGAATTCGCGGAATTCGCTGATAGTGAAGGGGGCAACTATAGCTCGCCACTTACTGAAAGCGGGTTCATCCGTGACGGGGTAACAAGAATCGGCAAGCAGCGGGTAAACAAAATCACTGATCAGTTCTTCGGGCAAGTGGGGGAAGAATCGTGAAGCATATTCCTTTATCTCGTCGTTCATGCAAAGCCATCACCCTTCGCAACGTAATTAATTCTTCTGTGCTGCGTCTTGCACGAGTTGCAAATCAGGTCAAAGACTACGCCGTTGGTTTCCGGGTCTTTGTAACGATCCTGCTGAAGCGTGGAATAAGTACCACTCTCGAAGCAATCGCAACAAAGTTTTCGAGCGTCCTCATAAAGGCCAGTGAATTCACTATCAATAAAGCAAAAGAATCCCGGAGCCGGTTGCACCAACGCGTATGGCTTTTTGCGTTTAAGTTGCTCTCTAAGGGATTCAATCTCGCGCTCAAGCTCAACAACCTGATTATTCATCTTAATCCCGTCTTGCTGAGCCTGCCGAACGGCAGCGAGCAGGGCATTTACTTCGCGGTTAAACGCCAGCTCGATCTCGCCAAGTTTAAGTGCGTCTCTTGTTTTAATCGCCTGCTTAAGCATGGAGGGGAGGATTGATGCGAGTTTGTCACCTGCTTTTTCGAGAAAGTCTTTGTCAGACGATTCCATTTTCACTCCGTTGTTTGTTATCTGGTTTTGTCCGATTTCAGTGTACAGACAGCGGGGTGACCCAACAACGGGGAGAGCAATCCATGAGCAAAGTAATCCCATTTCCCAAACGCAAAACACAGCCGGCACCCCAGCCGCAAAGGAGAGCAGCATGAACCAACGTCATACCGATACAGCGTTATCAGTTTATTACAGAGAGCAGTGGGGCAAAGTCAGTGACAAAACCAAGTCATTTGCATCATTAGTGGCAGGCTTCTCAATTGCCATTTTCATGCTGATGCCGGTTCTGCTTTCTCTTTATCAAAGTGGCAGCCATGTGGGCTGAATTAAGGGCGGTGCTGTTGGTGCTGGCTGTTCAAACTAATTTCGGTACGACGTATCCGCTTCGAAAGGGATACAGCTATCCGGTAGCAAGAGGATTTAACTGATGTTCAACGATTCCGAAATTCTGGACTTATTCAGGCTTAGCGAGAGTGTTTCCCGCGAAACCATTGCGAAGAGCCTGAACGCTTATGACATCAGCAGCAAGACTGAGCTTGGCAAGCATCTGAACAGAATGCGCGATGACGGCCTGATTGTGAAAGTGCCTGATTCGCGAGACTGGAAACTGGCCGGCGGTTCTGAATTACCTGCGAACACTAAGCCAGAAGCTCCGAAGGTTTCAAAGGCAGCTCCGAAGGTAACGAAAAAGAAAGAAGAGTCACCGGTGTTTAGTGAGCCAACGAAAAAACAACGCGAAGCGGTGAATAAGCTGGACGACCCCAAACTGGCAGGCTCACTGAACGATGCGCTTCTGCGTGTGCAGCATAAATTGAGCAAAGGCGAAGTCGTGAACTTTGACGACAAGGTTTATGCGCTCAACTTCCTCGGCAAAATTTTAGATCCGACCATCGATGATTTATTTCAGTCAATCATCGGTGACTTAAAGCAATTACAGAATTAAGGCTTAACCGTCCAGTAAAGCCATAAGCGGGAGTCTGACCCGGTAAAAACAGGTGGTTCAGAGGATTGCCGGTAAAACCAGACCAGAGAGTCAGCTGGCATTTTTTAAAAGCATATTCCTGGAAGCAGGGTGTAAGCCCTGAACGTGTGTGGTTCTGCACGATGCCGGTGTACCGAAAAGCGGGGAGTCCTTACCGCGCTTTGCAGTTGGACAGCGGGCAACATCAAAGAACAAGCCAGGGTTTTGTGTGTTTTCACCCTCATTAGCCGAATACCGCGACGGTGGCGACATAGCGGGAACTAAGAACATTCTGAGCAGATGAAACGCCGAATTTTAATGTCGTGTTCTATCAGTGTATCTGCCCATAGCGGGGCGCTGGACCGGTAACCAGCCATCTGCATCAGAGTGTTTTTGAATAATAACAACGAGGTGATGTGTGAATTTTTACTACTTTGACGCGCTCCAGTTCGTCGCCTTCCTAGCCGCAGTATGGGGTGTGTGGAAGTGGGTTGGAACTAAGAAAAAGATGTTCCTCGCGCCCGCTGGCTTGATGGGGCTGATGATTTTCTTAGTGCCGGTGAATCTGACGAGCAAAAACGCATCATCGCGGTTTGTCACGGCGCCAGTTGAAAGTGAGAAGCAGACGGTGGAGCAGGTTAGTTTCCAGGCTCACCAAGCCAATAAATTTAAACAACTGAAACAACAATCACAGGATTTGAGAAATGAAGAAATTAATTAGCGTTGTATTGGTTTTACTAACTGTCAGCGCCTGCGCGCCTGTTACGGTGCCGCCTGCTCACAAAGGTAAGTTTTTAACGTCGTCAGGCTACCAGCCGGAAGTACTGGAAGCAGGCAAGTACTGGGAAGGCATGCGTGAGAATCTTGTGCTTATTGAGACGCAAACCGGCACTTACACCGAAAACGTGAAAGTTATTCTGCAGGATAAATTAACACTACATGTTGAGGTGCGATTCCGTGGGCGAATCGACGGTAGCGAGGCGGTTATTAATGCCATGTTTAATGACATTTTGGCCGGCTCTGATGATCGCATAGTTTTCAATGATGTTTATGGCGTCTATGGCCGTATGGCTGTGCAGAACAAGACCCGTGAAATCGTCAGTAAATATAACGTTGATGAAGTTCATAAAAATTACGCCCGCCTGTCCGGTGAGATCAGTAAAGCGCTCATTCCGGCACTGGCAAATACACCGCTAGAAATCTCTGACGTAGCAGTCGGCAATATTCAATACCCCAATGTAGTCACTCAGGCCATCGAGCAAGCTGAAGAGCGCCGCCTTGCAATAGCGAAAGAGCAGGCACAGGCAGAAATCGAAATGACCAAAAAAGAAAACGAACGCTTACTGGCAGAAGCTGATTACCAGGTGCGCATTACCAAGGCCAAAGCTGTTCGTGATGAAAACCTGATTGTTGGTGAAGGTGTCACCAAAGAATTGCTGGAATTAAAACGTCTGGAAGTGGCTCAGGCGCTTGCTGCTAATTCAAATGAATCAAGCAAGGTGTTCCTGCCAATTGAAGCGCTAACGACTGTAGGCGCAAACGTGGACATGCTGAAAAGTAATTAGGGGTGCCAACCACGCAGCCCACAGTGCGTAATCTGTGGGGCGTTTTGGGAAGGGTGTTGTTGAGCGTTTATAGGAGCCAGCGCATTCCGATGAATGAGTGCACTGTGCGCTTATAGCACCTTTCACCAAAGCGTTAACACCTGGGCTGACAGGAAAACCACGCTGAGCGAAAACCCCTGTAGTGGCGGGTAGAGCCGTGTAATAAGCGGGAGTGCTCAGAAAGCCGGAGTTCAGTACCGGCAACGCTTTCGAATGGCCCACGTTACGGGCCGCGAATTTTAGACGAAAGAAAACCCCGGTCATCGCCTGGCAGGGCTACGGGGTTCCAATTGCGAGGTTCAGTATGAACGATATTAAAAGAATAGGCAATAAGCGGCACCAGATAACCGCTGTGCATGGTAAAGACACCATCATTGTCAAAGACCACATTACAGGCCGTTCTCTGGTCATGGATGCCGGTGAAGCATTAGCGCTCATGCATGCGCTGGATAGCTGTATTGATTATCTGGCAAACATTAAGGAGCAGCGCAATGGCTAGCAATGCAGAGAACGTCTATCAATTCAACAAGGGGCAGCAAGCTATGCCCAGTAAAAACGGCTACATAAGCCTGTGGCGGGACATTAAGAAGCAGCCCTTCTACAAGGACTTTATAGCCCGTGGAATGTTCACAGACATGCTTCTGGACGCGCAACACAAAAGCAGACGCATTGAAGTGGATGGCGTAACCATTTTCTTGAACCCAGGACAACTTTTTACTAAACGTAAGCACTTTGTCGACCAGGGTGTAAACGACTCTAAAGTTAAGCGTGTTCTGCAACAATTCGAAGATCTTGGCATTATCCGGCGGGAGACAATCAAGAAAGGTAAGCGCAGCATAGGACAGCGCGTAACCTTCGCTAACTGGCAAAAATGGCAAAAAACCGACCAATCAAGTGACCAATCAAGTGACCAACCACAGGCCGCGAATTCAAAGGGGTCTAATGGCGGTTGCGACCAATGCCCTGACCAATCAAGTGACCAAGAAAACAATAATGTTTCTAGTAATAATGATCTTAATGCAGGGTCGTTGACCCAGCGTGAGTGTCAAGAAATTCGAGAGAAAGCATACGCGTATCTTTGGAAGCATTGGCTTGCAGGAAAGAAACTCACATCTGATGGCGTGACCGGACCAAAAGCTGCTGTCTTCACAGACCGGTTTGTTCCTCGATTCAGCAACAAGTACATCAACGAGAAGGGTGTCGATTTCATCCGTAGAGAAATTTCAGCAATGGGCGAGCTCATTCAGAAAGCATTTGCTGATCTTCACGAAAAAGATACTGAGGGGAAACGTTCAAGCTTCGACAAGTATCGCCGAATGGAAATGGCGCGATTCATCAAAAACAACGAATGGGAAGTGTCGGAGGATGGCGATGATGCATAAACAAAACCCATTCAGCCAAAACGTTGAGCAACTGCGTGTACCACCGCACAGCCTGCAGGCAGAGCAAGCCGTTATCGCTGCGGTTCTGGCAGACAACCAGCGACTGGATCTGGTAGCGCCCATCATCACGGCAGATGATTTTTACACAGCGACCAACAGAATTATTTTTGCAGGCATTCTGGAAATGGCCGGCATGGCAATGGTAGCTGACATGACCACACTGCCTGATCACCTTCGCACCAAAGGCCAACTGGATGAAATCGGCGGGGAATCGACTGTGTATCAGCTCGCAATGGCTTCGGGCTCTCAGGCTGGTTTACAGACCTATGCAAACGTGGTCCGTAACCGTTCCATGCTTCGCCAGGCAATCGGCGCGGCCAGTGATGTGACTGAGCAGTGCTATCACTCTGACGGTAGCGACGCGATTGAAATTTTGGGTAACGCTGAAAAGCTAATCGGTGAAGTATCTGAACGACTACTGACCAAAGAGCAGGATTACTCAATTCACGAAGCTATGGCGGCAACCATCGCGCAGATTGAAAAGCGTGTAGAGTCTGAAAGGGAAATCGCCGGTTTGTCTACGGGCATTCCCGATCTGGACAAAATGATAAACGGTCTTGAAGACGCTGACATGGTCGTTGTCGCTGCCCGTCCATCGATGGGGAAAACCACCTTTGCCATGAACATGGTGACGAAAGAAACTATCCGTGAAGGCGGCCGCCCTGTGGTGTTCAGCCTGGAAATGCCCCGCGAACAGCTCATGTACAAAATGATGTCCAGCCTGGGGCAAATCCCTATCAGTTCTCTGCAGCGCCCGAACGGCAAAGAGGGCATGACAGACCATTACTGGTCTAAAACCTCTCAGGTTATGGCCCAGTTGAAGCAGACGAAGCTGGAAATCATCGACGACGCATACATGACCATCCCGCGCATGCGTCTTGAGATCCGCCGGTACCAGAAGAAACACGGCAAGCCTACGCTGATCATGGTGGATTACCTTCAGCTCATTCGCGGTACCACAAAGACCGACAACCGCACCAACGAGATAAGCGAAATCAGCCGCGGCATTAAAGCGCTGGCGAAAGAGTTCAATTGCCCGGTGGTTGTGTTATCGCAGTTATCCCGCTCACTGGAAACCCGAAACAACAAACGCCCGCGCAATTCAGACCTGCGCGAGTCCGGCCAAATTGAGCAGGACGCAGACAAAATCCTCTTTATCTACCGCGATGAAGTCTACAACGAGAATTCTGCGGACAAGGGAAAAGCAGAGTTGATTGTCGGCAAGGCACGTATGGGTGAAATCGGCATGGCCGGTTCAAAGTTTCGTGGTTTGTTCAGCGAGTTTACCCCGCTGGGTGAAAACGAATGGATAGTGGGCGAAGAAGCAAAGCCGAAAAAGGCATTTGCTGAGAAGTTTGAGGGGTAAGGGATTATGAACCAGTACAAAGTTATCTACGCAGATCCGCCCTGGTCCTTTAACAGCAAAAAGTCTGGCGGCTCAATGAAATCAGGGGCTGCACAGAAGTATGACGTTATGTCCCTTGAAGAAATGAAAGGCATGGATGTGCAATCACTTGCGGCACCAGATTGCCTGCTCGTTATGTGGTGGGTGGGCAGCCAGCCACAGGAAGCACTTGATCTGGTTAATGCCTGGGGATTCAAACTTAACACCATGACAGGTTTTGTATGGCGCAAGCTTACCACTAAAGGCAATCCGGTATTCGGAATGGGTTACACCACGCGTGCCGGAGCAGAATGCGCGTTAATTGCCAGTCGCGGAAAGCTCAGCAACTTAATCGAAAGCCACGGTGTTCGCTCAGTTCGTGAGGCCAAGGTCGGCATTCACAGCGAGAAGCCGGCCATTTTCCGCAATGACATTGAGCAACTATGCGGTGATGTCCCACGCCTCGAAATGTTCGCCAGAACATCAGCGCCGGGCTGGGATGTTTTCGGCAACCAGATTGATAACAGCATCGCTATCGACAGTAAGGAGCAAGCAGCGTGAGACCGGAACAACGAAAAAAAGAGCGCTTTCGGCAGGACATGTTAGCCAGCCAAAGCCAGCGCCAGAAATTAAAGAAACAGGCGGCAGATGAGCACGAACGCCGCCAGATGGCAAAAGACATGGCAGACGGTGATGAATCAGCATTTCAGCAACTATGGGAAGAATTAGGAGATGTAGCGTGAGAAAAATCGACTGGAAACGGGCAGCAACTGCCTTTTGTATTGTATTCGGTGGCTATGTTGCCGGTGTTCTTCACGGTTTGGCTTGGGGAAACGTGTTATGAATCAACCAGATTGGTCAAAGGCTCCGGCTTCAGCAACTTTGTGGTTTCCTGGGAACGATGATTTCAGAGCTCTATTTTATAAGGTTAAGCAGGCCGACTACTGCTACTGGGATGAGGGCAAGTGGAACAAGTCTGACAATATCCATGAGTTCAAGCATCTGTTTATTGAGCGTCAGGCTGAAGTTAAGCCTTCTGAATGGATCGTCAAACTGGACGGCTCGAAAATTATTTCAGGCACCATCGAGCCATATCGCAATGCCAGTATGGCTGTTGAGTTCCTAGCGGGAACCAGTCTTCGGGACGCGATTATAGAAGCAAAGCAGAAAGCCAGCTTTTTTCACTTGGCGTTTGTGACATTCAATTTTAATGGCGTGCCATTCAGCATCAGTGCAGATGCTGACGTAGACGAGGCGATTAAAGCCTTTGATGCTCTGCCTAAAACTTACAAAGCAGTGGTGGCGTGATGAGGGCAGATTTAGCAATCATATTAATCTTCGCCGTTATCTTTATGACGTTTGCCGGCTTGTTGTCCCTAACCAGGCTGTTCGCACCAGAGCAGCTCTTATTCATGCTGCTCATTGGGTTACTCGGTGCATTTATCGGTAAAAGTTTCTGTAAAGCCATCGGGCCCAATCGTAAGCGTAAGGGCGGGTCATGAGCTGGCAAACAGCAACCGCTACCAGCAAGCAACAGCTTATCAGCATCTTTCGGGGTGCTGAGGACTTGCTTCAACATGGCATGGTGCAAATACAAATGCGCAACCATGAAGAAGGCCGGAAAGAAAAGCAAAACCGGCTTGCCTTCCACTGGTACCGCGAACTGGCAGAACAAAGCGGAAATGAACCTGACTATTACCGGGCATTCTGCAAATACCACTTTGGTATTCCTATTCTCATCGAAGATGAGCAGTGCCGCGCCAAAATAGAAACCGTGTTCAAGCCACTGGACTACGAAACCCGGTTAAAACTCATGACTGCACCATTCGATATGCCGGTAACCAGCTTGTTCACTGTCAAAGAGTTTGCCCGCTACCTGAATAAAGTCGAACTGCACTTCACAGAACGCAGCTACAAACTAACCACCGGTGACGATTTGTATTTTGAAGCCACCATGAACGAGAGGATGGCAGCGTGATTACACCGACAAAGACGGTTTGTTATGTCCGTATGCTGGATGGAAGCTGGAAAACGATCCCGGAATATATAAGGACAGCTTTAATTTGGGGCTACCCACCGTTTAGAAAAAGTACGCGCATCATTGTCAGGGAAGAACTTCTTTGAAACGCCGCCAGTGCGCCCACTGCAAGAAACGTGGACCAGCAGAGGGGATGTATCTTAATGGCCTGAAAGCGTTCTGCAATCGGGACCACTTCATTGAATTTGCGGCCACAAACAGAAAGGCACTGGCTAAGGAAGGACGGAAGATTGAAAGAAAGCGCATCAAAGAGAAAAAGCAGAAGCTTAAAACCCGTAACGAGCACCTACGGGACGCACAAACGGCGTTCAACGCATTCATCAGAGCGAGGGATGCAAATGAGCCGTGTATCAGTTGCGGTCGCTTTCATACTGGGCAGTACCATGCAGGACATTACCGAACGGTCGGGGCGAACCCTGAATTGCGATTTGAGGAGCTAAATTGCCATAAGCAGTGTTCGGCATGCAATAACCACCTTTCAGGCAACCTGGTGAAGTACAGGATCAACCTGATAAAGAAGATTGGAACCGAAAAAGTAGAATGGTTGGAAGGTAATCATCCGGCAAAACATTACCAGGTGTCCGAAATAATAGAATTAAAGGCCAGGTATCGGGCGAAGACCCGGGGACTGGAAAAACAAAAGGCGGCGTAAGCCGTGCGCTAAATCAGAGGAAACAGAATGCTACATTGCCCAGAGTGTGGCGGTAATACGCAGGTTCTCGAATCGCGCGATACTTACAGGTGGCGCAGGTGTTTAACCTGTAAAGCGAAGTTCAAGACTGTCGAAACCATTAAAAACGATGACGAAGACAAATTCGTGAAAGTACCCGTTGAAATGTACGAGGCAGTAAGTTCGATTCTTAAGCAGCTACAACGTGACCAGCGATTAAAGGCCTGGCCTCGCATAATTAATAACAATAACTGAGGGTATCCAATGGCGCATCCAATCAAAGAGTTGGCAAAGCTGACAACTAAGTCAAAACAAATCGACGGTATGGGGTTCGGCGGGCAGGCACCGGATAATCTGGAAATTGCCGGCATACTCGCTCTGCCGCATCCGGACACAAAAGAAAAGCTGAGCAAAAAGGCTTATTATCTCGCCCGATTCCTCTACTGTGGTGACGCTATGTGCAAAGTAAGGGTTAAATCAGCACTACTGGCCGCACTACGCGAAGAGGACGCTCAGGGTATTAATGATGTCACGCTTCTGAAGATGGTAAACGCCGCAATACGGGAATACACCAAGCCCGAGCATAAGAAAGACCGGTACGGCGGACTCATCACCAATGAGCAGGGCGACCCGGTTATCAAGCCATTATCCGCCCGCCAGTTCGCTGACCGTATCGGGGTAAATCGCAGCAGCGTGAAAGAAATTCACCGGGAAACCTACGCCAGACTGTATCAGGAAATCTGCAATCTGAACTCAGAAGTCATGGCGCACATCTGGGGGCATACGAACGAATAATAGACTATTGACTAACCAGCCACTTTTACGTACTATTTCCCCATACTTCCCAAAGTCTACTTCAAGCCCCAAGGTTCACGCCTCGGGGCTTTTTTTGTGCCCGAAAATCATGGATTACCAGAAGCTCATTCAGCAACTTAAACAGTGCGAAGGCGAAAAGCTCACCGCATACCTGTGTACTGAAGGCTTCTGGACCATCGGTATCGGCCGTAATCTGGAAACCAACGGACTCAGTGACGCAGAATGTCACATGATCTTCGGCGAGATATTAACGCCTGACGTTGTCATTGCGCGACTGAAGACAAAGAAAATCACGCCACACCAGTCTGAAACCCTGTTCATGAACGACCTGACGAAAGTGGAAGAGGCCTGTTACCGCAATATTAAAATGACCGGTAACGATGCCCGCCGCGCTGTCATCATCAATATGGCGTTCCAGTTCGGCATTACAGGCCTGCTCAAATTCAAAAAGACCATCGCATTCTATGAGTCAGAAAACTACCCTGACGCAGCTGAAGAGTTGATGGATTCCAAATACGCCCGTACGGACACACCAGAACGGGCGCAACTCATGCACGATCAGATGCTCACAGGGGAATGGCAATGAATGTACTTACCAAAGTTGCTGACTTCTTTACCGGCGGTATCGGTGAAACCATTCTGGATGGAGTGAAAGCCTACTTTCCGCCATCGATGACAGACACTGAGAAAGCTACGATGGAACTGGCTATCAAAGAAGAGACACGGAAAGCCACTGAAGCAGCGAATAAAGCATGGGCAGAAGAACGCCAGCAGCTGACTGACAGAATCAAAAGTCTGGAAGGGACAGCATCTGATCTACTTCAGGCTGGATGGCTTGGCCGGATAATCCTGTTTTTTCGTGGTTGTCAGCGCCCGGTATGGGGATTCGCTACACTCTACATGGATGCTTGTTACTTCTCAGGCAAATGGGGAGAATTCACAGCGCAGCAGGAATCAGCCATTTATTTGATTAACGCATTAGTGCTTGGTTTTCTCTTCGGTGAACGCGCTCTGACAAACGCCTGGCCTGTCGTTGAAAAGATGATGGACCGCAAGGCAGAAAAGAAAACTTCGACTAATTGATAATTTAAGCCTGTTTATTTATACAGTAGTTTGCTGGTATAGATATCTCGCCTCAGGCAAATTTATGCACACACTCCCACAACAGAACGATTACCACGCCATGACAGATAAAGCTTCAGCTGTGACTTTCATCAGCAGCGTGCTAACAGCAGGGTGGGGATTCGTTACCACCCAGGCATTTGGCATTGTCGCCGGTGTGGTGATAGGTGTCGCAGGCTTAGCCGTCAATTACTACTTTAAACGTAAAGAACTCGACTACAAACGACGCGAAGACAAACGCCAGCAGGAACTGCATAAACTTACAGTGCAACGCCTACTGGAAGATAGCGTTAACGAAGTGTCGGAAGAACATATAAACTGAATAACGCCCTGAATAAAACACTGAATCTGTGAATAACTATTCACGGAGTGTCAAAATCTAGGGGGTTATACTTCATAAACTGAATAATCACATGAATAAGACTCTCACCGACAAGCAGGAATCGTTTGTTGCGGAGTATCTTATCGACTTGAATGCAACGCAGGCTTACATGCGTTCAAAGTATTCCTGCAAAAGCGAAAAGACGGCTGGCGCAGAAGGTTTTAAGTTACTGAAAAAACCTGAAATCCAAAAAGCCATCTCCGAAGGCAAAGAAAAACGCCTCGAACGCACAAAAGTCGACGCCGACTATGTACTAAAACGCCTGGTTGAAATCGACGAAATGGACGTTATCGATATTCTGGATAACACCGGCAATATGCTCCCTATCAGAGATTGGCCCAAAGCATGGCGCAGAACCATTTCCGGGCTGGATATTCAGGAAATCATGTCGGGTGACGTTGAAACGGTCCTGCGCAAAATCAAATGGCCCGACAAGGTGAAAAACCTTGAACTGCTCGGTAAGCACATCGACGTTCAGGCATTCCGTGAACAGCGCTTACTGGATGCAACGGTAAGCCTGGCCGACACCATGAACGACATCGCCAAGCGCAACGCAGAAGAACGCGTGAGTCCACTACCTAAAGACAACATTAATTTCCCGAAAGATCAGTAAATGACAACAGCAGCCATCGACCCGCAGAAAGTGGATGGGGTCGGGGTAGAGTTGCTGCGCGACTGGTTCTGGCGAATTAACAACCTGTATTACATCATCGATAAAGATGGCAACAAGGTGCTGTTCAAACTGAATCGCGCCCAGGCTTTCTATTTCCGATGGATGCACTACCGGAACATTATCTTAAAAGCCCGCCAGTTGGGTTTTACCACGTTCAAGATGATTTTCATGCTTGACGCGGCCCTGTTCAACAACAACACCAAATGCGGTGTGATTGCGCACACGAAGTTCGATGCAGAACGACTGTTCAGGGAAAAGATAAAGTTCGCTTATGACAACCTGCCAGAAACCATCCGGGCACAAATGCCGGCGGTAAAAGACACTGGCGGGGAGCTGGTCTTTGCGAATGACTCATCTATCAGTGTCGGTACCTCATTTCGGGGCGGTACGCTGGTTTATTTGCATGTGAGTGAATTCGGAAAGATATGCGCTAAGTACCCGCACAAAGCCCGTGAGATTGTCACCGGTGCGTTTGAGGCGGTAGGTAAAAACTGCGTAATTACCATTGAGTCCACAGCCGAAGGTAAGCAGGGCTACTTCTTCAACTACTGCCAGGATGCTGAAGCGAACCTGCTTTCAGGTAAAGAGTTATCCCGGCTTGAGTGGGAATTCTTTTTCTTCCCATGGTTTGAAGATCCGAATTATACGCTCGATGATTACAACGGCGTGATACCGCAGCGATTACTCGAGTATTTCGAGAAGATTTGCGCTGAACTGGATATCACGCTCACCAACGGGCAGAAAGCCTGGTACGCGGTAAAAGAAAAGACCCTCGGCGATGATATGAAGCGGGAATACCCGTCGTCACCGAAAGAGGCGTTTGAGCAGACCATTGCCGGTGCTTACTTTGCCCGCCAGTTTACTCAGTTACATCAGCGCAACCAGATAACCAGTGTGCCGCATGAATCAAGCGCACTGGTTCACACATTCTGGGATCTCGGCGTTAACGACATGATGACCTGCTGGTTCATACAGCAGGTTGGTCGTGAATATCGTGTTATCGATTACTATGAAAACCACGGTGAAGGCCTGCCGTTCTACAAGCGCATGCTGGATGAAAAGGCCGCTGAACTGGGTTACCGCTACGGATTACACGTAGCGCCGCACGATATTAGTCACCGTGAGCTCGGTACCGGCTTATCCCGGTTAGAGCAGGCCAAAACACTCGGTATCAATTTCGAAGTCGCGCCTAAGCTGTCTGTGATAGACGGCATTGAGGCATGCCGGGCGGTATTGCCAATGTGCTGGTTTGATGAGTCACGCTGTGAAGCAGGCGTGAGCAAATTGCAGGCATACCGCAAAGAGTGGGATGACAAATTTGGCGTCTGGAAGAATCACCCGGCGCACGATGAAGCCAGCCACACCGCAGACGGATTCAGAACATTTGCCACCGCATTACGGAAACTGGAACACCGGCTTTCCAATCTCTATGAAACCGCCGTCGTCTATCAGGACGATGTCAACGCATCAGGATTTGTATGATCACGTTTAAGTCAGCGCAACAGCTCGAAGATGAAAAGCAGGCGCAGATAGCAAAAGACGTTGAGATGCGTGAGCGTCAGCAATCACCGGTCATTGATAATCTGGCCCGCTATGTACAAAGCAAGTGGGAGATAGCGAAAACACATCGTTATGACATCACTGACCGCCTGACAGACTGCCTGCGCCGCCGGCGTGGTATTTACGACCCGCAAAAGAAAGCTGACATTGAGTCAGTCGGTGGTTCAGATATCTATATGAATATCACCGGCAATAAATGTGTGGGTGCTAAAGCCTGGCTGGGTGATATATTCTCTTCTGACCGGCCGTTCTCAATATCTCCGACTCCTATTCCTGATTTGCCCCCTGAAATCCATGAAGAACTCATCATGACCGCTATGCAGGGGATGCAGCAGTTGAACATGATGGCGCAGCAGCAGGGTAACCCGAATTTGGCTGTGTCAGAACAACAAGCGTTCGGGCTGATGAAGAAGCACGAAAAGCAAATCAAGTCGAAGCTTTTCCAGATTGCTGAAGAACGCATGGACGGGATGAGCAAGCATATCGATGATGTTCTGGTTGAAGGAAAATGGCGTCAGGTATTTGATGATTTTCTTGATGACTTCGTGACTTACCCCACAGCAATCATCGGTGGCATCAATTTCCGTCAGCGCAAAAAGATAAAGTGGGTAAGCATCGGCGGCAAACACGAACCACGAAAAGAGTATACTATCAGCCGCGAGTTTGAGCGTGTAAGCCCGTTTGATGCTTATCCGTCACCAACGACAGATAACAGTCGTCAGACATGGTTTATTCAGCATGTACGCTATACACCTGAAGCCCTTGCCGGTTTACGTAAAGCGCCCGGCTATGACAAACAGGCTATCTACGAGGTGTTAAACCAGTTCCGTAACGGCGGGCGTCGTGAGTGGTTGTTTAATGAAGGCGAACGGGACCGACTTGAGGGCCGTGAAAGCTACCTGATACAGAATTACGACCTGATTGACGGCATCAAATTCTCAGGCACGGTGCAGGGCAAAATGCTCATTGACTGGGGTATGAATCCCCAAAGTGTACCTGACCCCATGGAAGAATATCCCGTATCGGTGATTTGTATTGGTCCTTACACCATCCGCGCCATCATCAATCCGGATCCCGCCGGCAAAATCAATTACTACTGGGCAAGCCTGCGTAGTGTACCCGGTTCGTTCTGGGGTGAAGCGCTGCCGGAAATGATTGCCGATACACAAGACTGGTGTAATGCCACAGCACGGAGCCTTATTAACAATATGGCAATGGCCTCCGGTCCCATGGTGGCATACGACGTCTCAAAATTACCTACAGGGCAGGTATCTCCCCCTAAAATCAGACCATGGCAAATGTTCGCCTATGATTCGAATAAGGGCGGGGCACCCGGTCCCGGTGTATCGTTCTTCATGCCGGAAACCAAAGCCAATGAATTGCTGAATGTTTACGAACGTGCTGCCCGTTATGCCGACGAACAGTCGGGGATCCCGCAATATGCATTCGGCTCTGACGGTGGTGCAGGCGCAGCGAAAACCGCTTCCGGTCTCTCTATGCTGATGAATGCAGCCAGTAAGACCATGAAGGGCATGGTAAGGAACATCGACCTTGGCGTTATCGAACCGGTTATTGAAACGCTGTACAACACCTTGATGCTTGACCCGTCCGTGCCGGATGACATCAAAGGCGATGCCTGCGTCAAAGCCCGCGGCTCTGATTCTCTGATGTATAAAGAAGCTATCGCAATGCGCCAGCAGGAGCTGCTGCAACTGACCGGTAACCAGGTAGACCAGCAAATTTTCGGTACCGATGAGCGCTACGAAATTTACAAGCAATATCTGCGCAATCTGGATTTACCGACAGACCGCACGCTACCTGAAAAAGAAGAACTCAAAGCGCGTATTCAACAACAAATGATGATGCAGCAACAGGCTGCCGCACAAGCGATGCCGGCCAATGCAAAATGACATCAATATGAAGCAGGTGCTGCAGGCCTTCGACGGCATCAAGCGCGGTCAGAGCCTCTACGCTGCAAAAGTAGCAGAGTATCTGCGACACCGGCTTGAAGAAGAAAGTCAGGCGCTGCGTACCGCTACCGAGACAACACAGATTTTTCGTCAGCAGGGCAAATGCCAGATGATTCAGGACATCCTGAAACACATCGATAACGCTGAAATTCTGCTGAAAAACTTTGAATCGCAATAGCGATTAAACCTGATCACATAAGGCCCGCCACTGAGCGGGCTTAATTAGATGGTCCGCCTCACCTCTAAGCTAGTCTTAGAGTTAGGCAAT
>NZ_CFHOXV010000013.1:0-86929 GCF_984505615.1 Alteromonas sp. | reverse complement strand
ATTGCCTAACTCTAAGACTAGCTTAGAGGTGAGGCGGACCATCTAATTAAACCGGATGTTATTCAACATCCGGTTTACGAGCAAAATCAGAGAATTTGTACTCAGGCTTTGGCACCGTCACAGGCTTCTTTCGCCAGTTGGGTGATCTTGTCCCAGTCGCCACTTTCAATGGCATCATCAGGTGCAACCCATGAACCGCCAACACAACGAACGTTAGACAGAGCCAGGTAGTCGTTGTAGTTAGCCGGACCGATACCGCCTGTAGGACAGAATGTCACATCAGGGAAAGGACCGCCGATAGATTTAAGCGCCTTCACGCCACCTGATGCTTCAGCAGGGAAGAATTTAAGGTGGTCATAACCCGCATCCTTCGCTGTCATCAGATCAGAAATTGAAGAAATACCCGGAATTAACGGAATATCGTAACCTTTACCGGCTTCAAGCAGTGCTTCAGTCAGACCCGGGCTGATAGCGAATTTCGCACCGGCTTCAACAACCTGCTTAAGCTGCTGTGCATTAGTAACAGTACCCGCACCGATAATCGCTTCAGGTACTTCGTCTGCGATTTTCTTGATCACATCCAGAGCAACAGGTGTACGCAGTGTGACTTCCAGCACCTTAATGCCACCTGCAATCAGTGCTTTTGCCAGTGGCACAGCTTTGTCCAGGTCCTTAATTACCAGTACCGGGACTACCGGGCCAGCAGCAAAGATGTCTGCCGGTGTATAGTTAGCGTTCGTTGTCATAGTTCACTCGCTGTATGTTGTTTCAGGTATGCAGATGCACCTAATAATCCGTGGTCGGGCTCTGCAATCAGATAAGTTGGAATGTCTTTCACGTAATGCTTCATCTGGCCTTTGGCCTCGAAGCGGGCGCGGAAATCACTCTCTTTTAAGAATTCTGCAAAACGGTTCGCAATACCGCCGCCGATGAAAATACCACCGGTGGTAGCCATGTTCAGTGCCAGGTTACCGGCAAAACTGCCCATGATACGGCAGAACTGAGTCAGAGTTTGTACGCACACATCGCATTCGCCGGACAACGCACGTTCAGTAACCTGAGACGGTTCTGTGTGTGTTACCGGTACGTTATTGTGTAATGCCAGCGCCTTGTAGATGTTCATCAGTCCGCGACCAGACATCACCTCTTCGGCAGATGCGCGACCGTGTTCATTTTGCAGGTAGCGCCAGATCACCACATCTGTTTCATCAACAGGGGCGAAATCAACATGACCACCCTCGCCGTCCAGAGTTTGCCAGCCAGAAGACGTCATGGTGATGTGCTCTACGCCTAAGCCGGTGCCCGGACCAAATACAGCGATATTGCCGTTGGTTTTCGCCGTGCCGGTTCCGATTTGCACCACCTGATCATCACCTAATACCGGTAATGAATGCGCCACGGCTGTGAAATCATTGATTACAAACAGATTGTCCAGCTTCAGCTGACTACGTAATGCAGTTTGTGAGAATGCCCAGCTGTGGTTCGTCATCTCTACCTGGTCACCCAGTACCGGACAGGCAATAGCAATACAACCTGAAGTAAAGGTGAACTGAGGTAAATCCGCGAAATACTGACCAATAGCCAAATCAATACTGGCAAAATCTCTGCACTGGTATTTGATGATATTGTCTACACCGGTATCAGTTACACGGGCAAGACGAATGTTCGTCCCGCCGACATCTGCAACAAAAAGTGCCGTCATAGCGCCTGCTCCTGAGTTACAAACAATGAACACGCGCCTTCTTCAGCTCCGGACAGAATATTTCTGTAACCGGAGAACAGTTCACGTCCCATACCTTCCTGATGATGCGCCAGGTCCGCTTCTTTTGCGGTACGTGCAGCCAGGGTTTCGTCATCTACCAGTAATGTCAGTTCACCGGTTTCTGTATTCAGTTCGATGAGGTCGCCGGATTCCACTTTCGCCAGCATGCCGCCTTTGTAGGCTTCCGGGGTAACGTGGATAGCCGCTGGTACTTTACCTGACGCACCGGACATGCGTCCGTCTGTTACCAGCGCGACTTTGAATCCGCGGTCCTGTAATACACCCAGAGGTGGTGTTAAGCGGTGCAGTTCAGGCATACCAATCGCTGACGGGCCCTGGAAGCGCACAACGATAATGCAGTCTTTGTCCAGATCACCGGATTTAAACGCCGCATCCAGTTCGAACTGATCTTCGAACACCACAGCAGGTGCTTTGATATGGCAAACCGGAGACTTAAGTGCAGACGTTTTGATAACGCCACGACCCAGGTTACCGCGAAGTACGCAAACACCACCGTCAGGCTTAAAGGGTTTCTCAACAGTGGCCAGTACCTCTTTATCAAGAGATTCAACCGGACCGTCACGCCATTCAAGTTCACCGTCTTTCAGAACCGGCTCTTTGGTGTATAGATCCAGACCGTCACCACAAATTGTCTTAACGTCATTGTGCAGCAGACCTGCATCCAGCAACTGTTTAAACAACAGCGACATACCGCCGGCAGCGACAAAATGGTTAATGTCAGCGTGACCATTCGGATAGATACGGGTAATTAACGGTGTGGCATCAGACAGATCTGAGAAGTCGTCCCAGTTAACCAGAATACCGGCTGCACGGGCGATCGCCACAAGGTGCATGGTGTGGTTAGTAGAACCACCGGTCGCCAGTAGTGCAACGATACCGTTAACAATGGCTTTCTCGTCAACAATATGACCAATCGGCGTGTAGTTGTCGCCCAGGTCAGTGAGACGGGTTGCCTGAACGGATGCAGCTTTTGTCAATGCATCACGTAGTGGCGTGCCCGGATTAACAAACGATGAACCCGGCAGGTGCAGACCCATAGTCTCAACAACCAGCTGGTTAGAGTTCGCTGTACCGTAGAAAGTACAGGTACCCGCAGAGTGGTAAGACTGAGATTCTGCTTCAAGTAATTTGTCGCGCCCGACTTTACCCTGAGCAAATTCCTGACGGACACGGGCTTTTTCTTTGTTTGGCAGACCTGAAGGCATTGGTCCGGCAGGAATGAAAACAGTCGGTAAGTGACCAAAGGCCAGTGATCCCATCAGTAATCCGGGAACAATTTTGTCACAGATCCCCAGCATCAGAGCGCCGTCGAACATGTTGTGAGACAGACCCACTGCGGTCGCCTGGGCAATAATGTCGCGGCTCATCAGGCTAAGATCCATGCCCGGGTTACCCTGAGTAACACCATCACACATGGCCGGTACACCACCGGCGAACTGCGCTACGCTGCCCACCTGACGGATGGCTTCTTTAATGATTGCCGGATATGCTTCGTACGGCTGGTGAGCCGACAGCATATCGTTGTAAGAAGAGATGATTGCGATATTGGCTTTCGTCATTGAACGCAAATCGGCTTTGTCATCGCTGCCACAAGCGGCGAAGCCGTGAGCCAGGTTACCACATGACAGCACACCACGGTGCGGTCCCTGACGACGGGCCTTCTCAATTTTTTCCAGATAGGCCTTACGGGTTGCTTTACTGCGTTCAATAATTCGCTGTGTTACTTCAGCAATTTGAGAATTCATGATCTGCTCCTAGGGTGCCCACATCAGCGTGACATCAGCACGGTTGACAACTGCGGTAACGGGTTTTTCCAGCTCAGTTGCATTAGCAATGGCGTCTTCTAAAACCGCTTTTTTCTTTTCACCGGTGAGGTGAATAAAGATATTGCGACTGTTTAACAGTGCAGGCAGTGTCAGTGAAATACGTTGGTGAGGGGCCGTGGTGGGTTGGGTAGCGATACAAATTTTACCACTCGCCAGATCCAGACCATCAGCAACCTGCTCCGAACACGGAAACAGTGATGCTGTGTGGCCATCTTCGCCCATACCGAGAATAAGCGCGTCGAAAGGCTGGCTGAAACTGGACAGACGGTTTTCCGCCTCGGCGATACCATCATTGGCATCTGCATCGTCCGTTTTCAAAGTGACAAAATTAGCGGCTGCCGCTTTGTTCTGGATCAGGTTTTCACGCACCAGCTTTGTATTGCTGGCGTCGTCATTTTCGTCAACCCAACGCTCATCAGCCAGCGTAATGTCAACTTTATCCCAGGCAAGGTCAGTCTGGCTAAGCTGTTTGAACAGAGCCAGAGGTGTTCTGCCCCCGCTCACTACCAGACTGGCGCGGCCACGTTCAGCAATGCCTTTTTCCAGCAGTGAAATAAGCGTGCCTGCAAATGCACTGGTCAGTGCATCTGCATTGTCAAAAGCATTAATTGTCAAAGCCATCTTATTTCTTCTTCCGTGTTGTTTTGCTTTCATACCAACTACGGTTAGCGCGGGCTAATAACCCGATAGAATCCACCGGTCCCCACGTACCAGCCTGATACGGCTCCGGTGGCTCATTAGTTTGCTTCCACGCTTCAAGAATTGAATCAACCCAGTTCCACGCCTGTTCAATTTCATCACGGCGAACGAACAGGGCCTGGTTGCCCAGCATGACTTCAAGTAACAGCTTTTCATAAGCATCAGGAATGCGGTCGTCGCCGAATGCATCCGAGAAACTCAGGTCGAGTTTTGACTTTTGCAGGTCCATTGAACCTGAGCTGGTCAGACCCGGTACCTTATTCATTACGGTGATTTCAACACCTTCGTCAGGCTGCAGACGGATAACCAGTTTATTAGGCGGCAGATTCTGGAAGCTGTCACCGAACAGGTTGTGTGGCTGACGTTTGAAGTAAATCACAACTTCAGACACTTTGGTCGGCAAACGCTTACCGGTTCTTAAATAGAACGGCACGCCGGCCCAGCGCCAGTTGTCGATGTCGGCCTTGATGGCAACGAAGCTTTCAGTGCGGCTGCGGGTGTTGGCACCCTCTTCTTCCAGATAGCCCGGTACTTCTTCACCCTTAACGAAACCAGACGTGTACTGACCACGTACTGTTGATTCGTTGATATTGCTCAGGTTAATCGGACGTAAAGCTTTCAGTACTTTCAGTTTTTCATCACGGATACTGTCGGCATTCAGGTTTGCCGGCGGTTCCATGGCAATCAGACTGAGAATTTGCAACAGGTGGTTCTGCACCATATCACGCATCTGACCAGCGTCATCAAAATAGCCCCAACGGCCTTCAATCCCCACCGACTCAGCAACAGTGATCTGTACGTGGTCAATGGAGTTGTGATCCCAGTTGGTAGCAAAAATGGAGTTAGCAAAACGCAGGGCAATCAGGTTAAGAACCGTTTCTTTACCCAGATAATGGTCAATGCGGTAGATTTGCGATTCTTTAAAGTATTCTGAAACCTGGTCATTAATGACCTTAGAAGATTCAAGATCGTGACCGATTGGTTTTTCCAGCACTACCCGTACGGAGCTGTCGATAATATCGCAGCTGTGCAGACCACGGCAGATGTCACCGTAGATAGCAGGCGGAGTCGCCAGATAGCACACCATAATGCGGTCTGCATCTACCACTGAATCAAAAACGCGGTAGCTTTCAGTGTTCTTCATATCCACACAAGCATATTGCAGACGGGCTTCAAGGCGCGCCCAGGTATCTTCGCAAACTTGTTTGGAACCAAATTTTTCGATGTTGTTACGGACTTCTTTCTTGTAGTCCTCAGTGCTCAGGTCCTGACGCGCTACACCAATAATTTTGGTATCAGGGTGAATGAGCTCAGCTTTTTCCAGCTGATATAAGGACGGCAATAGTTTCCGTCGTGAGAGATCCCCTAACGTGCCAAACAGCACAAAATCACAGGGTTCAAAGGAATTATCCATTACCATATTTCGTCGACCTTCTTAATGATAATCCAGATAACAGTTCGATACTGTCAGGCAACGCAGATGAACTGTCTCGTCGTTGTTAGCACATAGTTAACACCAAATGTAGTAAAATTACAACTTGAGTCATCTATGACACGTTAAAGAGGTATTTATTCGCTGAATACCCACCATTCTGTTGCTTCGATTGTCAAAAAATTACATTTTTCTTGTCACCCGAGTCACTTTGGGTAGTATAGAAAGCTGGAATGACTATAACTTTACCTTACTTTTCGCTATATCCGTATGAATATTCTTGAGAAAATTACGCAAAATAAAGCCGCTTTCAGCAAGTCTGAGCGCAAAGTTGCCGAAATAATATTGGCCAACCCGCAAACGGCAATTCATTCGAGTATAGCAACGCTCGCTAAAATGTCTGATGTCAGTGAGCCGACAGTAAACCGTTTTTGCCGCCGCCTGGACACCAAAGGCTTCCCGGATTTTAAATTGCATCTGGCACAAAGCTTAGCGAATGGCACACCGTATGTTAACCGTCATGTAGATGAAAGTGACGGCCCGGGCGAATACACCAACAAAATTTTCGAAAGCACCATGGCTTCCCTCGAAGTTGCGCGGCAGTCCATTGACGTCAATGTTGTTAACCGTGTTGTTGATCTGTTGACGCAGGCACAAAAAATTTCATTTTTTGGCCTCGGCGCTTCAGCCTCTGTAGCCCATGACGCGCTGAATAAGTTTTTCCGCTTCAATGTGCCCGTGGTTTACTTTGAAGATATTCTGATGCAACGCATGAGTTGCATGAACTGCACAGACGGCGATGTGGTTGTATTGATTTCCCACACCGGCAGAACCAAAAGCCTGGTCGAGATTGCCCAGATTGCCCGCAGTAACGATGCCACTGTCGTTGGTATCACCTCTGCAGACAGCCCTTTATCACGTGAATGCAGTTACGTATTGTCTCTGGAAGTGCCGGAAGACACTGACATGTACATGCCCATGGCGAGCCGTATTGCCCAGCTTACCTTAATTGATGTACTGGCCACCGGCTTCACCCTGCGTCGTGGCAATAAATTCAGAGAAAATCTTAAGCGGGTCAAAGACACCCTTCGCGGCTCCCGTTTTGACAAGCGTGACTTATAACAGTTCATTCCATCTGTTTTATTGAAGACCGCTTTTACCAGCGGTCTTTTTTTAACCATTTTTTCTTCTTCCTGTGTTCAGATTAGTTCACACCTCACTGGTAAGGCCAGTGAGGAAAAAAGTTCTTTGCATTCACATTTTTGTCAGATTGCTCTACTATTCTGTAATAAAATTACGTAAAAGCATTACAGCAACATAAATCGAACATTTTTTCGACATTATTGTCAATGTAAGTAACGTGTGTAGAAGCCTCCCTGTTAACGACGAAGAACAAGCGACGAATCATATGACCAGAAGAACAAAGATACTTGCCACATTAGGACCAGCAACAGATACCATCGAACGCATTGAAGCCATCATCGCAGCAGGTGCAAACACAGTGCGGATGAACTTCTCTCACGGTCAGGCTGAAGATCACATTGAGCGTGCGAAGAAAGTACGTCAGGCTGCAAAGAACTTAAATAAATATGTCGCCATTCTCGGTGATTTGCAGGGCCCTAAAATTCGTGTAGCCCGGTTTAAAGAAGGCGCAGTAAATCTTGATGTAGGCGCACCTTTTACCCTTGATGCAGAAATGGCGAAGGATGACGGTGACGTGAACGCAGTAGGCATCGACTATAAAGCGCTGCCTGATGATGTAAACACCGGCGATATTCTGTTACTCGACGATGGCCGTATTCAGCTGGAAGTTACTGAAGTAGCCGGTCGTAAAGTGCATACAAAAGTAACCGTAGGCGGAAAACTGTCTAACAACAAAGGCATCAACCGTCAGGGCGGTGGTCTGTCGGCCGAAGCTCTGACTGCGAAAGATAAAGAAGATATTAAAACGGCCGCTAAAATCGGCGTTGATTATCTGGCAGTGTCCTTCCCCCGTTCAGGTGCAGACCTGAACTACGCCCGCGAGCTGGCCCGCGAAGCCGGTTGTGAAGCACTAATATGTGCCAAAGTAGAACGTGCTGAAGCCGTTGCTACCGATGAAGCCATTGACGATATTATCAGTGCATCTGACGCCGTTATGGTTGCCCGTGGTGACCTGGGTGTGGAGATCGGTGATGCAGAGCTGGTAGGTGTTCAGAAGAAACTGATTGCCCGCTCTCGTCAACTGAATAAAGTTGTCATTACTGCTACGCAAATGATGGAATCAATGATCACCAGCCCGATGCCAACCCGTGCAGAAGTGATGGACGTGGCAAACGCCGTACTGGACGGTACGGATGCAGTGATGTTATCGGCGGAAACTGCTGCCGGTAATTACCCTGTTGAAACAGTGAGAGCCATGGCCCGGGTTTGTGAAGGCGCAGAAACACACCCCAGCGTTAAACTGTCCAAGCACAGAATGGATACCGTGTTCTCGACGGTCAGTGAAACAGTGGCGTTGTCTGCAGTTTATGCGGCCAACCACCTGCCAAGTATTAAAGCTATCGTTGCATTAACTGAAAGTGGTAATACGCCTAAGCTGATGTCACGTATTACCACCGGTTTACCTATCATAGCTATGTCACGTCACGAAGCCACGCTTAATGCAATGGCACTTTACCGTGGTGTGAAGCCGGTATTCTTTGATTCCCGCGACAGTGAACCGGGTCAGCTGAAACACGACACTATGGCAGCGCTGAAAGCCATCGGTCTGGTGAAAGAAGGTGACAGTGTGATCATGACTTACGGCGATGAAATGGAAAAAATCGGTGCGACCAACGCGCTTAAAATTGTTCAGGTAGATTAATACTGACTCAATTTAATGTCCGTTCAACGGATACGGGAAGGCCGGCAATATTGCCGGCCTTTTGCTATATGCATATCAATGATGCGGTCAACGCCGGTCAGGATTGAAACGCTCAGCGCCAGTAAGTAAAAAAAGGCGTGCTGTCCGGACGTATTACCGGCGGCGTATCGATTGCCGGTGTGCCTAAATATAAAAATCCGGCGATTTCATCTTCTTCATTTAACGACAGTGCCTTTCTCACCAGCTCACAATGGGCGTATGCGCCGGTCCGCCATATTCCGTTGAATCCTTGCGCCTGAGCAGCCATTTGCATGGCCATTACCGCACAGGCTGTGGACGCGACCTGCTCTACACGGGGCACTTTTTCATGCTCTTTATACGTTGTGATGGCCACAATCACCATAGGAGCACGCATCGGCAACTGCGGGGCACGTTCTATTTCTTTGGCGGATTTGTCGTTTTCAATAGCAGACTGCTCAAACACAGAACCGAGTTTTACCAGCCCCTGCCCTTCACACACAATAAAACGCCATGGCGTAAGCGCCGCATGGTCCGGCGCACGTAAAGCGGCCTGAAATATATTTTCCAGGGCATCGCCCTCCGGCGCAGGGGCTTTTAGTCTGGGTTGGGAACGACGGTTTAACAGCAGGTCAAGAGCTTCCAATTGCGGTTCTCCTTATACACATCGGGAAATACATTGATGAAAGCACAATGTATCAGCGGCGTGGTGCAGATGAAACAGCTTTTACCAAACTTATCCCTCAATGATGTATATTCACAGTAAATCAGGCCTCTAGCGCTTGTTTACCGCTATCACAATTCATTACAATTTAAGTTAGCTATCCTTCGTGGTTCCGTTACCATGAACTAAACATCCGTCTGAGGTACAAAGCAATATGGCAGCAAAAGGAAGCTGGACGAAAGCATTATTTACAGGACTATGGACAGTACTGAATTTCGCCAGAAAACTCGTATTTAATCTTATTTTTCTGGTTCTTGTTATTGGCGTCATTATTGCCATCAGTAGCAGTGAAGATCCCATCTCGGTAAAACCTGACAGTGCATTATTGTTGCAGCTGAACGGTAACCTGGTCATTGAAAAGGAACAGGTCGACCCGTTTTCACAATTCATGCAGGAAGCGTTCGGTGAAGAACCGGAAAACCCGGAAGTGCTGGTACGTGATGTGGTTAAGGTACTGGATAACGCCAAACAGGACTCCCGCATAAAAGCGCTCATTCTGGATTTGTCCGGGTTACAGGGCGGCGGACTGGATAAACTCCGAACCGTAGCCGCTGCCATCGATGACTTTAAGACCGAAAAACCGGTCTACGCTATCGGTGACTACTACAGCCAGAATCAATATTACCTGGCAGCACGTGCTGATCATATTTACCTGAATCCAATGGGCGGTGTGATGTTTGAAGGTTACGGCCGCTTCGGTATGTACTTTAAGGACATGCTGGAGAAGTTACGCATTACGACACATATCTTCCGTGTCGGTACGTACAAATCTGCCGTAGAGCCGTTTATCCGTAATGATATGTCTGACGCGGCAAAAGAAGCGAACAAGTTGTGGCTCGACACTTACTGGTCACAATACAAAACTGATGTGGCTGCTGCCCGTGGTATTGATGTCAGTAACTTCGATGAAGAACTGGACGTTCTGCTGAACAAGTTTGAAGAAGCCGGTGCAGATTTCGCTAAATATGCACTGAACAACGGCTGGGTGGATGCCCTTAAAACCCGGGAAGAAGTCCGTCAGGAACTGGTTGCTTTAGTCGGAACGGATGAAAACAAATTGGGTGTCAATGTTACCCCTTTCAATACTTACCTGAAAGCCGTTAATCCGCCGTTACCCAAAATGGGTAACACGAAGGATAAAGTCGCAATTGTGGTAGCCAAAGGCGAAATCCTCGACGGCAACCAGCCCGCCGGCACAATCGGTGGGGACAGCACAGCACGCTTGCTACGTCAGGCCCGTCTGGATGATACGGTGAAAGCTGTTGTTCTGCAGGTCGATTCACCGGGAGGCAGTTCATTTGCATCCGAAATTATCCGTCAGGAAGTGCTGGAACTGCAAAGCGCCGGTAAGCCTGTCGTTGTGTCTATGAGCACCTATGCAGCATCCGGCGGTTACTGGATTTCTGCGCCGGCAGATAAAATCATTGCCTCGCCAAGCACTATCACAGGCTCCATCGGTGTGTTTGGTATGTTCCTTACTTTCGAGGATTCACTGGAATACCTTGGCATTAACACCGACGGTGTTGCATCTACCGAAATTGCCGGTATGTCAGCACTGCGCGAGCTGGATCCCCGCTTTGGTGAAATCCTCCAGCGCAATGTGGAAAGTGCTTATCGCCAGTTCATCACCATGGTAGGTGAATCCCGCGGTATGAGCCCTGAAGCGGTAGATAAAATTGCCCAGGGCCGTGTATGGATTGGTAGTCAGGCACTGGAACTGGGTTTGGTAGACGAACTCGGCGACCTTGATGATGCCGTCGCATCCGCTGCTGAAATTGCCGGTCTGGAAAGCTGGGACACTCAGTACGTTGAGCGAATCCTGTCTCCTCAGGAACAATTCTGGAAAGAATTTTTCGGCCAGGCGCTGGTGTGGGGCGCAAAAATGCAATTCGCTGATAACGACAGTCACCTGATGAAAATGGTGAAGAACCTGTTAGCAGAAACCGGCACGGTGACCAGCCTGAATGATCCACGCGGTGTATACACCCTGTGCCTTCAGTGTAAGGTGGACTAAGTACCGGTGACACTTAATCACTCTGAAAAAGAGGCGGTGATCCGTGAGGTTCACCGCCTCTTTGATGTTGCAGAACGCTATTTTAACCGCCCTTTCCCTTTGCCGGATGTATCTTTCAGGCGTAGCGGTAAAAACGCCGGCACCGCCTTTTTACAGCAGAACAGGGTTAACTTTCATCCTGTATTACTGGCTGCAAACAAAGCGGCATTTTTCAGTGATGTGATCCCACATGAAGTCAGTCATCTGATAACGTGGCATACAGCAGGCAAACGACGCAGAGTGAAACCTCACGGTCCGGAATGGCAGGCTGTCATGCAACATGTTTACGGCGTATCCCCTTCGACGACACATGACTTCGACTTATCCGTACTGGGCCTGACAACCTTTAACTACCGCTGTGGCTGTCAGACTATAGAATTGTCGGTGAGAAGGCATAATAATGTGAAAAAGGGCATGACTTATCGCTGCAGACGATGCGGGGAAAATCTGGTATTCGTTAAGAACAGCGAAGCAACGTAAGCTGACTGAAAAGATAAGAAGGCTTAACAAACGGTTCAAAGACAAGGCAGTCAGGTGACGCAACAGGACGTCACCGGTATGAGGAGCGGGTGTCAGTTAAACCATTTTTGCGTGAAAACGCGGTCGAGTTCACTGAATGCAGTTTTCAGCGTAGCCGCCAGTTCACGATATTTGGGCTGAGAACGCATTGCCTGCAATTCACAACCTTCTGCTGCCATTTTACGGTGAACTTCCTGATACCAACTTTTAATTTGCGGCGGCAGAGTCTGATTCGAGCGGTGTCCCAACCAGAGTAAGCCCTGTAATGGCAGGCTGATGAAGAACAGGCCAATTGCCATCGCTTGCGGCAGATATGCACTTCCCAGCACATTTAACATCATTCCCGCGGCCACAATGGCCAGAGGCGGCATAGCTTTAATAGCCAGCTTTGTAGCACTGACGACACGGCACTCCGGAAAGAAAGCATAAAGCTCCCGTTTTACCGGCCAGGTATTCATATAGTCTTGTCCGTCACGCAGAAGCGTAATTACTGATTGTGACATGCCTGCTCTCCTGCCGGTGCTGACCCCGGTCAACGTCTGGATTTTATTTTATTAAACTACAAAAAATCCCGGATGTATTCAGCATTCTATACTAAATATGCTGCGGTTTGGTTTATTATAGCCCGGTTAACGGCTCAGGTAACATTACTGACATATATTGTAATGAAAAGTCATACTCAATTCAGGTTGAATATGCGATATTGACCCACATAAAGATACCATCATTTAAAGGCTCGTTGTCAGCGGCGATGAGTGAAAGCATTGGAGATAGAAATGGCAGAAAGCAGACACGTCCGTCTACTTATTCTGGGCTCTGGCCCGGCAGGATATTCCGCAGCAGTCTATGCGGCCAGAGCAAACCTTGAACCTGTACTGTTAACAGGTATTCAGCAGGGTGGACAGTTAACAACAACCACAGAAGTTGAAAACTGGCCGGGCGACCCTGAAGGATTGACAGGTCCCGATCTGATGGTACGCATGCAAAAACACGCAGAGAAATTCAATACAGAAATCATTTTTGACCACATCAATAAAACTGATTTCAGTAAGCGTCCGTTCACCCTTTACGGTGATTCCGGCACCTATACCTGTGATGCACTGATCATCGCAACCGGTGCTTCTGCGAAATACCTGGGTCTGGAATCTGAAGAAGCGTTCAAAGGTAAAGGTGTTTCTGCCTGCGCAACCTGTGACGGATTCTTCTACCGTAACCAGAAAGTAGCGGTTGTGGGCGGCGGTAATACTGCCGTTGAAGAAGCACTGTATCTGTCAAACATCGCATCTGAAGTTCACGTTATTCACCGTCGTGACACTTTCCGCAGTGAAAAAATTCTTGAGCAGCGTCTGCTGGACAAAGCAGAGAACGGTAACGTGGTTCTGCACCTGAATAAAACGCTGGACGAAGTGCTGGGCGATGAAATGGGCGTAACGAAAGTCCGTATCGCTGACACGCAGTCTGATGCCAAAGAAGAAATCGATGTAATGGGCCTGTTTATTGCCATTGGCCACAAGCCGAACACGGATATTTTCGAAGGTCAGCTTGAAATGAAAGACGGCTATATTGTTGTTCAGAGCGGTCTGCAGGGTAATGCCACACAAACCTCGGTGGAAGGTATTTTTGCTGCCGGTGATGTGAGCGATCATATTTACCGTCAGGCAATTACCTCAGCCGGCACCGGTTGTATGGCTGCACTGGATGCAGAAAAATTCCTCGATGGTTTCCGCCCGGAACAAGGCTGATAACTGAGGTACGGGGCAGCTTCCCTGCCCCGTGAATTCATGATTGAACTTCCTTACCTGAATGTTGATACGCCTTTTCCGCCTGTTTCAACAGCACTGAAAGAACCTGACGGCCTGCTGGCTTACGGCGCAACTCTCGACGCCCCCCGGTTATTTCAGGCTTACTCCAACGGTATTTTCCCCTGGTTCGGCGATGATGAGCCGGTACTCTGGTGGTCGCCGGATCCAAGAGCAATCATTGAACTGGATGGCTTTCACGTATCTAAAAGCCTGAAAAAACTGGCAAAACGAAAACAGTACCGCGTCACGCTGAATGAAGATTTCTACGCGGTTATCCGTGCCTGCTCATCCATTCCCCGCTACCGGCCTGACAGTAATGAACTGTCGTCAGATACCTGGATCACCGGTGACATGATTACCGCATACGAAAGACTCCACCGAGCCGGCATTGCCCACTCTGTTGAAGTGTGGAATGAAGACAATCAACTTACCGGCGGCTTATACGGTGTGGCAGTTGGTGGTGTTTTTTGTGGTGAATCTATGTTCCACAAAGAACCGAATACCTCCAAGCTGGCCATGCTGGCGTTGGTAAAACACATGCAAAACCATAATCTTGCATTTATTGACTGCCAGCTACCCACGGAACATTTGCAGTCCCTGGGGGCGCAAACCATTCCCAGAAGCACATTTATTGACCGCTTACGTCAACATAATGCTACAATAGACGAAGACGGCAGAATAACTGCCTCATATCGTAGTAGTTGGCAAGGTGGAAATATAACGCCATGAAGTTTGGGCTTACGCAGTCTTTCGCCTGCAGTTATTTACCGGATAAGAATGAACAGTTACTGGTATTTGCAGAAACTGAACAGGATCTCCGCTATCGTTACGGGCAGCTGATTCAGGCCGGATTCCGTCGCAGTGGCGATCAAATTTACCGGCCCCACTGCCCTACCTGCGAAGCCTGCCAGTCGGTACGTATTCCTGTGGTACAGTTTTCGCCCTCAAGAAGTCAGCGACGTGTGCTGAAGCGCAACAGTCACCTCACCACTACGCTGTCATCAACACCGAAAGACGAATACTACCCTCTTTACGAGCGGTACATTAATGAGCGCCATACCGACGGCAGCATGTATCCGGCTAACAGAGACCAGTATAACAGTTTCATTTTCTGCAACTGGAATCCCCCCGTATTTATTGAAGCGCGGGACGGAGATGAGCTGGTTGCAGTGGCCGTTACCGATGACATCCGTCATTGTGACGGTACAGCTTCTTTCTCAGCGCTGTATACGTTTTTTGCGCCTGAGTTGTCGTCCTCGTCAATGGGCACGTGGATGATATTACAGCAAATCGCCCATGCTAAATCCGATGCCCGCAGTTTTTTGTATCTCGGCTACCAGATAGACGAGTGCAATAAAATGAATTACAAAACGAAATTTTTGCCCCATGAACGTTTATTTGACATGAATTGGCAAAAATTCAGCTCAAATAAAGCCTGAACCCTTTACACACGGGCGTTTATTGGTTAATGTCTGCGCGGCAAAATTTTGACTTACTGAGGTAACTGCTTTTCATGGCAAAAGAAGATTCTATCGAAATGGAAGGAACCGTGGTTGACACACTTCCAAGCACACAATTCCGCGTTGAACTTGAGAACGGTCACGTTGTGACTGCACACATCTCCGGCAAAATGCGTAAGAACTATATCCGCATTCTTACTGGTGACAAGGTAACCGTAGAGATGACGCCGTACGATCTGACTAAAGGTCGCATCGTTTATCGTGCAAGATAATACTCAGTAGTCTGTAGAATCTTAAAAAAAAGCCCGGTGATATCACCGGGCTTTTTGTTTTTAAGTTGGGTAAGTGCGAAATCCTCAGTTAGATTCCGCCTCTTCATTTCGGGTTTCCGCACCGGAGAATGAGAACTCCAGTTTGTTTTCACCCAAATCGACTTTCACACTGCCACCTTTGCTCAACTCTCCGAACAACAGTTCGTTAGCCAGCTCTTTCTTCACTTCCTCTTTTATAAGGCGTGACATAGGCCGTGCGCCCATAGATTTATCGTAACCTTTCTCAGCAAGATACGCCCTTGCAGCCGGCGTGACTTCAAAGGTAACACCTTTGGTATCCAGCTGTGCTTCCAGTTCCACCAGGAACTTATCAACCACTTGCAGAATAACGTCAGTGCCAAGGTGATTAAACCAGATAATACCGTCAAGACGGTTACGGAACTCAGGGGTGAACACCTTGTTGATTTCCGACATAGCATCATGACTGTGATCCTGTTGCTGGAAGCCGATAGATTTACGTACGGTTTCCTGCACACCGGCATTGGTTGTCATGACCAGTACCACATTACGGAAATCAACCTTACGGCCGTTATTATCCGTCAGCGTACCGTGATCCATGACCTGCAGCAGAATATTGTAAATATCACTGTGGGCTTTTTCGATTTCATCCAGCAGTACTACCGAATACGGGTTTTTAATGACAGCATCGGTAAGCAGGCCGCCCTGATCGAAACCGACATATCCCGGCGGCGCACCGATTAAACGGCTTACCGCGTGGCGCTCCATATATTCCGACATATCGAAACGGATAAGCTCCACACCCATGATTTTTGCCAGTTGCTGCGTGACTTCCGTCTTACCTACACCGGTAGGACCGGCGAACAGGAAACTACCGATAGGCTTCTCTTCACTGCCCAGACCAGCACGGGATAAGTGAATCGCATCTGTCAGCGTCTCAATAGCTTTGTCCTGACCAAATACTACCATTTTGAGGTCACGGCCAAGATGTTTCAGCACCTGACGGTCAGAGGCAGACACGGACTTCTCAGGGATCCGGGCCATCTTAGCGATGATTTGCTCGATATCAGCCACATTGATGGTTTTCTTACGGCGGGACACCGGCAACAAACGCTGACTGGCGCCTGCTTCGTCCATGACATCAATGGCTTTGTCCGGCAAATGGCGTTCGTTGATGTACTTGGCAGACAGTTCTGCAGCAGCCTGAAGTGCTTTCTGGGTAAAACGAACGCTATGGTGCTCTTCGTAACGGGACTTCAGACCCAGCAGGATCTTGGTCGTATCGCTCACTGAGGGCTCCACCACGTCGACTTTCTGGAAGCGACGGGCGAGTGCCCTGTCTTTTTCAAAAATGCCCTGGTATTCCTGGTAGGTGGTAGAACCGATGCAACGCAATTCACCGGAACTCAGTTTTGGCTTCAGCAAATTAGATGCATCCATCACACCACCGGATGCCGCACCGGCACCGATGATCGTATGGATTTCATCAATAAATAAAATGGCGTTTTCGTCTTTGCTGAGTTCTTTAAGAATGGCTTTTAACCGTTTCTCAAAGTCACCGCGATACTTAGTACCGGCCAGCAAGCCGCCTAAGTCCAGAGAATACACCGTACTGTCAGCAATCACGTCCGGCACGTCATCGTTAACGATGCGGTAAGCTAAACCTTCGGCAATAGCCGTTTTACCTACGCCGGCTTCACCCACCAGCAGCGGGTTGTTTTTACGGCGACGACACAGAATTTGAATTGTACGCTCTACTTCCGCATCACGTCCGATTAACGGGTCAATCTTACCGTCCTTCGCCTGACGGTTCAGATCAGTAGAATATTTGCTCAGTGCAGAACCTGACTCTTCGCCCTCTGCTGTCTCTTCCTGACTTTCAGCACCGGCAGGACTTTCGTCTTCATTTTTACTGACACCGTGACTGATGTAATTCACCACATCAAGACGGGTGACGTCAGCACGTTTGAGAATATAAACCGCCTGAGATTCCTGCTCGGAAAAAATAGCCACCAGCACGTTCGCGCCGGTAACTTCGTCTTTGCCTGATGACTGCACATGAAAAACCGCGCGCTGAAGTACACGCTGGAAACCTAAAGTTGGCTGCGTCTCACGGTCATTTGCCTGCTCATCCATAATGAGTGGCGTGGTATCTTTAACAAACTCGATAAGTTCGCTTTTGATTTGCTCGATATTGGCACCACACGCTTTAAGTGCGTCCCGGGCGGCAGAATTATCCATCAGCGCCAGCAACAGATGCTCTACCGTCATGAATTCGTGACGATGTTCTCTGGCAAACACGAAAGCTTCGTTCAGCGTTTGCTCTAACTCTTTATTCAACATATCGCTCGCCCTCTGTTAATAGACCTATGCCTGTTCCATGGTGCACATAAGCGGGTGTTGATGCTTACGCGCATACTGATTGACCTGCATCACTTTGGTTTCTGCAATCTCTGCAGTAAATATGCCACACACAGCACGTCCCTGATAATGTACGGTGAGCATAGTCTGATTGGCCTTCTCAGCATCCATATTAAAAAAATGCATGAGTACTTCGACCACGAAGTCCATCGGCGTGTAATCGTCGTTGTTCAACAACACTTTATACATTGGCGGCGGCTGCGTCTTTTGTCGCTCCGCAAGCCTCTCTTTTTCTCTGTCTATACTGATCGCGTTGTCTTTACTCATAGTACAATAATAGTGCCTTAGCGCAGATTAGCCGATTTTTTTTGTAAATAAATAATCTTTAATTTACGCTTGACATTCAATGGTTAAAATATCTACAGTTTTAACTATGGCCATGCGAGTGACGCGCATAGCCATCGTGCTCCTCATATTTCTATTGTGGGGGCATAGTATTATGAGTTCAAGGATTAAGAGGAAGTCGATGTATGGCGGTTGGTAAAGTTAAATGGTTTAACAATGCTAAAGGATTTGGATTTATCGTTCCTGAGGACGGCGGAGAGGACATTTTTGCCCACTACTCCACCATTCAGATGGATGGATACCGTTCTCTCAAGGCAGGCCAGGAAGTAACGTTTGATGTACAGCAGGGTCCTAAGGGCCTTCACGCAGAAAACATTGGTGTTGTCGAAGAACCTGAACGTTAAAATTCAAAAAGCATCTCAAAGGGCTTTTTACTGCGATTCGGCAGTCGGTAGAAGGCCTTTTTTATGCGCCATTTTCAGCGGTGTCTTCAAATTTACCGCTACCAAATAAAAAACCCGGCGAAAGCCGGGTTTTTTGGTTCTTGCTTAAACGCTTACTTAGACAGGGATTCCTGCAACGTTTTGCTTGGAGACATGGCTGCATACAGCTTGTCTTCGTCCGGGAAGTAGTAACCACCGATATCCTGTGGCTGACCCTGAGTCGCATCGATTTCTTCGATGATTTTGTCGATGTTGGCAGTCATCGCTTCCAGAGTTGGCTTGAACAGTTCAGCCAGCTCTTTATCTTCAGTCTGCTCAGTCAGTGCTTCAGCCCAGTACAGCGCCAGCCATACATGGCTGCCACGGTTATCCAGCTGACCCACTTTACGCTCAGGTGACTTACCGGTGTTCAGCAGCTTCTCAGTCGCCTTATCAAGGGCAACCGCCAGTGCTTTCGCTTTAGAGTTGCTGTGCTTAATAGCCAGCTCTTCAAGAGACACGGCCAGTGCCAGGAACTCACCCAGTGAATCCCAGCGTAAGTGACCTTCTTCAACGAACTGCTGAATGTGCTTAGGTGCAGAACCACCCGCACCGGTCTCGTACAGACCACCACCGGCCATCAGAGGCACGATAGACAGCATCTTCGCACTGGTACCCAGTTCCAGAATCGGGAACAGGTCAGTCAGGTAGTCACGCAGAACGTTACCTGTTACAGAGATGGTGTCCAGACCGCGGATTGCACGTTCCATTGAGAAACGAATCGCACGTACAGGTGACATGATGTGGATTTCCAGACCATTCGTGTCGTGGTCTTTCAGGTACTTCTCAACTTTCTTGATCAGTTGTGCATCGTGGGCACGCTCATCGTCCAGCCAGAATACTGCCGGCATACCAGAGTTACGGGCACGGGTAACGGCCAGTTTAACCCAATCCTGAATCGGCGCGTCTTTCGCCTGACACATACGCCAGATATCGCCTTCTTCAACATTGTGCTCAATCAGTACATTTCCGTCCTGATCGATGATTTGTACAGTACCGTCAGCTTCCAGTTCAAAGGTCTTATCGTGTGAACCGTACTCTTCCGCTTTCTGCGCCATCAGACCAACGTTTGGCACTGTACCCATGGTAGTAGGATCAAATGCACCGTGGGTCTTACAGAAGTTAATCACTTCCTGATAGATAGTCGCGTAAGTAGACTCAGGGATAACCGCTTTAGTATCGTGCGCCTTACCATCTGGTCCCCACATCTGACCGCTGTTACGGATCATTGCAGGCATAGACGCGTCAACAATAACGTCTGAAGGCACGTGCAGGTTAGAAATACCTTTGTCGGAGTTAACCATTGCCATAGGCGGACGGTCAGCGTAACAGGCGTTGATGTCTTTTTCGATTTCAGAACGCTGTGATTCCGGCAGAGAAGCGATTTTGTCGTAAACGCTGCCTAAACCATTGTTAGGGTTAACACCCAGTTCTTTGAACAGTTCGCCGTGCTTGTCGAACAGTTCTTTATAAAACACTTTTACACAGTGACCGAATACGATGGGGTGAGACACCTTCATCATGGTCGCTTTCACGTGTAGTGAGAACAGAATGCCGGTTTGCTTCGCATCTTCGATTTGTTCTTCGAAGAATTTGCACAGGGCTTTCTTGCTCATGAACATACCGTCGATTACTTCACCCGCCAGCAGATCTACACGCGGCTTCAGGGTTTTCTTGCTACCATCTTTACCGGTAAATTCGATGCTTACGTAGCCATCTTTCTCAACAGTAGTGGACTTCTCACTTGAGTAGAAATCGCCGCCGCGCATATGCGCAACGTGAGAGCGTGAAGCCTGGCTCCACTCACCCATTGAATGCGGGTGTTTCTTCGCGAAGTTTTTAACCGCTGTCGGTGCACGGCGGTCTGAGTTACCTTCACGCAGAACCGGGTTAACAGCAGAACCCAGTACTTTTCCGTATCGTTCACGGATGTCTTTTTCTTCTTCCGTTTTAGGATCTTCAGGGAACGGAGGAACGTTATAGCCTTTGGCGTTTAATTCTTTGATTGCTGCACGCAATTGGGGAATAGATGCACTGATGTTAGGCAGTTTAATGATGTTTGCTTCTGGATCCTGCGTTTTTTCACCCAGGTCAGTCAGTGCGTCAGGCACTTTTTGATCGTCGTTCAGGTAATCCGGGAAGTTGGCGAGAATACGCGCAGCCAGTGAAATATCGCTTAACTCGATGTCGATGTCAGCGGATTTAGCAAATTTCTCAATGATTGGCAGTAAAGAGTAAGTCGCCAGCATTGGCGCTTCATCTGTTTTTGTGTAGATGATAGTCGACTTAGCTTTGGTCATTATATACCTCAAAGTTGTCGGTAAAGAGCTACCTGATTTATTCCATTAACCCCGCGTGGAATCGCTATAATATGCAGGGCATTCCGGTAATATCGTAAGATTCTGATCACGATTACTGAAATAACCTTTCAGTCTGGTCTATATCTGTAGTTTACAGATCACCGTGTAATGTCCTCTCGCCCACGAACACTACACCCAATTCGTCATTTTTGCGGGCCCGCCTTGCAGACGCACCCTGTCCTGCCGAAATTACCGCGCTCAATAGTATAGGGTCGAACGTAGGAGTTACAAGTCATACCATTGTCTTAAGCGTGAAGATCAATCTAATTTTTGTCAATTTCCTGATCTTTTTTTGCAATTTCGTTTTTTTTCTTCAAAAAAGTGACACAGACAGTCCGCCCCGCCGGCATTTTTGCGGTAGCATGCGCACCGGTTCTGACTATTTTCCGGGAGTGTAAAATGCCGGCGGGCAAAATTCTGCTGTTCAATAAGCCATTTAACGTACTGACACAGTTTACCGATCAGGAAGGCAGACAAACCCTGAAAGACTTCATTCCCGTTCCCGGCGTGTATGCAGCCGGCAGGCTCGACAGAGATTCCGAAGGTTTACTGGTACTCACTGACGATGGCAAACTGCAGCACCGTCTGGCAAATCCTAAAGCCAAAACCAGTAAAACCTACTGGGTGCAGGTTGAGGGAGAGCCCACAGATGAGGCCATCCAGCAGCTGTGTGATGGTGTGGAACTGAAAGACGGCCTTACGCGGCCGGCAAAAGTATACCGCATGGATGAACCGGCACTGTGGCCGCGCAATCCACCGGTGAGGTTCCGGCAGCACATTCCCACCAGCTGGTTATCGGTGACCCTTACCGAAGGCAAAAACCGTCAGGTCAGACGGATGACAGCCCACGTGGGATTCCCGACGCTCAGACTGATCCGGTACCGTATCGGCAACTGGACCATTGATGGCATTGCTAACGGCGAATACCTGCAAATTCAGTAATTTTCTCTGACAGAGCCTGTCGAAATTCCGTAGCGGCAATTGTGCAATAGCAGCATGCTTCTATACTTTTTACAAAAAGGCACAAGTTATAGCTGAATTGCCGGGTTACTGCCGTGCCATAGTCAGATAATTCTGGTAGAATCCGCGACCCTGAGTCAGCCAGATAAATTGGAAATCCACTAAGAGTTAATATGTCATCAAATTCAACACCTTCACCTGCATCCCAAAAAGTCATTGTCGGTATGTCCGGCGGTGTAGATTCTTCTGTTTCTGCGTATCTCTTGCAGCAGCAGGGTTACCAGGTAGAAGGGCTTTTCATGAAAAACTGGGAAGAAGATGACAACGACGAATATTGTGCAGCTGCAGAAGATTTAGCTGATGCACAGGCCGTGGCTGATAAACTGGGCATTGAATTACACACGATCAATTTCGCCGCTGAGTACTGGGATAATGTATTTGAGTACTTTCTGGAAGAGTACAAAGCCGGCAGAACGCCCAACCCCGACATCATGTGTAATAAAGAAATTAAATTTAAAGCCTTCCTGGAATTTGCAGCTGAAGATTTAGGTGCAGATTACATTGCTACCGGCCACTATGTTCGCCGCCGTGAGAAAGACGGTCACTGGCAAATGTTACGTGGCCTGGATGGTAATAAAGATCAGAGTTACTTCCTTTATACGCTGGGCGAAGAACATGTCGCTAAAACATTGTTCCCTGTTGGCGAACTGGAAAAGCCCCGTGTTCGTGAAATCGCTGAAGAACAGGGACTGGTAACGGCTGACAAAAAAGACTCCACCGGCATTTGTTTTATCGGTGAGCGTAAATTTAAAGACTTCCTGTCTAAGTACCTTCCCGCACAGCCGGGTGTTATCGAAACCGCTGAAGGCGAAGTTATCGGCGAACACGAAGGCCTGATGTATCACACCCTGGGTCAGAGAAAAGGTTTACACATTGGTGGTCTGGCGGCCCATGGTGACGATCCGTGGTACGTGGTAGACAAAGACGTTGAACGTAATGTGCTCATCGTCGGTCAGGGTGCTGATCATCCCCGTCTGTATTCCAAAGGACTGATTGCCCGGCAACTGCACTGGGTAGACAGAACGCCTGTAACGGAAACGGTGCGTGCCGTCGTTAAAACCCGTTACCGTCAGACAGACATCCCCTGCACTATCCGTCCGCTCAATGATGATTTGATAGAAGTGCTCTTCGATGAGCCGCAAAAGGCCGTTACGCCCGGCCAGTCTGCGGTGTTTTATCAGAAAGAAGTCTGTCTGGGTGGCGGAATCATTGAGAGTTACATACGGTGATGCTGGATCCTAAAATAGAGCAACATATTGCGCTGGCAGGCGTTTGTCAGGCCGCAGCACTGGTACAAAAAGTCGCACGCGCAGGCACAGTGGATACCGAAGCCTGTGAGGCCAGCCTGTCGAGTATCCTGGTAACCGACCCCGAATCACCGCAACATGTTTTCGGGCAGTTAAGCAATTTAAAGATGGGTTATCAGAGCATAGTCTCCCAGCTCTCCGGCCGCAGCAGCCATAAAGATGCCGAACTCACCCGTTATGTTGCCAGCCTGCTTGGTCTGGAAAGAAAACTCAGCGCCAAACCGGCAGCCCTGAATGAATTGAGCCAGCGTATTTCCCACGTTCAGCGGCAACTGGCACATGTAGATTTTGACAACAGTCAGATCATTGCCTCCCTGGCCAGTATTTACAGTGATATTATCAGCCCGCTGGCACCGAAAATTCAGGTAGCCGGCAATACAGAACATTTAAGCCGTCCCCTTAACCAGCAGCGGGTCCGTGCCCTGCTGTTAGCGGGTGTGCGCGCTGCCGTCATGTGGCGGCAAATGGGCGGCCGGCGCCGCCAGATACTCTTTAACCGCAAACAAATTTTACACAGTGCAACCCTTGCACTGAGATTAATCAATTAGTTTAGGAGCTAAAGGTGGAACTGACTCAGTTAACCGCAATTTCCCCTGTCGATGGCCGCTATGCAAGTAAAAGTGCAGAGCTGCGCAGCATTTTCAGTGAATACGGCTTATTGAAATACCGTGTTCAGGTAGAAGTAAGATGGTTACAAATGCTGTCTGAACAGGCTTCAATTACTGAAGTCCCTGCTTTTAGCGATGAATCTCACGCACTGCTGAACGACATTGTTGCTTCTTTTTCTGTTGATGATGCAATGCGCATTAAAGAGATTGAGCGCACAACGAATCACGATGTGAAGGCGGTTGAGTACTTCTTAAAAGAAAAAGTAGAAGGCAACAGCGAATTAAACGCAATCAGTGAATTCATTCACTTTGCGTGTACCTCAGAAGACATCAACAACCTGTCTCACGGCCTGATGTTGACTGAAGCCCGTGACACCGTGCTTCTGCCTTACTGTGATAAGCTGATCAGTGAGCTTACCCGTCTGGCGAAGGAATACAAAACCATTCCGATGATGGCCCGTACTCACGGCCAGCCTGCATCGCCTACGACTATGGGTAAAGAAATTGCGAACGTCGCCATGCGTTTACGCCGTCAGCGCGACCAGATCGCTGCGGTCACTCTGCTGGGTAAAATCAACGGTGCAGTGGGCAACTATAATGCTCACCTGTCTGCGTATGCTGATACTGACTGGCACGCCCTGTCAGAAAAATTTGTTACCAGCCTGGGCCTGACATGGAACCCGTACACCACACAAATCGAACCTCACGATTACATTGCTGAGCTGTTTGATGCCGTGGCCCGTTTCAACACCATCGTACTGGATTTTGACCGTGACGTCTGGGGCTATATTGCGCTCGGTCACTTTAAACAAAAAACCATTGCCGGTGAGATCGGTTCATCTACCATGCCGCACAAAGTCAATCCAATCGACTTTGAAAACTCAGAAGGTAATCTGGGTCTGGCAAACGCGATTTTCGACCACCTGGCCGCCAAACTGCCTGTATCACGCTGGCAGCGCGACCTGACAGACTCTACAGTTCTGCGTAATCTGGGTGTTGGTGTGGGTTATGCGGTTATTGCTTATCAGGCGACCCTGAAGGGGATCAGCAAACTGGAAGTTAACGAAGCCAGCCTGCTTGCTGAACTGGACAATAACTGGGAACTGCTGGCTGAGCCGGTACAAACCGTTATGCGTCGTTACGGCATTGAAAAGCCTTACGAGAAGCTCAAAGAGCTGACCCGTGGTAAGAAAGTCAATGCAGAAGTGATGGCTGAATTCATCGACGGTCTGACTCTGCCTGATGCAGTGAAAGCAGAACTGAAAACATTGTCTCCTGCTAACTACATCGGTGATGCAATTCGCCTTGTTGATCAGTTGCCGGAATAAATGTCACGGTATACTATTTAGTCACCGGTATGAATATTAGGGCTGCTGTGCAGCCCTTCTTCTTTTCAGGATACTTGTGAATTCACATGCTAGCAAAACCAGTGTTTCAATGCTTTCACTGGTACGGACATTATCACTTGCGGTTTTAGCCGGTCTGGCTGCCTACACACTGATTGTTGTTTTTATTCTTGAAGACTATTCAGTGTCGATTCTGTTGCTTATCGCCACCCATGCACTCCTGTTCAGCAGCACCCTTGCGCTGACTTACCGTAATCAACCGGATGCCGCTGACCGCGCGCGGTTTATATTTGTCACCAGTTGTATGACCCTCATCACGCTACTATCACTGATGTGGGAAAAAGACACGGGATTACAACAGCTCCTGCTGGTCGGCATGATCACCAGTGGCTTTATTTTTCCCCGCAGCGAACAGCAACAACGCCGGTTTGCTGAATATACCTACGGCCTGTTGTATATCATCGTGGAAGGTGTAATTGTATTCAGTGAAACTCATACCTGGGCCACACTTCGCCTGTCTAATGCCATCATTCTGGTTTCCGGCGGGCTTGTCATGCTCAGGCTGGTCAGAGATAAAATTGAAAAGCAGGCGGAAGCCTTGTTGTTGTCGGAACGCCGCAACACAACCTTGCTGAAAAGCATGTTACCGGCAGCGCCGGACGATAAGAGCAAACACTGGCCCTTAGGCCACACAGAAAAAATCACCAATGTCTCAGTGCTTTTCGCAGACCTTCAGGGTTATACCAAGCTCAGTGAAAAATACGATGACATTGGCATTGTTGCGATTCTGGACGATCTTTATCGTCTGTTCGATGCCCACGCCCTGCGCCTGGGTATTGAAAAGGTAAAAACCAACGGCGATGAATACATGGCCGCTACCGGTATCCCCTCCACCATTACAGTACCTGAATATATTCAGGAGAATACTGCGGTGACACTGTGTACCTTTGCCAGCGCAATTTTAGAAAGCTTTCATGAACTGGCAAAAGAAAAAGACCTTGGCTGTAATATCCGGATAGGAATCGCAACCGGCTCTGTCACGGGCGGGATAATCGGTGCCCATAAACCCCATTTTGATATCTGGGGAAAAACCGTAAACCGCGCAGCAAGGCTTGAACAGGCCAGTCAGCCCGGCACAATTACCGTGTGCGCCAGAACCCGGGGACAACTTGTTGATGCCGGTGCCTCTCAATTTGAATTCTCTAACAGCTTTGTCGTCGGCGATAACCTGGTTGCCCATTCATTGCGATTACAAAAAGATTAACTATTTATGTACATCTTAAATACTGATTTTAATCCTGATCAGTTTCTCGCCACTTACTGGCAAAAAGCCCCGTTAGTTATCCGCAGCGGCATTATTGATTTCGATGATCCCCTGGATGAGCATGACCTTGCCGGCATGGCGATGGAAGCTGACATCGACAGCCGCATCGTCAGCCGGACCGGTGACAAGTGGGACGTTGCCCACGGCCCGTTTGAAGATTTCGACCAGGTATGCAAAGGCAAATGGTCGTTGCTCGTACAGGCGACAGATCGTTACAGTGAAGACGTGGACGAATTAATGTCGTTGTTCAGCTTTATCCCCTACTGGCGAATGGATGACGTAATGATTAGCTTTGCTGTAGAAGGCGCCGGCGTGGGTGCACATACCGATCAGTACGATGTTTTTCTTATTCAGGGTAAAGGTTCCCGCCGCTGGCGCGTTGCGCCTCCTGACAATGCTGAAGTGTGCCGCCCGCACAAAGATTTACAACAGGTTGCCTCTTTTAACCCCGATATCGATGTAGTCCTTAAGCCCGGTGATATTCTTTATATCCCTCCGGGCTGGGCCCACGAAGGTACTGCACTGGAAGACTGCCTCACTTATTCCATTGGCTTCCGTGCCCCTGACCAGAACGATTTACTGCAACAACTGGCAGACCATCTCGCGGCAGCGCCGGCAGTAGCCGGTGTTACACCACGACGATACAGCGACCCGCACCTGTTGCCGCAGGAACATCCATCCATGGTTAGCTATGATGCGTTGTCAGGTTTACGACAACTAATGATTGATTACCTGCAATCTGACCAGGGTGAGGACGGATTGCTCAGTATTTTGAGCGCTCAGTACCTGCCGGAAAACGTGCCGGGAGAGCCCTATACCCTTGCTGAAATCACTGAAGCGGTTGAAACAGGATGTGCTGTTTACCGGGCGCCCGGCTGCAAGCCGGTATACAGTGAAAATCAGGCTGATGAAGAGTTTTCGTTTTATGTGAATGGTGAAAGGTTTAGTGCTGCGTCCTCATTAAAACCGTTATTACTGCCCGTTCTCGCTGGCCAGCCGTATCCGCCGGAACACCCGGTTGCTGACGCAGATGACATTGCGATGATTCAACTTTTGGCTATACTGATCAATAAAGGTTACTGGGAACTAAGGAACTAGTCCTTTAGGCTCGCTGCGTTTTTCATGAAGAAAGTCCCGCAGCGTACAGGCAACTCAGAGCTTGAATCATGCGTTTTCAAATCGAAAATGTTGATTGGATGAGTGGTAAAAATCGACTTACAGAACTTCGCGAACAGGTATTTGTTGTGGAGTGGCGTATTCCGCGGCAGGCAGAATTCGACGATCGGGATCCTGACGCCCTGCACATCCTTGTTTCAGACGAAAATCATCAGCCGGTTGCCACCGGCAGAATTACCAGAGACGGTGAAATTGGCCGGATCGCCGTGCTGCATGCTTACCGCACGCTGGATGTGTATAAAATTTTGTTTCGTTCTTTAATTAAACTGGGCAAAACAGCCAGAGTGGATCAGGTGAAAGTGGTTTGTAATCTGGCCAGTGTGGATGAGCATAAAGCCAGAGGTTACACACCGGAAGGGCCGGTATTCATGGAAGCGGGCATTCCCCGTCAGCGTATGTTTTGCCCTATCAACCGTTTCAGGCTACCGGACGTGCAGGAATGCCATTGAGCGGAGACTTTAAACCATAACAGTCTCCGTCATACTTAATACCCGGCAGCTCAGACAGAACCCCAAATTTCATCTTTCTCAACAAACTTATACAGTTGCTCTGCACGGTTTTGCATAATGGCTGCAAACTGTAGCTGAGTCTGATCGGTGATCCCCGAGCGCTGAATGTTTTCTGCTTTTAGCTGCCAGCTCATAACAAAGTGGCGTAATGCATCACGACCGTTCGCTGCATTACCTGCAGAGATAAAATCTACCGGTAAGTCACCACTCAGTACCCAGAATGCTGCACCGTCCATCGCTTTCACTTTCAGAACTGCCCACAACGGATAAAGATACCGGCTGGCTGCATCATCAACGGTGGATACCACAACTCCGTTCTCTGCCAGATACTTCGTTGCTTTTTTAAATTGCTCATTCAGCCACTGCTGACGTTGTTGTTCTGTAATTTGCGGCGTTGTTTGCTCTGTCATACTTCACTTCTTTTTTAATGGTGTTTTTAATGCTTTCCTGTTTCGTAAACTACCACAAACGCCATTTTTCGTCATTATTCCCGGCTTGATAGTTATCACTATCGCTATCAGCAGGGGCGTTTACACTTACTTACATCAATTCTCTTGGTTTTTGCTATAAATAAAGTAGTCTGTCAGCATTGGAGAAAAACCGGACTTATGATGATAAAAGCAATCCGAATTACACTTGGTGCCCTGCTCGCCGTTGCCGGCGTTGTACTGACCATTATTCCGGGTTCAACACTGCTGATCCTGGCCGGTCTGGTTGTACTCAGTTACGACATACCAAAGGCCCGTGTGTGGCTTAAGGTGGTACAGGGCAGCATGCAGCGGGGTGCCCGCAAGCTCGATACCTTCCTGCTTTCCCGCAAGTTGGCCCGTAAATCACGCTGAAGAACAGGCAATAAAAAAGCCGCTTTAAGCGGCTTTTGTGTCTGAGCGGGCTGGTTGGGATGGGCCCGCTTTCCTTAAACTACAAACTAACTATAGCTTATCCGTGATTTTCTGCCAGGTATAACCAGGTTTCTACCACAGTATCCGGGTTCAGTGACACAGAATCGATGCCTTCTTCCACCAGCCATGCAGCGAAATCATCATGATCCGATGGTCCCTGACCACAAATACCAACGTATTTGCCACGGGCTTTTGCGGCACGGATTGCCATAGAGAGCAACGCCTTCACGGCAGGATCACGCTCGTCGAACAGGTGGGCAATCAGGCCTGAGTCGCGGTCAAGACCCAGCGCAAGCTGTGTCATGTCGTTGGAACCGATGGAGAAACCATCAAAGATATCCAGGAACTGGTCGGCCAGCAATGCGTTAGACGGCAGTTCACACATCATGATAACCCGCAGACCGTTGTCGCCCTGCTTAAGACCATTTTCAGCCAGAATTTCGATAACCTGACGGCCTTCTTCCAGTGTGCGGACGAAGGGGATCATGATTTCAACGTTGGTCAGCCCCATCACGTTACGAACGCGCTTGATGGCTTCGCACTCCAGCGCAAAGCAGTCGCGGAAATCGTCAGAGATGTAACGGCTGGCACCACGGAAGCCCAGCATCGGGTTCTCTTCATCCGGCTCGTACTGGTAACCACCTACCAGGTTGAAGTATTCGTTCGACTTGAAGTCAGACATGCGAACAATTACTTTCTTCGGCGAGAATGCAGCACCAATGCTGGCAATGCCTTCTACCAGTTTCTGGATGTAGAATTCACGGGGTGACTCGTAACCGGCAATCATTTCACTGATTTCTTCTTTCAGCTCTTCAGGCTGGCTGTCGAAATTCAGCAAAGCTTTAGGGTGAACCCCAATCATGCGGTTAATAATGAATTCAAGACGGGCCAGACCCACACCGGCACTTGGCAGGCGGGCGAAATCAAATGCACGGTCAGGGTTACCTACGTTCATCATCACTTTCAGTGACAATTCCGGCATGGCATCAATGCGGGAAGTCACCACATCAAATTCCAGCTCAGAACTGTAGATGTAACCTGTATCACCTTCCGCACAGGAAACCGTGATTTTGTCGCCGGTGGCAATAGAATCTGTGGCGTTACCACACCCTACCACTGCCGGAATACCTAATTCACGGGCGATGATTGCAGCGTGACAAGTACGGCCACCACGGTTAGTCACAATGGCAGAGGCCTTTTTCATGATGGGTTCCCAGTCAGGATCCGTCATGTCAGTGACCAGCACATCACCGGGCTGAATCTTGTCCATCTCTTCAATTGAGCCAAGCACTTTCGCCTCACCGGCACCAATCTTGTGACCGATAGCACGGCCTTCACAGACGATGCTGCTCTTATCTTTGAGGTGGAAACGTTCAATTGTCTGACTGTCTTCGCGGCTGCGTACCGTTTCAGGACGGGCCTGAACAATGTACAACTTGCCGTCTGTACCGTCTTTAGCCCATTCAATGTCCATAGGACGCTGATAGTGCTTTTCAATGATTACAGCCTGCTTAGCCAGTTCCTGTACTTCATCGTCAGTCAGAGAGAATCGCAGACTGTCGGCTTTGTCGATATCAACAATAGATACCTGCTTGCCATGGGACTCATCTGCAGAATAAATCATTTTTGTCAGCTTGCTGCCCAGATTACGGCGCAGGATAGCCGGGTTACCATTGGCCAGCGTAGGCTTGTGTACATAGAATTCGTCAGGGTTAACGGCACCCTGCACCACCATCTCACCAAGACCAAATGAACTGGTCACAAATACCACATCATCGAAGCCTGATTCTGTATCAATGGTGAACATAACACCGGAAGACGCGATGTCGCTTCGTACCATGCGTTGTACACCGGCAGACAGTGCAACCCCTTTATGGTCGTAGCCCTGGTGAACACGATAAGAGATGGCACGGTCGTTAAACAGAGAGGCAAATACGTGCTTGATAGCCACCAGCACCGCATCGTAACCTTTTACGTTCAGGAAAGTTTCCTGCTGCCCTGCGAAAGATGCATCAGGCATATCTTCTGCTGTTGCGGAAGAGCGGACTGCGAACGACGCCTCATCACCGGCATCGCCCTGTAACGTTGCAAATGCTTCCTGAATTGCAGTTTCCAGCGCGGGCTGGAACGGCGTGTCGATGATCCACTGACGGATGTTTTTACCTGCTTCAGCCAGTGCTGTTACATCGTCAACATCCAGGGTATCCAGTACATCATGGATCCGTGCTTCAAGACCACTTTGCTCAAGAAACTCGTTAAATGCATCTGCAGTTGTAGCAAAACCGCCCGGCACCTGCACACCTGCATTTGCCAAATTAGAAATCATTTCACCTAAAGATGCATTCTTGCCGCCAACGCGACCTACATCATGCATCCCCAATTCCTGGTACCAAAGTACGTATTCTTGCACGGCCAAAGCCTCCAGCTTTATTAAACTTGTCAGTTCCGCTAATTTACGCAACCTGTGTTACGAAATGTTTATCACGAAACTTTGCGATATTCGCCGAGGTTAGTGCCAACCTGTTCATAGCATGCTGGCTTTTCGACGGTTTCATCTTAGAATGGTGAAAAATCGAAAGTAAAATCTTTCTGTATTCCGTAATAAAATTACAACAATGTTAAGGATTTGTTTTGCGTACCGCATACTACATTTCAGATGGTACAGCCATCACTGCTGAGGTCTTCGGCCACGCCTTACTGTCTCTGTTCCCTATACAGTTTAATCACACCACGATTCCCTTCGTTGAAACCGAGGAACAGGCCTACAAGGTACTGGAGAAAATTTCTGAAAGTTTTCAAGATACGGGAGAAAGGCCGCTCGTTTTTTATACAATTGTGAATGTCGATGTGCGCAAAATTATCTCCCGTTCAGTGGGTATTAATTATAATTTTCTCGATCAATTCGTTGCGCCTGTTGAAAAAGTGCTCGGTGTACCATCAAAACCGGAAAAACACCGTACCCACAGTATTCACGAAAAAACCTATGATATTCGCATTGAAGCGGTGAACTATGCACTGGCCAATGATGATGGTTCCAACATCAAAAACTACGAAGAAGCAGACATTATATTAGTGGGTGTTTCCCGTTCAGGTAAAACACCCACCAGCCTTTATCTGGCGCTTCAGTACGGCATTAAAGCGGCCAATTATCCATTCACTGAGGAAGACATGGGTGACATGCTGAAGATGCCCCCTGCACTGCGCCGTTATAAACAGAAGTTGTTCGGCCTGACCATCCATCCGGAAAGGCTCAGCCAGATCCGTTCTGAGCGCAGGGCCAACAGCCGCTACGCGTCACTGCAGCAGTGTCGTATGGAACTTCGGGAAGTAGAAAACCTCTATCGTCGCGAGCGCATCCCGTTTTTGAATTCAACCCGCTATTCCGTAGAAGAAATTTCCGCGAAAATTCTTGCTGAAACCGGCCTGCAACGGAAGAAATACTAAGCTTCAGTCTCCCCGTCCAGTACCGAAAACAATGGCGCAAGGTAAGGTTCAAAGCCTTTCCATTGCGTCATGCCGGAACGGTAAATCGGTTGTCTTACCTGCTCTGAGCTGGGGGTTTTAATCACCCGCTTCGTCTGATGGAAGTTCAGGCAGGCCTCTTCAAAAGGTAATCCGCAAAAGTCCAGCATGCGTCTGACCTGCCCTTCAAGATCGTTAATCACATCTTCGTGCTGCACCGTCAGGATTTGTCCCGGCAATACTTCATGCCAGTGATCCATCAGCTTCCGGTAAGCATTGTAATAACGTCCGATGTCATTCAGTGAATAGCTGAACTCCTGTCCTTCGCCGAAAAGCTGCTTGAACCCGCTGAAACAGCAAGCCACAGCATCCCGTCTGGCATCAATGATTTTGGCATTGGGCAGAATGCGTTTGATAAGTCCGGTATGAATAAAATTGTTGGGCATCTTATCAATAAAAAATGGTGCACCCCGGCGGTATGCACGGGTTTGAGCAATATACTGCTCTCCCAGTTTTTTGCATTGCTCATCGGTGAGGGATGACAAGTTTTGCGGATAAGGCACCGCCTGATGGCTGAGCCCTGATGCGATCCCCAGAATATCATGCAGCTCCATCGTGCCGTCGACCATAGAGTGAGAGGCCAGAATCTGTTCCAATAGTGTAGAACCGGCGCGGGGTAAACCCACGATGAAAATCGGATCAGGAGCATCACAGCCTTTTGCGTGCTCAAACAAAGCCGCATTGCAGGCGGACTGCTGTGACGCCATCGCCTGTTCAGTACGGGAGATATCGAAACGGAGTGTCTGGCGCTTCAGCTGATTACCGTTATCGTAATAACGGAAAGCATCATCAAACGCTTTATCGTCTTCACTGGCTTTACCCAGCGCAAAATACAGATGAATTTTATCGTCCAGCGCAGTATTTTCATTCTCTGCTGCCGTTTTCATCCCGCCAGTCAGCGAAGCTGGAAAGCTATACGTTTTGGTATTCGCCAGGCTCCAGTAAGCATCACCGAAATCAGGCGCTATCTCTGCTGCTTTTTCGTAGGCGGCCACAGCGGCAGCGGCGTCGCCTGCGGCCTTCAGCGCATGGCCATACTGTACCCATAACGCTGGTCGCCTGCTGTTTTTATCAAGCAGTGTGCGGTATAAAGTCAGTGCCTCATCTACCTCCCCGGTGCCGGTGAGAGCATGGGCAAGAGCTACGGCTGCCTGAAAATTATCCGGCTGTCGTGCCAGACGCCCGCGGGCAAATTCAACGGCACGGGGAAACTTACCCAGCTTACCCAGCACACTTTGATACGCAGTCGCTGCAGCTTCATTATCCGGATACAGTTCTGTACAACTTTCCAGCAGGAATTCTGCATCATGATAAACCTTCAGTTGCATGCCGGCTTCCGCAAGTAACATCATGGCATCGGGATGATGTTTATGCTGTTTGAGAAAGTCCCTGCAAATTTGTTCTGCTTTTTGTAACTGCCCTTCATGGAGTAAATCCATGGCCCCCAGCAGTGGTTTTGGCAGTGACGATAAGGACTGAATGTGTTGTCCTGCCAGCATCAGTGCGTCTGTGTTACCGGTCTGGCGGTATACCTGTTCCAGCTCCCGCCAGGCAGTCAGCAGAGCCGGATTAAATCGTGTAGCACGGTAAAACGCAGCGGCCATCTCCCGGCCTTTCTGCAGCGCTTTAAAACAATACCCCTGCTCCTGATATCCCCGACCATAATCGGGAAAAGCTTTCAGTAATCTGTCCAGAACAGGAAGGGCCTGTGCCGGCTCTTTTGTCATTCGTAAAGCCACAGCCATCAGGTACAGGCATTCACGGTCTGTCAGGGTATTGTCATTTCCCGACAAACACTCTTTGCATAACGACACTGCCTGCGCGAACTGAGACTGCATCAGGGCTTTTTTGGCTTCATTGAGACGAGACTGAACGGAACGGGTCATGTTAATCCTGCATTAAACAACGAAAAAACGGCAAGCCCGTAAAGGCTTGCCGTTTCAATATTAACGTAATTACTTACGCAACGGATAACTTAAAAATAATCGTAAGACAAACGCACACCAATGGTACGCGGACGGTTAGTTACCACTTTCGGCGTGAATTGCTGCGTATCGATGTTCAAAATAGCATTCTCATCAAATACATTGTCTATGTACAATTCAGCTTTCCACTCATCATTGGTCACACCCACCGCAAGATTTGTCAGTACATAGGCTTCCTGTACATAACGGCCGCCACGGAACGTTTCGCCGTTGCTGTCTGCATAGGTTACGCCTTCATACACTGCAGCTTCATCTTCGATTTTAAGGCCTGAGCCCGTGCCGTAGATAAGTTGCGTGGCATCTTCCATTACGTAAGCATCCATCACCATACCGGCAAGTCTGTCACCGGTGTAGCTCACAGAAGCATTCACGTAACCGCGCTTGTCACCCTGTAATTCAAAGAAATAACGGGCGTTTACGTTTCCTGAGAACTTCGCAGAGTAAGGCAGTTCAGAACCGACACCGGCAGAAATACCTTCCAGCTCAGAGTTCACGCGGGTCAGCTCAGTATCCAGCAAGCTGAATGCACTGCTGATGATTAAATCATCACCGGCAAGCCAGGTAATATCGGCATCAAGACCACGGATCTCAGCATCACCCACGTTGTCGGTGAATACCAGGAACGAGATATTGGTCGGATCGAAACGTGAAGTTTGCAGATCGGTGATTTCAGAATAGTACGCAGTTGCATTCACACGTACCAGTCCGTCAAAGAAATCCCCTTTCAGACCAAGTTCATAGTTGTCCAGCGTATCCGTTGTAGAGTAAACAGGAATACGGAAGTTCTCGAACTTACCGGACTGATTAGACGCCAGACCACCACCAACACGGTTAGTTACCGGCGGACGGAAACCTTCTGAATAGTTAGCAAACAGTAAGATGTCGTCTGTCACTTTCCAGTCCAGTGAGAATTTCCAGATAGTGTCATCAACGGTAAGTACGCCGTCAGAATCCAGCAGGTCCACTTCCAGCTGACCGCTTTGAATAGCTTCATTAACCAAAGCAGGATCCAGTCCCACTGCAGCTAATTCAGCATCGTCCATTGTACCGAATGCACGGATACGGCGGGACACATCTACGGTGGTTGTAGAGCCTTTGTATTCGTCGTCAATCTGGTACCAGCGGGCACCCACACTGGCAGTCAGGGTATCGGTGATATCGTATTCAAACTGACCGAACACTGCTACCTGTTCAATGGTATGAGTAATGTCGTTAACGAAGCTGATATCAGCCGGGAACGGCCCGCCATCACTGTTAATGCCTTCATTACCTACCAGATTTCTTGCCATATCCGGGAATAACTCAGTACTGGCAATGTTAAACTGACCAACAGTAGCCACTTCCTGATCGTCATAGAACAGACCGGCAGTAACACGCCATGGCTCATCCATGGTGGTATTAAAACGCAGCTCATGGGTCATACGGGTTGAAGTGGTGTCTTCACGGTAGAACTTGGTAGGGTCAAGGCAGCGGTCTTCGCTGTTTGCATCAGAGCTGTCATAACTGCATACATAGTACGCTGAGAATAAACCGCCATTAGTGTAACCGGTGTAGTCTGCAAGGGTATCGATTTCACGGTCGAGGTAACCACCGGTATAAACCACATCCAGCTTTTGCAGACGGCCTTCCAGTGTCCATGTCGTCAGGCCGAATTCATCCTGGTTTTCTTCAGGCTGGAAACGGTTAGTGGAGCTTTCTCCTTCCAGATTCGGATCGTATGCAAACACACCTTCTGTTTCTAACGTTTGCTGTGTGTGCTGCACCAGCAGATCCCAGTCATCATTGATGTGGTATGACAGACCAAAACGGGCACCGGCATAAACTGCATCGTTGAAATCGTCTTCAACCAGCGAATCATTTCGCGGTGACACTACGTCAGCATCTACCGGAGACGTGATCTCAGGATTAGTAATGCGGTTTGCATCCATGCCTGCGGGGTTGGTTAATACACCACCGGAAATACGGCTGATCACCTGTGCACTGCCGATGTAGCCACCGTTACCCGGCTCATTCAGCACGTTATCAATCCAGCCGCCCTGTCTGTCGTTATAGGCAGCAACACGAACAGCAAGGTCATCGGTCAGAGGCATGTTGAAATAAGCTTCAACCGCATTGCTCATCTCGCCGCCTTTGGTGAAACCAATATTGGTATCAACACCGGCAGAAAAACCTGAGTGATCAGGTTTCGCGGTGATCATTCTCACCGTACCCGCCTGCGAGCTTGCGCCGAACAGTGTGCCCTGAGGACCGGGCAGTACTTCTACGCGCTGGATGTCAGTTGCGTAAATGTCGAGGTTACGGCCGGCCATGGATACCGGCTGTTCGTCCAGGTAAAAAGCAACTGAAGGTTGCAGTGCCTGAACAGATGACAACATGATATTTGATTGTGTGGTTGCAGCACCACGGATATAAATTTCATTCTGACCCGGGCCTGTCCCCTGGAATACCACGTTAGGTAAGAATTCGACGTAATCCTGGAAGCTGTCAATGCCAAGGTTTTCCAATGCTTTTCCATCAAGCGCGCTGACCGCGACCGGTACATCCTGTATAGATTCACTACGTTTGGTTGCCGTTACCTCAATGGTTTCGATCTTCGCTTTGCTTTGTGCTTCCTGGGCGTGCACCGGAGATGCCGCCAGCGCTGCAACGATGGCACAGCTTAGACGTGTTTTATGCATGTGTGTTCCTCTGGTTCTTTATTTTACTTAGATGAGTAAATATTTTATGTCGTGCTATTTGCTTATCATTTATTTAGCAATCGCAAGCAGATATACTTGTTCGCTAACAATTTGGTTCATACGTAATCGCGGTGATAGCGTTACAAAACCCTCTAATTATAGCAGATAAGTCAAAAAACTTGTCTATGATCCCTTTCGGAGACAATAAAATCAAGTTGAACACTAATTATTATACTTATGGCAAATATGAATGAGCCTTAAACGAAACGCCAAAATTGTCGTATTCATTCATAATTAATATCTATTAAGACAAAGGAAGCCGTAGTGACAGAAACCAGTAAACCGGGTGCAATGTTAAATAAACCGGTATTTTTTACCTCTTCTCTGGCCATTCTTGTTTTGCTGATTTATGCAGCCAGCAACCCTGACCAGGCCAATACATTCTTCCAGTCACTGCAGGACACAGTGGCGCAAAATGGCGGGTGGTTTTACATCCTCACGGTAGCCATCATTCTTCTTACCGTGGTGATCCTCGGATTTTCCCGGTATGGCGATATCCGTCTCGGACCCGATCACGCCACGCCGGAGTTCAGCAAACTGACATGGTTATCTATGTTATTTGCCGCCGGTATGGGGATAGGATTGATGTTCTTCGGTGTTGCCGAGCCGGTCATGCACTTCCTCGCGCCGCCCACAGCCGACCCGAACAGTATTGCCGCAGTGAAAGAAGCCATGAAAACCACCTTTTTCCACTGGGGCGTACATCCATGGGCAATTTATGCCGCGGTTGCGCTGGTGCTGGGTTACTTTGCCTACCGTCATCAGCTACCGCTGACATTACGTTCGGCACTCTATCCTTTAATTGGTGAGCGTATCTACGGCTGGCCCGGCCACCTGGTGGATATATTTGCTGTTACGTCCACTATCTTCGGTGTGTCCACGTCACTGGGTTTCGGTGCAGCACAAATTAATGCCGGTTTGTCTTATGTGTTCGGCATTCCAAGCACAACAGGTGTACAAATTGGCCTGATGGCCGGTGTTGTGGGTATTGCCATCATTTCTGTGACTACCGGTCTTGATAAGGGGATCCGCCGATTATCCGAAGCAAATATGTTACTTGCCGTAGCATTACTGGTTTTCGTACTGGTGCTTGGCCCCACGGTATTCCTGCTGCAGGCTTACCTGCAAAACATGGGAGCGTATGCTTCCGACATCGTGCGCAATACCCTCAACTTGTTTGCCTACGCCAAAACAGACTGGATTGGCGGCTGGACAATTTTCTACTGGGGATGGTGGTTAGCCTGGGCGCCCTTTGTTGGTTTGTTCATTGCCCGTATCTCTTATGGCCGCACCATCCGTGAATTCGTCATGGGTGTACTGCTTATCCCGACTGCATTTACCCTGTTGTGGATGACCGTGTTCGGCAACACCGCTATCGATATGGTACTGGTACAGGGCAAAGACGCGCTGGCTTCAATGGTAAACGAAGATACCTCAGTCGCCCTGTTTGTCTTTTTAGAAAACTTCCCGTTCAGCAGTGTACTGACTTTACTGGCAGTACTGATGGTAGTGATTTTCTTTGTGACCTCCTGTGACTCAGGCGCCATGGTTGTGGACATGCTGTGCTCTAACGGTCGTAACGATACGCCTTTATGGCAACGCATTTACTGGGCTGTCAGCGTGGGTGTGGTGGCTGCCATCCTGCTCTACGCCGGCGGGCTGGGCGCGTTGCAAACCATGACGATAGTCGCAGCACTGCCTTTTTCGGTGATATTGCTTGTTGCACTCTTCGGCCTGATGAAGGCCCTGCGGGTGGAAGATTACAAGCGGGAAAGTATGCAAATAAGTGGTTTTCAGACCAGTACCGGTGACAGTGACAAAAACTGGCGTTCGAGGCTGGAAAACATCGTGTCTTTCCCGAACAAAAAAGCCGTAAATCGCTTTCTGGATAAAACGGTACTGCCGGCATTTAGTGATGTAAAAGAGGAATTTGGTAAACTGAATTTTGATGTGGAAATTGAGCAGACAGATAAGTTCATGATGCTGACGGTGAAACTCAACGAGCAGCCTGATTTTATCTATGCGGTTTATCCTACATCCACAGTACAGCCGGATTTAAACGGTACGCTGGACATAGATAGTGATGACACGTACTATCGCGCCGAAGTTCACCTGAGTGAGGGTGGACAGGGATACGACATCATGGGCTGGTCGACACTTGCTGTTATCAACGATGTCATCGATCAGTACCACAAACACCAGCACTTTTTACACCGGTTAGTGTGAAATCAGCAGTTCACAGGACGGGCTTATTTATGAGAAAAGAAGAAGAATTATTGGTTGCCCTGCGTAAGGTCATCCGTGCGGTTGATTTACGCAGTAAGCAACTGAGTAAAGATGTGGGTCTGACCGGCCCGCAGTTGCTGGTAATGCAAAATATTCAGGAACGCCCCGGCATCATGGTGCGGGAAATTGCGGAAAGCATCAATCTGAGTCCTGCTACCATTACCAATATTCTTGATCGCATTGAAGCCCGTGAACTGGTTACCCGCATCCGCAGCACCACCGACAAGCGAAAAGTAGGCGTGTATCTGACGGACAAAGGTGAAGCGTCGCTGGAAAACGCGCCCCGCCCTTTACAGGAGCACTTCATTGACCGGTTCAATAACATGAAGGACTGGGAACAAAGCCAGATGGTTGCAACGATGCAACGCATAGCCTCTATGATGGACGCTGAAGATATTGATGCATCACCGTTTCTTGAAGTGGGTTCCCTGCGGGACAAATAAAAAAAGCCACGGTGTTTGCCGTGGCTTCTCTTTAAGGGGGTCTGTTTCCGGTATTAACACGCCGGATGTCACTTAACCTTCACTTATCATTCTTTTGCTTTCAGCGGATTCGGGCGGCCACCGGTCACTTTATCTGCCCGGCCTTCTTCAACGGCTTTTTCAGCACGGCGTTTACGGATCTCTTTCGGATCGGCAATCAACGGACGGTATATTTCAATCCGGTCACCATCTTTAACCGTGTCGCGCATTTTGGCCACACGGCTCCAAACGCCCACTTTCGTTTTCTTCAAATCGATTTCAGGATGAAGTTCACATAAACCGGAAGCAACAATAATGCTTTCGATAGTGCTGTCTGCCGGCACCGAAATTTCCACCAGCGATTGCTTATGTGGCAATGCGTAGGCAACTTCTACCGTTATTTCGTCACTCATCAGTACACGCTCCGTGCCCGTTCCGTAAATGCATTCACCATGCTGGTGGCCAGCCCGCTGAATACCTTACCAAAGGCCATTTCAGTTAAACGGTTACTGAATTCAAAATCCAGATTAAGCGCAATTTTACAGGCGTCATCAGATAACGGGGAGAACGTCCACCCGCCTGATAATTGCTTGAAGGGACCATCAACCAGACGCATGTCTATACGCCTTGCCGGCTCCAGAGTATTGAGTGTTGTGAACCATTGCTTAATACCGGCTTTCGATACCAGTAACGACGCCTTCATGTGGCTTTCACTGTGGTCAAGAACCTGACTGTCGGCACAGCCCGGTAAAAATTGTGGATAGGCAGCTACATCATTGACCAAATCAAACATGGCCCCGGCACTGTATGCCACTAACGCACTGCGTTGGATACTTGGCATAAACTCACTTTTTATTTCTGATAATTTGTTAAGTCTACCACGACTGTTTATTGTCACCTACCCTTTAAGCGCGCGCTATCGCCCCCATATACCATGGAAATGAAAAGACATTCTGTTTGCAATCGGTATAATGGCGGGCATGAAAAAGAACAAATCCAATCAAAACTCAACCGGCACCATCGCGCTGAACAAGAAAGCGCGTCACGACTATCATCTGCAGGACAAATTCGAAGCAGGTGTGTCGCTGCAAGGCTGGGAATTAAAGAGTATCCGTGAAGGTAAAGTGAACATTACTGACACGTACGTTATTTTGCAAAACGGCGAAGCCTGGCTGGTAGGTGCGCGCATTACGCCGCTGAATCAGGCTTCCACCCACGTGATTTGTGAACCCGAACGGGCCCGCAAATTACTGCTGAATAAAAAAGAAATCGACCGGCTTATCGGCGGCCGTGAGCGTCAGGGTTACTCTATTGTTGCCACTGCCATGTACTGGAAAAAGTGCTGGGTGAAACTCGAAATTTACCTTGCGAAAGGTAAACAGGAACATGATAAGCGTGATACCGTTAAAGATCGCGACTGGCAACGTCAGAAACAACGGGTGATGAAACACAGCGTGTAACCTCAGGTTGCATCGGCGCAATGGTCTCTTTGATCTTTGCGCTGATATACGCTTTGTATACCATCGTCATCTTTCTGCGGTGCAGAATATCCAGAAACAAGCTCCAGAACCCCGTCGGGTTATGCATTGTGGTCAGATCGTTGCCTAAACGTCTCAGCTGCCGGCGTACTTTTGCCATTTTCACCAGCGATGCCAGTGTTTTATCCTGCCAGTCACACTCCGGTTTTATCCCTGCATAATCCGGCTTTTGCTGCCATTTTCTCATCAGGTCCGGCGTAAATGCCAGAGCGCTTGCTATACCCGCGAACGTACATCCGTTGTCTAAAACTTGTTGCACAGTTTCCTGCCGGACAATGCCGCCGGTGGTCATCAGCGGTACGTCAGCCTGTTCAGAAATCTGCTTTGCCACATCTGCGAAGTAAGCGTCTCTACGGGATACGGCAAATCCTTCCTGCGCAGTTCCCTGCATAGCCGGAGATTCATAATTTCCGCCGGACAGTTCTACGACATCCACATTCAATCCTGCCAGCCACTGTGCTACTTCAGTTGCTTCCTGCGCAGTAAAACCACCACGCTGAAAATCTGCCGTATTCAGTTTCACCATCACAATAAAATGATTGCCGCAATATGCCCTTACCTGACAAACAATGTTCAGTAACAGGCGGGCACGGTTCTTCAGAGAACCGCCCCACTCGTCTTCCCGGCGGTTTGCCAGCGGAGACAAAAACTGACTTAACAGGTAGCCATGGGCAGCATGAATTTGCACACCGTCGAAACCGGCTTCTTTTGCACGTCTCGCCGCCTGGGCAAACTGATGGGTGATTTGATGAATTTGTTCACAGGACATCGGCTGTGGTTTAGCAAAACGTTTGGTGTATCGTCCCAGAGATAGTGGAACGTCTGAGGGTGCCCATGCCACTTCACCAATCTCACGGGGCATCTGTCTGCCCGGATGGTTAAGTTGCATGATGGCTTTTGCGCCACCGGATTTGATCACTGCCGCCCACTTTTCAAAGGCTTTTAAGTCGCCTTCCAGCGGCATAACCACACCGCCAGGGCCGGTCATAGCAGTTGCATCAATCATCACATTACCGGTAATGATCATTCCGGCACCGCCATGTGCCCAGTACCGGTAAAGTGCATAAAGCGCATGATCCGGCTGAAGTTGCTTATCCGCCATGTTTTCTTCCATCGCGGCTTTTACAATCCTGTTTTTAACAACCTGCCCGCATGGCAACGTTACCGGTGTCGCCATTGATATTTGATTTTGCTGCATGATTCCGTGTCTGAAGCTTAAGCGCGACTACTTTATAGGAAATGCCCGGCGCTTTCATGCTTCATGTGCGTTATTTTTTATTTTGCCGTTACGTAAATGATACAGATCAACAGACAGGAACTGACCCACCGTACTGGTTATCTGTTACACTACGGCGGTTTGTATTACCGGAAGCCCTGCCATGAGCCAGCAACAGCCAAATAATCCTTTACACGGTCTGACGTTAGAAAAGATAATCGTGCAGTTGCATGAACATTATGGCTGGGACGGACTGGATGAGCGCATTCACCTGAACTGCTTTTACAACGAACCGTCGGTGAAGTCGTCACTGAAATTTCTGCGCCGTACTCCCTGGGCCAGGGCCAAAGTGGAAGCGCTCTATGTTGAGACTTTTTGTCGTTAATCCATTAACCCGTACCTTATCCGTTTTCTTTCCGGCGCCCTGTCACTGCCCGTAAACCGGCTGAACAGGTTTTACTATCAACAATCACATGCCGCACTATCAAGCGTGTCTTTGCCGGCTTTAAATCATTGATATCACTAAAAACATGACTCCCGGGCGTGATGTGGCTTCGTCAACATTGACAAGCCACTATTACCTTTTCACTAATATGCATTACTTCGCATCCGATCTGAACGTTCAGTCGTTTGGTTCAGGTAGGTTCAACTTGATAGTAAACGGGATAAACGTTAATAATGTGTAAATAGTGACAGCAGACAGCGGAAACTGAGATTTCATGGAACACGAAACATTGTTTCCACTCTTGTGTGAAACGGCAAACGGCAACAAAGAAGCGTTTTCAGAATTGTATAAGCTGACCAGCGGTCAGATGTATGCTGTCGCACTGAAGATGTTGAAGAGGCCTGAACTGGCGGATGAAGCCATTCAGGATGCTTATGTCAAAATCTGGCACAATGCCGGTCAATATCAGCGTGGCAAAGGCACTGTGTTTACCTGGATGCTCAGTATAGCCCGCTATCGTGCACTGGATTTGATGCGCTATCATAAAGTGCGCAATGAAGTGGACTTGTCTGAAGATACACATTTACCTGTTTCCCCGGACGAATCCAATTTGTCTGATGCGGAGCAGAAGAAGCTTGAAGCCTGTATGGATGAACTTGAACCTGCCCAGCGGCAGGCTATCCATCTCGCTTACATTAACGGTTTATCTCATCACGAAGTGGAAAGCCACATGGCGTCTCCGCTGGGCACTATCAAAAGTTGGATCCGTCGCGGATTACAAAGTTTGCAGAGGTGTCTGTCACTATGAATTATCTTACTGAAGCACGGAGAAACGCCCTCGCTGCAGAATATGTACTGGGTACGTTGCGGGGAAAAGCCAGAGTGCGTTATCAGAAGCTGATGATGCAATATCAGGTTATTGCTGAAACGACCGCCTTATGGGAACAATATCTCGACGGACTGAACCACAGGTTGCCGCCGGTCACTCCGCCTCCGCGCGTATGGCAGGCCATCCAGAAACGCATTAATCCTGAAGAACGGACAGATACGTCCGGTGACATTGTCGCATTCGAACGTAAACGAAGAAAACAGTGGCGTCTGTTCTCCGGCGTGGCCGCCGCTGCTGCGCTGATGATGGCCGTGTTACTCGTTTCCATGACGGAACCTGTCACCGCCCCTGTTGAGCGGGTGGCAATATTTAATGACACCAATAATCAGCCTTTATGGATCATCGAAATTTCCGGCGACTCCCTGAATGTAAGAGTTACCGGAGCACTTGCTGCCAGAACTGACAAGGACTATCAATTGTGGATGGCACCGGCCGGTGGCGGTGCACCAGTCTCCCTGGGACTGCTTCCCAAAAGTGGAGATATCACCCGTATTCCGCCCTCCATGTTGCTGGACAAAAACGTTACGGTACTGGCTGTCAGCATGGAGCCACTCGGGGGCTCGCCGAACGGTTCACCCACTGACGTGCTTTACCACACCAACATATTTTCTGTTTAAAGCCCTCATAACACGGCTACCGGCGCAGCACGACAACGTACTGCGCCACGCCCGTTTCATCCCTTATTATTTACCCCGTTAAATCTCGAAAAATAAAAAATTTAAAAAAACTTATATTTTTTGCATCCGGTTGCATCTTCCAGTCGTTTGGCTTGTTGTACGGACGCAGAAAAGCAGGCGCGTCTTTGAAAATGCATGTCACATACGGAGACAACAATGCTGAATACACAGACGAAAAACGCACCATTCAAATATTCTCTTCTCGCAACGTTACTGGCTGTTTCACTGGCCGGCTGCAGCGGCAGTGATGGCGACGACGGCATGGACGGTATGGATGGTGCTGACGGCCAGGATGGTACGCCGGTCCTGACCACCAGAACGTTCCTGCGCGCAAACAACGGTGACGAAAACCGGGGCACGGTGGACTGGATTGATCAGGACGGGGACATGCTGAGCAGTTTCGAAACCGGCGCCAATGAAGGTATTGTGTTGTCCTATTCAGGCACACTTTATCAGGCAGGAGACAGCGGTGAACCCATGCTTGGCGCATTTTGCCGTATTGCAGGCAGGGAAGACGGAATGATGATGTCGTCTGTCGATTCCCAGATTATGGGAGCAAACACCGGTCTCACAAATCCTAAAGGTATAGCACTGGCTGATGACAGCGGTATGATTTATGTGGCTGACTTTAACGCAATGCGAATTGCTGTTTTCGGCAGTGCTGCAGCAGGTGATGTAGCGCCGGTTGCTGAGATCATGTTGCCGGCACAGCCCTGGGATGTGGCCGTAGATGAAAACGCTGACCGGATGTACGTGGCGCTTACCGACGGCACCATCGCGGTATATGACAATGTTATGGGTTCAGATTTCGCGCCGTCAGTGATGCGTATTATTGTACCGTCAGATGCCAGTGGCACACAGATTTCCGTAAACAGTCACGGCATTGTCTACGACGCAGACTCGGACCGTCTGGTGGTTTCCGATGTGGGTGATGCCAGTATTGCCGATGACGGGCAGATCTTTGTGATCAACAATGCTTCCACCGTTGACGGTGCCGTGGAACCGGCGCGCACCATCGCAGGCCCGTCAACGATGCTGGGCAACCCTGTTGATATTATTCTGTCGGGCACCACACTGCGTGTCGCGGAAAAATCCAACGACGCGATTCTTGTTTATACAAATATATTTAGTGGTGACAGTGGCGATATTGCCCCGACCCTTGCCACGTCTTCAGTAAAACCCGAATCCCTCGCAGAATTGACGGATATGCCTGAAATGGCAGATTTTTCTGACCAGGCGCTTGCAGATGTGACCATCGGCGGTGTCAGTGCCAGCAGTAACCCTGCTACTGCCGGCGATACAACAGGCATAGTAGTGCAGTTTGATGCCTCTCTCGGTAGTCAGACTGCTATGTTCGATACTGGCATGAGTATCGAAAGCGTTGCTTACTCAGTCAACGGTGACGGCTTCGTTACCTATGATGACCCGGAAACAGCCATGGGCGGACTACTGGTAGTGAACCGGATGGCATCCATGCGCGATGACGGCATGTTCAGCCTGTCTCAGGACCGTGAAATTATGGGCGACATGACAGGTCTGGTAGCGCCAAAAGGACTGGACGTAAACAGTGAGCACGCTCTGGTGTTCGTCGCAGATGTTAATGAAACTTCACCCGCCGTCCGCGTGTTTTCTGGCTGCGCAGCAGGCAATGTAATGCCTGTGATGACACTGTCAGCATCTGACGGTGCACGCCCGTGGGGTGTGGATTACGACGCTGAAACTGACCGCGCTTTCCTCGCCCTGACAAATGGCACTGTTGCAGTGTTTGATGAAGTTACCCGCAAGATGATGAGCGGCACCAGTGAAATTACGGGTGAAGACCGCCTGCTTATACCGGCCATGAATGGTGAGGCGATTGCTGCACCCACCAATATTCACGGCATTGACTATGATGCTCAAAGTGATGCGCTGGTCATATCTGATGTGGGCAGTGCCGACAGTGCCACAGACGGCAAACTGTATGTCATTCCTGATGCCGGCATGGCAGATGGCCTCACAGATATGACGGTTAACATTGCCGGTCCCTCAAGCATGCTGGGTAATCCGGTAGATATTATGCTCAGCAACGGCAATGTATACGTGGCAGAAAAATCCAACGGTATGATCCTGCGATTCGATGACATTATGAATGCCGCAAGCGGTGACATGGCACCGGATTACAGTGTTTCATTCACAGCACCTGAATCAGTAGCCGTACTGCCAGCTTATCTGTGGTAGCTTTAGCAAAAAAGCCGCTTTAAGCGGCTTTTGTTTCAAACGTCAGACACCAAAACACTCTTAACCGCGCGTTTTGAATCTAAACCCGATGCACTGGTTTATGCTTTACAGTGCATCGAGTGGGATTTCCAAATTGTGGTTATCTTCCGATATACGGTGCCAACGACGATACGTTTGGTAACCCGCTGCCCTGATTTCAAATTCGTAGTTACCGGGCGCCAGCAACATTCCTTCCTGATATTTTGGTTTTATATTCATAATACGGATCGCAGCCCCTTCGACATTCGATATAATTGTCAAAGGAACCGGTTTTTGCGTTGCTCTTGCTGACAGCTCGGTAGCATTGGAAGTGCTAGGTGTGATGGGCAATATCTCGTCCAGTCCCGCGAGTTTGTGGGTTAACGGCTCTACTTTTTTGTAAATGCCGGTATGCGCTTCGAACGATAACCCCAAAGGATGAAGAATAGGTTGAGCGTACAAAGTCCAGCCAAGCACAGTCGAAAACACAGGATGACCATTTTCTTCGACCTTTTCCAAAAAGTGGTTTACCGGACTGTCGGCTCGCGCCGTAAATGTGCTTTGCACCAGAAGTGAAGGCAAAAAACAGATAAGCAAAATTGGTATCGATTTTATAACCCACCTAGACCATTTTGGCGTGTGCTCTTGCCAGTCAGGCTTGAATAATTCAAACGCTTTAATGGGTAGCTTTAAAATTGTTAGACAGATTAAAAACAAACTTAAAAACATTGAAATAGGCGGGATCAGTACAGAACGTAGCGCTTGTTTACCGGCTTCCGCATATTTACCACCGTTTTCGAAATGCACTCTGGCATCTGAAATCATGTCAATGTAGCGAAGCGTTCGTTTTTCGATGTTGGGGTCGAGCACATACTGTTTAAAATTCACCTGACTCCAATCGGCGTGAACATTATCGACATACATATCGCCCATTTTCTGGGCAATTATACTCTGAACACTGGGGTGAAGCTGAAAATCCTGCCATTGCAAATTGACAGGAAGCGACAATCCTTTGCGCTGCATCGCATCGTTCCAACCTGCATCGGCGTCGGTTTTAACTTTATTTGCAACGGCTTGCGAGAATACCAAACGTTGTTCAACCCGCCAGTCTGCCGGCAGCGCCAAGCCTTTTGTTTTCAGAGTATTGCGGATTCGCTGTTGTGTCTCATCATGATTCCGAAAAGCGCCCAAATCCGGAATTCCCATAGGATATCCCGTATCTTTTTGGAACTGGGCCTGAAAATTGGGATGAGCAAGAATTCTGCGCTGGTAATGGGTAGGATCATCGGTGTACTTATAGCGCTTGTCCTTTATTCCACCGTCTCCCCCCGTGGCCAAGCTTAACGCTTGTAATAAGGTCGATAAGCCTCCGGTGATAACGCCGGCAATAGCAGTATTGGCGGTATTTTCAAGCCCACTCACATCTTCTTCTATGAGCCAATAATTAGGTTCAACATATCCCAGTCCCGCTTTATCTATCTCCGATTTATATCGGGCCTGTAGTCGCTCAATACACTGAGTTCTGCGGTCTCTTTGAGAAGATTTCGAATAACGCTCCAAACATTGATTTGTCTGTTTATGATATTCAAAAATCCGCGGACCGTATTTTTGTGCCCTTGCCTCGGCCCGCGCGACATATGTTTTCGTTGCTTGCTGATAATCACTCCAGCCTTGATTAATTTTTTGCTCTATTGCTTGCCAATATTCTTTCTCTTGCTGCGGTATGCCAGCCAATTTCTGGTTGTAGGTATTCGATCCTTTGGCATAGTCTTCGTAGCTCTCCGACAATTGCACATACAAGCTCGAAAAATCTTGATAATGCAGATCGAAGTCGCGATAAGTCTGTTTTTGAACAAATTGCCTGACAATTTGATGTTTGTAGTTTTCCAAATTGGTGGCGAGTTTATTGTCGGCATACAGTAACCCGCCAAATAACGCTAAAAAGGTGAGATTTTCGGAGCTGTTTTGTAACTCGGTATCGTACTCAAGCCCGGTCACCGAAACGGCATTTAACGCCAGTGCGTCCCTGAAAGCAGCACTCAACACCGCTTGCTCGCGTTGTTCTGCTGAAGAAGACGCGATAAGTACTCGCTCTACTATAATTTTTTGACCGAAATAAACTGTTGGCCATACTACACACGCTAAAGCGAACAATATCGAAAAACCTGATATCGCAGACCGAAAATATCTAGCGGGAAGAAAATCAGCCAGAAGTAAAGTAGCGCCTATTCCTGAGATAGCGCGACCATACACTTCCAATTGCTCCAGTTGGCTGTCTTGTGGCGTGCCAAGACCAATAAGTGACACCAGTTGCGCGTTAAAAATCGCTTCCGGTATTAAATAAGCAACGCTAAGAACAAATAAAAATACTCGCCACAGTGTAGGTTTACAAGAAGGGGGCGTCATTTGAATTCCTTAGATCAACTTCAACTGCCCGATCAGTCTTTAGATCAACTTCACTCTCCCGCTCTTTCGGGCCTGCTTTAAGTTCCAACATAACAGGGATAAAAGCAGGGCTTGTCACATCGTTATTTATCGTCTTGAGCTGGCCACCGAGTGCAGGGTAAAGACCATTATCAAAGTAGGTGTCTACTTCATCTAGACGCTCCAAATCCAGATCAATAGGCAACAGAGCGATACGCTTAGTATGGTCGGTAGAGCCGATATAAGTCCGCATAGCAGGCAATCCATATTGGCTACAGAACCCGTAAAGTGTGTCATCAATAATGACCGAATCGGGCCTTGAGTTTGAGGCTATTTTGAATAGTGAATTAGCGTGATAAGCGTGGTCGTTAATGGTGTATGTTGCGACGGGTATCCCGTAACTGCTGACTAGCGATTTAATGCGACTTGCTTGTCCCACATACTGACGAATATCAATTGCCAGTCCGAAATTTCTTTTCAGCGCTTTTTTAAGCTTACTTATACCGGAGCTAGAATCGTAGCGCTTTTCCTTGTAGCGGCGAAAAGCAAACCCGGCGATGTCTTCAATTCTTTCCTGATTATCCTGATAGATGTTGTCGCTAGACGCCCCTTTTTCGAGTTTGGCTTTTAACACCCTCATCGATTGTTCTGCCGGACTTTGGATAAAAGATAAAAAGACCTGGGAATTTATGTCGCGCATCCGCTCCAAATTTCTCAGTGACAGACCGGAGTAGAAATAGCGACCTTGCCCGATGATCTTAAATGCCAAGTAATCGAGCATTTCTAATTCTTTCGTTGATGCATCGGACTTGATCTCTATATTCAGTTTTTTGCTCAAACCCGCGATTGACGCAAACGCTTTAGCCAATGTACGAAAATCTGGCGGCAGAACATTCAATAATTGTCCCGAATTCTGATCACGAGCACGAAGGTAGCCCCACTCTTTTTCGTAGCGGATTCGTTCGATTTTTCTTCGCTTATTATCAATCGTTCCCGTTTCTCTACCTGTTTGTTTATCGTGATGAACAACCCACACGCCATCAAAGGTGACCCGTACATCGATTTCGACAACGTCAAAACCATTATCTATTGCGTCGATAACAGCATTTACGGAGTTTTCAGGATGACGAATTGAACCTCGATGACTCTGTAGTTGATAATCACCACACTGTTTTGCGTTGAGGTAATTAATATTATTGAGAGAGGATAGATAAAAACCACGAGCCTCGAATGCTTCATTGAGGGCTATTCTTTTGGCACTTACGGTTTTTGTGTCGCGAGTTGACGTGGGTGGCGTACTGTTACAACCACTCAGAAACAAGATAAAAACGCTGGCAACAATTAAAAATTTGCGGCTGATAAAGTCCATTTTGAGTCGCAATACTACTGATAATATGTAAGTTTTAGCCAGAGTATAGGAAATTATTTCGCCAGAAACTAGCCTTTATTTTGTTTCAATTAACAAACTCTCAATTTTCTCTATAACCAATGCATTGACGAAAATTCACTAAACCCGCAGTTGGTGTTCCGATGTCAATTCTCCTTTCAAACCGCTACTTGGTGACCTCTACGCACGAAAGATTTCCTGAGTTTTGTGAGCCCTAGTGATCCACTTGCCAGCTAAAAACGAACTAAGCTTACTATCCTGCCACTTAGATGGGTTTCGGTGATGCTGGATTCATGTTGTAAATCATTATGATTGCAGGTAGAATCCAGCCAAATTTGTCACTCACAGTTTTGTTAGGTGAGTACTTATGATTCTCCGAAAGGGGAGCCCTCGGGGCTGATTAGGATTCGACAGGATCTAGGAAGCTGGAGGTGCATGCAGAGGAGCGGTTTGCCTCTTAAAAAGCCGCATTTAAATAGTCGCAAACGACGAAAACTACGCACTAGCCGCTTAATAACCGGCATAGGCCCTTCCACCTAAGCTTTGTCTGCTAGCCAGGATTTTGGAAGGTCATTAAAGCAAACTAGCGAGGGAAACTCTCCTGAGGTTGAACCGCGAAATAGTATCAGGACAGCTACCAGGAACCCTGTTTGTCGGGGTCTAAAGTAGTTAAATAAAAGACAAACTAAGCATGTAGTACCAAAGGTAGACATTTTCTGGACGCGGGTTCAAATCCCGCCAGCTCCACCAATTCATAGTTTAAAGACGTCCTAGGACGTCTTTTTCTTTATCTGCAGAACAGTAAAATCAATAACTTAGCGTATTTTAACGTTCATTAGCTTCCCGTGGCTTCTTTGATTTATAGGTACACGATTGGGTACACTGCAAAAACTGGATTAATTTGGTGTACCCAACATGGCAAAAGTAACGACACGTCTTACCGATAAAGAAATCAAATCAGCGAAGCCAAGCGATAAAGAATACAACCTGTTTGATGGTGACGGGCTGCGGTTACGCATTAAACCGAATGGTTCAAAGCATTGGATTTTTAACTACTATCGCCCCACTAGCCGTAAACGAGCCAACTTAAGTTTGGGCAAGTACCCTGACCTATCCCTAGCTAATGCTCGGAAGATGACACTTGAAGCCAACGAGCTACTAGCCCAAGCCATAGATCCTCAAGAAGACCGCAAGCGCCAGCAAGAAGAACATAAATCGGTCCACCAGCACACCTTCATCAAAGTTTCTAAAGAATGGTTTGAAATAAAAAAAGACGAAGTTACACCAGATTATGCTGTCGATATCTGGCGTTCTCTGGAACTACACATCTTCCCCTCTATTGCTGGAGTCCCGGTAAGTTCTATCACTGCACCGCAGATCATTGAATTACTGAAGCCAATTGAAGCAAAAGGCAGTTTGGAGACCGTGAAGCGTCTGTCTCAACGCCTTAACGAGATTCTGAACTTCGCTACCAATTGTGGACTGGTACAGGCCAATCCATTAGTTGGAATCAAAGCAGCATTTAAAAAGCCCAAGAAAGAGAATATGGCAGCACTTAAGCCTGCAGAACTGCCGGAACTCATGGCTGCGATTGCGAATGCCAGTATTAAAAGAACGACACGCTGCTTAATTGAATGGCAACTTCATACCATGACACGCCCTAGCGAAGCGTCTGGCGCAAGCTGGAAAGAGATTGATTGGGATAATAGCGTCTGGACTATTCCTGCAGAGCGAATGAAAAAGCGCAGAGACCACCGTATTCCCCTCACTGACCAAATGCTGGGTTTACTTGAAGTCATGAAGCCTATTAGCGGCCATCGTGAGTTTATATTCCCTTCTGACCGTGATCCCAAGAGACCGTGTAACAGTCAAACAGCAAATATGGCTCTAAAACGCATGGGCTTTGCCGGACGTTTAGTTAGTCACGGACTGCGTTCACTGGCTAGTACAACGTAAGCGTCCGCTAATACCACCTAGCGCTCAGTAAACTGCCATGGTAGAAGTTGCTCGATATCGACGTTAGGCTTGCTTAGTTCCTCAAGGCAAGTCATCACATACTCGAACACATTCAGGTCGTTGGCCTTTGCCGTTTCGATGATGCTGTAGAGAACAGCACTGGCGTTTGCACCTGTGGCGGTCTGGCTAAACAACCAGTTTTTTCTGCCGATGACGAACGGTTTAATCGCGCGCTCAGCGCGATTATTGTCGATGGCGAGATGGCCATCGAGTGTGTAACGCTTCAGCTTATGCCATTTATTAAGGCAGTACTGTAAACGTCCGGTAATCCCACCTATCGTTTAGCAAACTGCCTTGGTAGTAACTGCCCGATATCGGTGTCGGGCTTGCTGAGCTGCTCCAGGCAGTTCATGACATACTCGAACACATTGAGGTCGTTGGCTTTCGCCGTTTCGATGATGCTGTAGAGGATGGCGCTGGCATTGGCACCGGTTGCGGTCTGGCTGAACAGCCAGTTTTTTCTGCCTATAACGAACGGTTTAATGGCTCGCTCAGCGCGGTTGTTGTCGATGGCTAGATGGCCATCGAGTGTGTAACGAATCAGTTTATGCCACTGGTTGAGGCAGTACTGTATTGCCTCGCCGAGTTTTGTTTTCGGTAATACCTGTTGGGCTGATTTTGTCAGCCAGGTTTCAAGTTGATTAAGTAGCGGCAGGCTCTTTTCTTGTCGTTGTGTATAGCGGGTTGCTGCGTTTTCTTCTTTTAACTGCGTCTCGACACGGTAGAGCTTCTGTATGTGGTTCAGTGCCCAATCAGCTTTGCCACTGCCTTTACTGCCAGCGCCTTTTTTCGCTTCCATGAACTTGCGTCTGGCATGGGCCCAGCAACCGACTAAGGTGGCCTGCGTTTGTTCGTAGCCCTGATAGCCATCCACTTGCAGATATCCGCTATAACCATCAAGGAAGTCCACGGCACATCGCCCGGCACGACTATTGTGATAATCGTACAGCACGATGTTAGGTATCGCAGAACCGGTGATGGTCGCTTGCGGTGAGTCCGCTCCGGTTGCATACAGCCACATGTAACTGGTCGTTTTGTCAGAATCGACAACCTTCAACGTGGTTTCATCCGCCTGGATAACCGGTTGTTGTAGCAGATGTTGATGAAGCTGGTCATAAAGCGGCTTAAATAACTCAGCACAACGGATTATCCAGTCTGCCATGGTTTTACGGCTGAGTTCGATGCCATGCTGTTTGAACATAGCTTCCTGCCGGTAAAGTGGCAGACCATACTGATATTTGCTGGTGATTATCTGACTCAACAGGCTCGGCGTTGCATAGCCTTTGGGGATAACGCTATGTGGTACCGGCGCTTGTTTCACCGTATTGCTGATACCCTCTTTTTCGCAGGTACGGCACGCATACTTCGGACGTACATGTTCAATCACTTTCACCTGAGCAGGAATGAACTGAAGCTTCTCAGACTTATCTTCACCGATGCAGTGCAGCGTGCCAGCGCAGCAACCACAGACTTTATCTTCATCAGGGATATCGTGGACGATGACTTCACGCGGCAAGTCCTCAGGCAATGGTTTACGCTTAGGCTTATTGCGTGTGTAGCTGATGGTTTCCTGCTCTGGCATTTCAACATCAACAGCCAGTTCTTCCGCCTCATTAAACAGTTCGCCCTGACCGGGGTGGCCCTCAGTACTTTTACCAAACTGTTTTTGCTGTGCGATGCGGAATTGCTCTTCGAGATATTGATAACGCGCCATCACCTGCGATAACATTTTTTTCAATGTCGCCGGGTCGTCTGGTAAATTCTCGATATCAATATTCATGACATAATTATCACGCAATAACGTATTGATTGCCCGATATTATTCAGACTATTTCGTGATCGATAAATACTGCTTATGAGCACCAGTTATAAGCCGGACGCCGTGTATTTCAACGGCGTGTGTCCTATCACATCGAAGCCGGATAACAACCATTGCAACTGCTGTTCACTCAGGTGCATCTGACGTAATTCGCAGTCCGCTGGCCATTTGAAACGATGTTTCTCCAGGCGTTTGTACCACAGGGCAAAGCCGGTTTTATCCCAGTACAATACCTTCAGCTTGTCCCGCTTTTTATTGCAGAAGACAAACAGCGCATCCCGGAACGGATTCAATTCCATCTGCTGTTCCACCACGACAATCAGGCCGTTGATGGACTTACGGAAGTCGACATTATCCAGATAAAGATAAATGTCAGCAGGCTCGACGAACATCTTCATTCGTTCAGCGCCTTCATCAGGCTGGCCAGCCAGTGGGGGCTGACATTGGCGGGTAAACGCAATGTCGAAGAAGCACATTCCAGAGAAAGGGTCTGCGTGTTATCTTCAATACGGGATTCAAACGTGGTGACTTCGCGTTTAACGTGAACAAACTTATTGCTGGTTTGATGAAGCCGGATGTCACTGCGTCTGGCATAAAACGTCTGAATGTTAATCTGATGCTGACGGCAGAATGCCACCGCTGATAATCCGCTTTGCTCCTGACGTTCGAAAAGCGCCAGCCAGGTTCTAGCCAGATTTCATTCACATCCCGCCACGACACATACTTATTCATTTTACATCCGCATTCTTCACAGACTCCTTTCATGAGAGCCATCCCTGCAGGCTGGGCTATAAAAAGAACTGACTCAATACTTGGCTTAGCAGCACCTTGGCATCGAAAACAGCTCATTTCATGCTTACCGCAGTTGAATCTAATCGCATTTCTTTTCTGCTTTAAATAAACTTTCAGATCAGACCCATTTATCAACAGAGGTCTATTTGTATCTACAACTGGTAAACCTGCACGAATCCAATTTCTTACTGTTTTTGGATGAACGCTAAGCGTTTCACTGACATCGATAACCGTAAGGTTGCGATTACCTTTTATTCGGCTGATGGTATTACGCCTAGACATTATCCACCGCCTTAGATGCAACAACACGAGCATCAAGCCACTCTTCAATATCGCTGAGAAGCCAACCAACAGCTCGTTCTCCAAGTGAAATGGTGAGCGGGAAACTTCCCTTGGCCATGCGTAAATAGATTGTGCTTCGCGATAAACCAGTCATGTGAATGACCTCGGGTAACCGCATGATTTTATGAGACATAGTTAGTCCTCTTGGTTTGTTATTGGATGACCGAGAGGTTACGACGAAAGTTAGGTTCAAAAACTCATATGAGGAAAGCAAAAACTCATATGAGTTTTTGGCGAACCACAAATAGGGTGTCGGTTGAAAGGACTTGAATCCAAATATGGGATTTAAAGCGATGGCCTAGCAAGTTGATTTGTAAATTCTATAACCTCACAATAGTGGGCCTTTCATGGATGTACTCAGTTGTCATTTTTACTACTGAGCGTAGGTTGGAGCGAAACTAATGCGTATTTCTTATTTCTTAGCACTGACAATGGCGTCAGTTGGCCTACATGCTGACGTACTCACTCAAGAATTCACAATTGACACTTATTCGTTGAATCATCAGGGTACCGAATTCAACTATATAGATAACAATGAATTCACCGGACCGATGAAGTTTGAACTTAATTATGATTTAAATTTTGTAAACGGCGTTTTTTATTCAAATGTTGATATGGATGATGAAAATTTTAGGTACGTATCAAGTAACACACAATTTGACGCGAGCTCGCTTTCTTATAGCTACGAGAGTATTTTGATCGACGAAATAATGAGCTACCAATCGCAAAATGCTTTCGAATCATCAAGACTGCATTTCACAGACATTTTATTCGACTCTAAGCCTGATGGCCGATTCGATATGATTGAGAACGGATCGAATCTCCACGTCAGTGTTACTACTGTGACGGAGTCAATAATAACTGGCGACCGCAATAATGGGAATTTTACTGAGACGCAAAAGCTATACAGCACGTATTTTAACTTCAGTGCACATGAATACTTTGACCTGTTAGATGCAGAAGATCCAACCGCATCTACGCTTACAGATTTCACAGATTTCCTTGCTGAAAATCCTGTGACGGCATCATTTGGTATAGAGGGATATACACAGTATGTCGAATATCAGAACTATCAACTCATAAATGAAAGCATCTTTAACTATAGTGGTCTTTGGGGTTCTGGAGAAGCTGTTTTAACTAACCAAGAACGCAAATCAAGCGCGGTGACGGTTAGTGCTCCGGCGACCTTGGCGTTGTTTGGCATTTCCATTTTCGCATTGGGTTACAGATGCTTTCAGTTTGGCAGCGGCAATCAAATTAAGTCTTCGTAAAGCAAATGGCTTAAGCTTGCTTAATACAGAATTTTGTATCTTTTCAGAAGGGCAGAAATCAATTTCACTAAGACTTTATTAACTACCTATCAAGAGCAGAACTGTTAAAGTTAAAGCCTACCAATTCTGCTTTTGTTATCGGCTATGCATTCACTAGCCTGTCATCTCAGTCCAATACATCCGCAGTTTCTTCAAGGATTTTCCGAATGGTATTGTCGCTAAGACTGATTCCCGCTTGCTGGCTCATCAGCCTGAAAGCAGATGAAATACCTTTCTGGGTCGGCTCAATCTTCTGAGCATGTAACAAGATACCGATAAACTTAAGAAGGCTCCTTTTTTCTGGCGGGTGTAACCTCTTTTCTTCCATAGCTACCATTGATGCTTGTTCCAGCTCAGCGATAAAGCGATCAAGTTCTTCACGTCTGACAACAAGCTGATAGTTGGTATCTTCTAGAGAAAGCAGATATGTACCATCCTGCTCGACTTCGAAAGGATTGAGAAGTCCCATAACTTGTTCAATCTCTTCACTATCGAATTGCTCAAATATAGCGCTGGGATTATCACGCAAACTTTGAATTGAAGTTCCCTTAGAAATAAGCAGTGCTTCAAGTTCTGTCTCAACGGCTTTCTGTATTTCCTCGTTTTTAGATACAGGGAGAGTTTTTAGTAATTGATATACGCTAGCATCGCCCTTGATAAAGTACCCATTCATTTCAGCTAACGTTGGAACTGGGCCGCCGGTTTCACGCTGGAGAAGTTTCCTGATTTCATACTTCTCTAACCCAATCATCGCCAGATCATAGGTTCCATTAATGTAGTGAATCTGTTTTTCATTGTTAGTTGGCAGGACAGTCTCCGCCTTAGTTTGCCTAGCTTCTGAATCTTTATCTGAAACCAGATTCGTTTCCGTTGCGAAAGTCTGTTCAGGAAAGCGAATTGAGATTGCCAAATGGCCATCTAATGCAAGCTCATATAAGTCTGCCAATGAAACCTGCTCCTCTAGGACGTTGGACAAATAATTCGTGGCATTAGTAAGAGGGAAATATTTTTTTAGTTTTAATAATTTACTCATGAAAAACCTTGTCGAAGGCTATTACACCGCTCCTCTGTACCGAACTACAGCAATCGTAGCGTTGATACCAGAGCACGAGCGATACACAGCCGAATTGCAGAGGACGGAATTATGGCAGAAATTAAAAGGTGACTTAGAAAAAAATGCAGGCAAGGCTAACTAATGGGTACATCGAAGGGTACACGGCTATAAATCAAGTTTAACATAACCGTTTTAAAACAACATCTTAGTTAATTAGTTCAACTTACGCCAGCCCACCAACATCGAAGGGATGTAGCTCAATATCAATGAGTTACGTCCCTTTTTCATTTCCGGTGTAAGCAGCTTTACTTCTCTGTTTTTTCCGGCGCTGTCTTCTTAGACCCTTGAACAGCTTTATTCAGTAAATCCAGTTCCTTTTCAGTGAGGTTACGCCACTGACCCGGTCGAAGATTGCCTAAAGTGAGGTGCATGATGCGGGTGCGTTTCAGTTTGGTGACTTCATAGCCGAGGAATTCGCACATTCGGCGGATTTGGCGGTTTAATCCCTGAGTCAGAATAATGGTAAAGCGATCACGGCCACGGGATTCCAGCTGACAGGGTTTGGTGACTGTGCCGAGGATGGGTACGCCACGGGACATTTTCTGTAAAAAGCGTCCGCTGATGGGCTGATTCACAGTCACATCATATTCTTTATCGTGGGCGTTTTCTGCCCGCAGAATTTTATTCACAATGTCGCCATCACTGGTGAGCAGGATCAAGCCTTCAGAAGGTTTGTCGAGACGACCGATGGGGAATATCCGCTCTTTATGGCCTATCGCGTCGATGATATTGCCTTTGACGTGACGTTCCGTTGTACAGGTAATACCAACCGGTTTGTTATACATGATGTAAATCCGGTCTGATTTATCCGCAGCCACCGCACCTATGAGTTTACCGTCGACTTTGACTTTATCCCCCGGCGCCACTTTTGTGCCCAGCTCCGGGAGCTTATCATTAATGGTTACCCGCTTTTGTTCGATGAGTTTATCTGCTTCGCGCCGGGAACAGTGACCGGTGTCACTGATGTATTTATTAAGACGTTTTGCCTGATCTGAACTCATAACGGGGAATAACCTTTAACTGACAACTTTTTATGAAGTTGCCAAGGATACATGATTCACGGCTTTTTCACTTAGTAAACTTCACCTGAGAATACTTTGCGGACCAGAAAATAGCCAAAATAGTGCTAATACGCTGAATCAGCGGATTAACGCTCTTTTTTACCGCTCTCTTCCGCCGGGGCAGCCTGCTCACTGTCATTGTTGTCTTTGTTTTTGCTGCCGGCCTCGGTTACCACGAGAAAATAAAGGACCAGCATAATAGTGACAAAAACCACAACGATGATCATGCCGATGAAGGTGGTGCCGGTTGCTGCATAAGAGGGGGCAGCGAATAAAAATAACGGTAAAAACGGAAGGTATTTCACCAGAAAACTCCGGAAGATGAACTGAGTGACGTATTATTCCTTTTCGGTGTCGGGGATCAAGGTGTAAAGGCTGCTTTTTTCTTAAAACCCGATCTGAATCAACCGGGCGTGTTATTCACTTCTCCGTGGACAATTCCTTTTCTGCCGTTTTGCTTTGCACGGTAAAGGGCCTTGTCTGCCAGCAGTATAAGCTCTACCGGCCTGGTGTTTTTGTCGCAACGCAAAGACGCAATGCCCGCACTGACAGTAATAAAATTGCTCACTGCAGACTCCGGAAAAGGTACTGCCAGCGCAGTAATTTCATCCAGCAACGTTTGCGTAATACTGTGCGCCTCTTCAGCGGGAATACAGGGCAACAGTACAGCAAATTCTTCTCCACCATACCGCGCTGCTACATCATCCGGTCTGCGGGCAACCCTGCTCAATACTTCACTGATATTTTTCAGTACTTCGTCACCGGCCACATGGCCGTATGTGTCGTTGTACTGTTTAAAAAAATCCACATCCAGCATGACCAGGTTTAACGTGTTGCAGCTTCTGGCACATCGGCGGATGGCCTTTTGCAAACTGTTGTCGAAAAAGCGCCGGTTGGCAATACCGGTCAGACCGTCTGAATTTGCCAGTACATCCAGTTTTTGATTCGCGGCCAGTAATTCGTTACTTACCCGTTCGAGGGCCATGCGGTTTGCCTGACTTTCCAGTGTATTACTCAGAATTTCGCCGATGAGCTTAAGATAACGTACGTCGTTGTCCTGCCACTCATAGGGTGAACCCACCACATCGCACCCGACAAATCCGGTGAGCTCATCGTTGATCCGAATGGCAACACACAAAATAGAACTGATATTTTCACGCTGAAACTCCGCCTTTTCTCCGGCGGCTTCCTCCGGCAGATCACTAACATCATTTATTCTGAACAGCTGCTCAGAGAAAATGGCGCGGGTAAAGTAAGGGAGCTCTGTTGTTACCACGCCCTGCAATTGCTGCTTATAGGGCTGCACACCACTTGCTACCCATTCATGGGTATTGGCCATGGTGGTTTTGTCTGCAGAAAAACGGAACAGGTAGCACCGCTGAACACCACGGAATTTTCCGTATGCACCAAGGCTCTGCTCTATCAGAGGATCCAGCTCAGCATGTTTTACATTGATTAATCTTGAGGTCAGTGTTGAAAGCAATTCGGTGAAGGCCAGCTGATTGTTCAGTAATGGCTGAGCTGACATAGGTGTACTGTGATTATTCAAGGTGTTTCCCTGCTACCTGAGAAAAAACAGCGGCTACTTTTTGCAACCACAATCTCTACAACAAAAGTATAGCCTATATGTCACAGAACGCATTTTATTAGCGATTTATCTTTAGCCTGTAGGTTATCCGTTAGCCATCTGCAAATATCGGATTTGTCAGGACGCCCTACCCGCTTCACGCGCTGCCAACGCTTGAGCAAACAATACGGATTGTTATTATGCGTTTACGCCCAACTGGTTCATCTCTTGTTCTGGCCGGTTCTCTTTGTTTTTCGCTTTTCAACGCTGCCTGTGCAGATACCCTTTTTAAACAGGCTACGCTGTTCGACGGCACGGGTAAAAAACCTTTCGTTGCAGATGTGCTGGTAAAAGACGGCCGCATCAGTCAGATAGCCGCTTCCATCAGTGACGCGGGAAATGCTGAGGTTATAGATGCCAGCGGCAAAGCCATGTTACCCGGTTTTTTTGATATCCACGTGCACTGGACACCGGGTGGTGAACCTCCTTCTATTCCGGCCATTGCTGAGCAATACGTTATTCATGGTGTCACCACGGTCACCGATTTTCATTCTGCACCAGAGTCTTATGCACCCAAGCGCGCCTGGCTGGCGAACCTGAGTGCCCCGCATGTGGCTTTCGCTGCGAGAATGAGCACACCGGGTGGTCATGGCGCAATGTGGGCAGATAACCACACCACGTATAAAATTTCCACTCCGGAAGATGCCGCTGTTGCCATGAAAACGCTGGCGCCCTATAAGCCCGATCTCATCAAATTATTTGCTGATGGCTGGCGCTATGGCCGTAAGGAAGAAAATACCAGCATGGACGAACTCACCATGAAGGGCATGGCTGATGCTGCTCACCCTCTGGGTCTGCCTGTTGTGGCTCACGTGGTAACAGTGGATCGTGCGAAGAAAGCTGCCGGTGCCGGTGTGGATGTGCTGGTACATGCTGTTCAGGACGGCGACGCAGATGAAGAACTGGTTCAGGCCATGCTGTCAGCTAACATGACCTATTCGCCCAGCCTGGCGGTGTATGAAGTCACAGAAGCGAAAAAGGCTTATTACGACGAAGAAGCACTGGCCATGGCAGACAACCGTCAGAAACACTCTATGTACAACTTAAAGTTGTTCAGTGAAGCTGGCATTCCTGTAGCAACAGGGACTGACGCCGGTATGCCTAAAACACCACACGGCAGTTCCACTCACCGTGAGATGGAGCTTTTAGTTGCCGGAGGGCTGACGCCGGAGCAGGCACTGGTTGCCGCAACCAGAAACAGTGCTGCCGCCCTGAACTTGCTGGACGACAGAGGGACTCTGGAAGCCGGTAAGCGTGCTGATCTTGTGATCATTGACGGCACACCCTGGGAGTCAATCTCAGATACCCGCAAGGTTGAACAGGTCTGGATTGACGGCGAACTGAAGGCGCGTAACAACACTCTTGTCACGCCGCAGCCCGAAGGCTTACCGGCAGCGGTAAAAGCCACTGCATTGATTGATGATTTTGAGTCTTCATCGGGCAGAACGGCATTGAATACGGTGTATATCAATCACCGGGATACCGGCGTAGGACACAGCCGGTCATTGTCTCAGCGGGTGCCGAAAGAAGATGGCAGTGGCTATGCCTATTTCATGCAGGCTGCTTTGTCTAATAAGGAAGAACCGGAAGCTTCAGTACGGATGCACTTTACTCCGGGCGCTGTAGTTCCGGTAGATGCTTCGGCTTATAAAGGCATCACGCTTTCAGTGCGTGGCGAGGGAGCATATTTTGTCAGCCTGACAACGGGCAGCGGCGAATGTGAAACCTCATTCTCAGCCACCCCGGCCTGGCAAACGGTGCAGTTACCCTTCAGTGCATTCTGTGACGGAAAACTGGACAGTGCACAGTTGCTGATGCTGGAGACCGGAAAGCACGGTAAAGCCGGTGATTCAGTATGGATGTCAATGGACGACATCAGTTTCTATTAACATAAGGCTGACCCGGTTTTGACGCCGGGCCTGACCTTGCTCTGCGCGGATTTAGCAGCGCAGGTGTTTATTTACGGGAACCTTTTGCCTTTGCATACAGTGCTTCCCATTCATCCGGTACAACGGGCATCACCGACAAACGGTGCCCTTTTTTAACCACACCCAGTTGCTCTATTTCCGGCATGGCTTTAATTGTGGCCAGCGGCAGCACCGAAGCAAACTTCTCTTTAAACGTCACATCCACGCAAACCCAGCGGGGGTTATCACGGTCTGATTTAGGATCGTAATATTTGCTTTCGGGATCGAACTGACTCGCATCGGGATAGGCATCACGGGAAATTTCTGCAACACCGGCAATGCCAACGTTCTTGCAGCTTGAGTGATAGAAAAACAGCAAATCCCCGGCTTTCACCTCATCGCGCATGAAATTTCTTGCCTGATAGTTTCTGACCCCGTCCCAGGGCTCAGTTTTATCCGGACGGGAAGCAAGATCGTCAATACCAAATGCATCCGGTTCTGATTTAAACAGCCAGTAAGCCACAATGTCTCCTGAAAACGCTTTCTTTAAAAATGCAGTCTATCACAGCATCTAATTTCTTGGACAACGCCTGCTTTACCCACCTTTACACAATACTGACACACACCGGAATACAGGTTGCTATTTTAACATTATGCCAATTCGGGCATCGACCACAGGAGCAACCTAATGGAAATTTCTCAACTTAACAGTGCCATGCAAACCGGCGCACTGACCGGCACCAGTAACGTTAACGGGATTACAAACCAGAGCCCGCCGCCACCGCCGCCTCAGCAGGATGCATTATCAGAATACATGGCGGAATCCGGCAGTGATGAAGATGTAAAAGCCTTTATGCAGAGCATAATGGATATGGAAGCGTCCGGCGAATTTGATGCGCAAAGCCTTGCCGCCAACGCGCCGGCCACCATGCAGGCTTTTGCCGAAGAAAACGGCATCAATCTGGAAAGCTTTTTTCAGCAGAAGCACGATCAGCAGTCTGCCAGACAGTCAGCAGCGACTGATATGCCACCACCACCGCCGGGTAACAGCCAGACACAAACCTATGCCAGCAATGAACAACTGGGTTCTGCGTCCGCATCTCTGATGGACAGACTCACTTCCAGCATTGGCATTAATACCACCGCCTGAACCGCCTGAACCGCCTGAACCGCCTGCAGGCAACAATGTGGTCTGCCGTGTGGCAACCGGGGGTTGAAACACGGCAAAAGCGTGCCGGACCGGGCACGCTTTTTTGTATTTAACTATCGTCACCCCGCGGGTAGCTGATATAATTACGCCTTTACGTTGTTCTTTCCGGTTTATTGTCATGCAAGCTACCATCAAGGCTGACCGCGGCCTGTTTTCCTATCCGAAGTACTGGGCTCATTGCTACGGTACTGCGCCATTTTTACCCATGTCAAAGGAAGAGATGGACGAGCTCGGCTGGGACAGCTGTGATGTGATTCTGGTCACCGGTGATGCGTACGTGGATCACCCCAGTTTTGGTATGGCGGTGATCGGCCGGGTACTGGAAGCTCATGGTTTCCGCGTGGGCATTATTGCCCAGCCCGACTGGACCAGCAAAGACGACTTCATGAAACTGGGAAAACCCAATCTGTATTTCGGCGTGACCGCCGGCAATATGGATTCCATGATCAACCGTTATACCGCGGATAAAAAAATTCGCCATGACGATGCTTATACCCCCGGCAATGTGGGCGGCAAACGGCCTGATCGTGCGGTAACCGTGTATTCCCAGCGCTGCCGTGAAGCCTTTAAAGGCGTACCGGTTATTGTGGGCGGTATTGAAGCCAGCCTTCGCCGGATTGCACACTACGATTACTGGTCAGAAAAAGTCAGACGTTCCGTGCTGTTTGACAGTAAAGCTGACATGTTATTTTTCGGTAATGCCGAGCGCCCGCTGGTTGAAGTGACCCACAGACTGGCCTCCGGTGAAGAAATTGCTGATATCCGTGATGTGCGCGGTACAGCGATTATCGTAAAAGAGGCACTGCCGGAATGGCAGGGTGTCGACTCCACTTCTTTGGATCGCCCGGGCAAAATAGACCCGCTCCCCTCGCCTTATCAGGAATTGCCGGAATGTGATAAAGAAGACACAACGTCCTCTGAAGCACCGGAAGCGAAAGGGGTTGTTATTCAGCCGGTTGAACGCCGCAAGCCCTGGGAACACGTGTATGTCAAACTGCCTGCTTATGAAGTGGTGAAAGACAACAAAGCACTTTATGCCCATACATCCCGTATTCTGCATCAGGAAGTCAACCCCGGCTGTGCCCGTGCGTTAATGCAACGCCATGGCGACCGTCATATCTGGATTAATCCGCCGGCCATGCCGCTGGAAACCGATGAAATGGACGCGGTATTTGATTTATCGTACCAGCGTATCCCCCACCCTGTTTACGGTGATGCAAAAATACCGGCTTACGACATGATTCGTTTTTCCATTAATATCATGCGTGGCTGTTACGGCGGTTGTACATTCTGTTCGATTACAGAACACGAAGGCCGCATTATTCAGAGCCGTTCTGAAGATTCTATCATTCGTGAAATTGAAGAGATCCGCGATAAGGTACCGGGCTTTACCGGTGTCATTTCCGATCTCGGTGGCCCGACGGCAAACATGTACCGCCTGCGGTGTAAAAGTGCCAAAGCGGAAGCTACCTGTCGCCGTCCATCCTGTGTGTACCCGTCTATCTGTGCACATATGGATACCGACCATAAGCCGACTATCGATTTGTATCGCCGTGCACGGGAATTACCAGGCATCAAAAAGGTGCTGATTGCGTCCGGCGTACGTTACGACCTGGCGGTTGAAGACCCTGAATACGTGAAAGAACTGGCACTTCATCACACCGGTGGCTATCTGAAAATTGCGCCGGAGCATACCGAGGAAGGGCCACTCAGCAAGATGATGAAACCCGGTATGGGCAGTTATTACCGGTTTAAAGAATTATTTGATAAGTATTCTGCCGAAGCCGGTAAGAAACAATATCTGATCCCTTATTTTATCGCCTCTCACCCGGGCACAACGGATGAAGATATGCTGAACCTGGCAATCTGGCTGAAAGAAAACCGCTTTAAGCTGGATCAGGTACAGAATTTTTATCCGTCACCTATGGCCACAGCCACCACGATGTATCACACCGGGGTGAATTCGCTGCGTAAGGTCAATAAAGACAGTGAACAGGTACCCTCGGCGAAAGGTGAAATTCACCGTCGTCTGCACAAGGCGATGCTGCGATACCATGATCCGAAGAACTTTGCGCAAATCCGCGAAGCACTGAAGAAAATGGGACGTGAAGATCTGATTGGTCGTGGCCCTCAGCATCTGGTTCCGCCGGAAACCGCCGGCGAGAAACGCCAGAAGGCACAAAAAGGCAAACGGGGTGAACGGGCTTTAACGAAGCACACCGGTTTACCGCCAAAAGGCTTCCGCGAAAAAAATACCTCAGGTAAAGGCAAAAACGGCGCAAAAGGGAAACCCGGTCAGCGCCAGCAAAGAGCCCGCTAAAAACATAAAAAAACAGGAGGCATCAGCCTCCTGTTTCAGTTCGTTCCCGCCCTTAACTGTTTACACCTGAGTAATGCCCAGCCAACATAAGCAAGCATAGGTATGTTCAGTTGCAATGCCGGCAATGACATGGCATCCCCGCCGTGACAGATGACATAAGCGAACAGCATCACTAACACCGACAGCGCCGACATTCCCAGCCAGGCGGATTTATCCAGCGACTTAACCGCCACCGTAAGAGTGAGGTTGAGGGCCATCACTATCCAGAAAACAGGGATGAGCGGAATGGCAGCAAACATATCAATCAGCGCAGTAAGCGCCAGGGCTGATACGCTTCCCCACACCACACAATGCCACAAGCGTGTAGCCAGCGGCGGATTAGCCTTCTTCGCCAACCAGATTTCCATACCGGAAATACATAACACGGTAAGCATAATGCCAAGGACAAAATACAACAGCTTAGAGGGAATACCGGCAAAATCACCGAAGTGCAAACGGTACATGGCGTAAACCACCTGCTTGCCCCAGTGCCCGTCTGCATAACCAGCTGCGCCGAGATAATTCCCCGCACTGTCAAACCGGTAATTCTCTGAGTAAATCATTTTACCCGGCACTCTGGCATAAATTTCGATGAACTGCTCCGGTGTATTCACCTCATGCACGGTGAGGAAAATCAGCTGATTATCAGGGGCAATGGTGGCCATCTGTTCTACGGCTTTACCGATTTGCGGAGTCGAAACAGGCTGGGATAATTCAGGGTCCGGTGTGAAAATCTTTTCTATCACCGCATCACGGTCACCACCAAAATACAATTGAGCGACCAGCACCAGCACAAGACCCGCCAGACCAAAGTACGCACCGGTGATACCAATGATCAGATGAAACGGTGATGCCCACAAACCGAAACGGTTATGTAAATCAATTTGATACTGCTGACCGTTTCCGCCCTGTCGTAAACGGAAGGCATCCTTTTTGATGCGTTTATGCGCCACAATACCGGTTATCACTAACGTGACGATAATGGCACCCAGCGCGCTCACCAGAATCATGCCCCAGCTTGCCGGCAAATTGAGATACAGGTGCAAATCCACCAGCATTTTAGTGAAGGACACAGATTCCTCTTCCAGCAGTTCACCGGATGCACCGGCAAACCAGGCGGTGTGATCGTTTTCAACCACAAGCCTGGGAATATTCGAGGTTGGCAAAACGACGAAGAGATGATGAGTTTCTTCTTTATGTTCAGCAAGGAAATTAGCCATAGCGGTATCAATTACGTCTCCTGATACCGATTCCAGTTCCGTAACACCCGGTTGCTCCCAGCGTTCAAATTCCTGATGAAACACAGCCAGCGTACCGGACCAGCACACCAGAAACAGCAATACACTTAAAAACACACCCACCCAGCTATGGGCATTTAATGCAGCTTGTTTTGTTGTTTTATTCATACCGATACTGCCTGAAATGCCGGAATGAAAAGAAGATACGCAGCGCTGAGAGCACCCAGTACTGTGTAAAGCGCCAGGGCTTTTGGTTTTGATGCAACGGCAAAGTAGTGATATCCCAGCAGGCCCCAGATAACCGGCAACAACACAATACAGGTAGCCAATTGTCCTGTTTCTTTCATGGGCAGCGCCAGACTGACAGCGAGACTGGACAGTAAACTGACGACTAACAACACGATCAGGATCACCAGATAGTGGCCGGCGTGTTGCAACACCTCCCTTCTGACGAAACTCAACGGTTTGGGTGCCGGCTGATTTTTAGGTGACGGCAGCGTTTGCCGGTTTGCTAAAATCAACGGCCATACTCCGATAGCAGGCAGACAAAGGGCGAACACACTGCCTGTCTCCCAGCCGGTTGCCCTGCTCCACATGAAAAAAGATCCCGCGAAAGCGAGCAGAGAAAACCACAGCCAGACACGATGTTGCTTCTGCCAGCTTAGATAAAGCAGAACCAGTGATAAGGCACTGATCCCGCAGGAAAGAATGATATTTGTCATAACGTCCGGATTGACCTGAAAGCAGGTTTGCGCACTTGTCCTGTGCACTTAATCATTTAAACGCTAATAGTATAAACACCCTTAAGAAATGTAAAAGATATTCATTATCATTAATATCATGATAACTGCAGCGCAGTATACGCCGTGATTAACGGAGCAGAAAAAGCACCGGCGCAACATATGCGCCGGTACGAAGGGATATGACACTCACACACAAATCAGTCGTAATCAGTGACCCATGTCCTTCTCACTGAAAAACAGCGAATACAATACCGGTACCGCCACCAGCGTGAGTAACGTGGCAAAGGTCAGACCGGACATGATAGTCACAGCCATACTTGCAAAGAACGCATCCCACAGCAGCGGGATCATGCCGAGTACAGTGGTTAACACGGCAAGCACCACCGGTCTTACACGACTGAGGCTGGCACCGACGATCGCGTCTCTCAGTGCTCCGCCCTCTTTGCGGCGCAGATCGGTTTCATCCACCAGTACGATGGCGTTTTTAATCAGCATGCCCGACAGACTTAACAACCCGAGTAATGCCGTGAAGCTGAATGGCATGCCGGTAAACACCAGGCCTGCTGTAACACCGCAAATCGCCATAGGCACAATAAACCAGATGAGCAATGCCTGCCTGACCGCATTAAACAGCAATACGGTGATCAGGATCATACTAAGAAAACTCAGCGGCAACTGCTGTCCCAGCGCTTTTTGCGCGTCGCGGGAGCTTTCAAACTCACCGCCCCACTCAAAACTGTAGCCGTCCGGCAGAGGCATGTTTTCAATCACGGCAGCCACGTTCCGGCGGGCTTCCTCCGCGGTATAATCGCCGGCAGGTTCTGCCTGAACGGTCAGCGTGCGCACGCGGTTACGGCGCTTGATAATGCCGTCGTGTGCCTGCACGTCAAACTCTTTAATTACCTGTGTAATAGGGATAAAGTCCTGTTGCACTTCACTCCATATCAAACGGTCTCTGAGCCAGTCCATGTTCTGACGCTCTGACACAGGCGGACGGATCACCACCGGGATTTGACGTTCGTCTTCACGATAAATACCTACGGTTTTACCTACCGTGGCAAATTCCGTTGCGTCTGCAATATCAGTACGCGACAGACCGGCAATTTTCGCTTTCTGCTCATCCACTACCGGATAGATGGTGAATTCGCGCTGACGCCAGTCCTGACGCACATCGGTAATGGTAGGCTCCTGACGCATTAATGCTTCAGCTTTTGCGCCCAGTTCCCGCAGCATGGCAGAATCATTACCTTTAAAGCGCGCCTCTATTTTCGCACCGGTAGCCGGACCGAAGAATAAACGCTGGGTAAATACATCAGCCTGAGGGTGCCGTTCACGAATTTGCGCCCGCAATTCGTTCATCACCAGCGGTATTTCTTCACGGTTATGCGTGCGCACAATTAACTGACCAAATGACGGGTTTGGCAGGTCCGGTGAATACGTCAGCATAAACCGGCTGGCGCCCATACCGATGAAACTGGTTACGTTTACCACCTCGTCACGGGCTTTCACCAGTGCTTCTATATCAGCAATGTCAGCTTCAGTAGCACGGATGTCGCTGCCCTGAGGCAAGGTATAGTTAATATAGAAAATGGGCGTATTTGACGGCGGGAAAAAGGACTGTTTCACCAGCGCAAAACCCATTACGCTTACCGCCGTCGTGGCAACCAGCACGAGTACGGTAATGCGGGGAAAGCGCAGCGCTGCACCCAGCAACCCCTTGTAAAAGCGGTAACCACCGCCGTCATAGTGACCGGCATCTTCACCAGCTTCTTTTTGGGTAAACAGGTAGTGCCCCAGCAGAGGTGTTACCGTAACAGCCAGAATCCAGCTGAGCAGCAGTGATATACAGATCACCGCGAACAGCGAGAACATGAAGTCGCCGGTGGTATCCTGTGAGAGTCCGATACCGGCAAAGGCAAGAATGCCGATGACGGTGGCGGCCAGCAGCGGGTACTGGGTTTGCTGCGCCGCGTCTTCGGCAGCGGATACCGAATCCTGGCCTTTATGCATACTTAACAACATAGACTCGGCAATAACAATGGCGTTATCCACCAGCATCCCCATGGCGATAATGAGTGCGCCAAGGGAAATCCGCTCCATCTGGATTTCAAATATCCACATGGTAAGCACGGTACCGAGTACCGTAAGCAGCAATGTACCGCCAACCACAACGCCCACGCGCCAGCCCATGACCAGCAAAAGTACGGCAACAACAATGGCAACAGAAGCTGCCAGGTTCACCAGAAAGTCGCTGATGGCCGTATCTACCACAATATGCTGTTCATAAATTGGCAGAATATCCACGCCAAGGGGTAAGTGGCTACGCAGTTCATCGAGGTGCGCTTCTACCGCGTGACCAATATCCACAATATTCCGGTCACTGCGACCGGCAATGGCCAGAGTAAACGCTTCGTGACCGTTGTGTCTGACAACCTGTGACGGCGATTCAGATTCCACACGGTACACACGGGCAATGTCGCCGATGTGCAGTTGTTCGGTGGTGCCGGGCACACCGAACTTCAAACCTTTAATGGTTTCTTCGGAATCATCACCGGCAGGCAGAACCAGCCTGATCCGGCGCTCGCCCAGACGCATGCTGCCCGCATTGGCAATATCACTTTCGGTCTGAAACACGCTGGCAATACTGGACATGGAAATTCCCAGACTGGCCAGCTTTTCCTGCGTCACTTCCACATAAATGGTTTCTTCCGGCACGCCGGCAAGTTGCGCCTGCGTGACGCCCGGCACAGTGAGGACTTCACGTCTTAACCGTGTAGCCAGTTCCTGACGCTGACGGTCTGAAAAGCCTTCAGCCACCACGGCGTAAAACATGCCATATACGTCGCCGAAGTCATCATTCACCACCGGACTGTTTGCTCCTGACGGCAATTTCATAGCTGCCGCAGACACCTTGCGGCGCAATTCATCCCACGCCTGTTGCAAATTGTCACTGTTGAAGTCGTCACGGATTTCCACCGTGATTTGAGACTGACCAGGCAAGGATCGGGAGGTAATATCACCCAGTTGGGCCAGCTGCTGAATAGTAGATTCAAGCGGTTCGGTAATTTCCAGCTCCACTTCCTCGGCAGTGGCGCCGGGATACGTGGTAGTCACAATAGCGGTTTTCACCGCGAAAGCCGGATCTTCCAGCTTGCCAATGGCAACGACACCGGTGACACCGCCAATCAGGCAGATCAGCATGAGCAGCCATACTGTCAGCGGATTCTTAATTGAATAAGTGGCGATTTTCATAGTACAGGCTTCTCCTTGTTAAATTCCCGTACTGTCATACCATCCTGCAGGCTGTCTGTGCCCGCAGCCACCAGCCGCATACCGGCCTCCAGTCCTGATGTTACCTGCGCTTTATCATCACGGATAAGACCTACTGTCACCGGGTGATAAACCACTTTATCCCCTTCCAGCCGCCATACCGCAAAGTCTTCACTACCCGACGTATCAACGGCACTTACCGGCACCCACAGACCGACCGGCCCGATGGGGTTTGCCACGACAATGCGCGCGGTCAGCACCATACCCGGCAGCAAGTCCAGATGCTCAAGGCGGGGCAATTTAAATGTCACCTGATAAGTTTGCGTTGAAGTATTAATTTCAGTTTTATGCTCCAGATAACTTAAGGTTACCGGTTTGCCGTCATCACCCGAAATCAGATTACCGTCTTCATCTTCAAGATACGCCTGGTACACCGGGTTTTCTTCCACGGCGTAGCGCATGAGCTGCTCAGGCACATTCACATGAACCCGCAGATAATTAATGTTCTGTACCCGCAGCACAGACTGATTCGGTTGCACATACGAGAACTTTTCAACCAGACGGTTAGTGATCAGCGCATCGAAAGGCGCGTGCAGTTCGGTATATTCGATATTGATGCCGGCATTCTCAACAGCCAGTTCCGCGTTTTCATATGCGGTTTCCAGAGCATCGAATTCACTCTGACTGATGTAATTATCGTTCTGCAGCTGTTTTCCACGTTCAAAATCAGACTTTGCCTTGCGGAAACTGGCTTCAGATTGTTTCAGGGCCAGCTCGTAATCCTGCGGATCCAGTGCGGCCAGTAATTCACCTTCCGGCACCACAACCCCCTGACGGTCTGCCAGCTGGTTTATGCGTCCGGCTACCTGAAAAGATAAGTCCACCGTACTCAGAGCATCCACTCTGGCAACAAAGTGTCTGACAACTGTTTGATCGTCTGCGCCGACTTCATACACCTGAACCAAAGGTGGCGGCGGCGCTTTCTGTTCCTGTGCTTCGCCGCTGCATCCGGCCAGCAGAAAAGCCGCAGATGCTGCTGCGATTGCCATAATTGACGGTAATTTAATCCTGATGTTCATTTCGTGCTTCCTCTAAGGCAATCGCTCTATTAATTAATTTCCCGCGCAGGGCAATGCGCTCTTCTGCTGTGAACGGACTGATGTCCATCAGCTCCTGAAAGCTTAGTCCATCAGCCGCCAGCCACAACAGGGTGCTTTCAACCACCGCGTCGTGCTGTTCAATTTCTTCACGTTTGCTTTGCATCATTTCGAGCATGGGAGACAATAACGACGGATTTTCCACCGCCGCGACCAGTAAAATTTTGGCCTGATGTACAGCAAGTTTTTCGTGTGCACGTTGACGGGTACGCAACAAATTAGTCACCGGTAACGCATCAGCATGGGCTTTCTCAACTTCACACAGTTCAGTTTTCATCATGCCAATCATGCTTTCCACCATACCGGCCAGTAATGCATCTTTGTTTTTAAAGTGATGCATAACACCACCTTTGCTCATTCCGCACCGCTTTGCCACGTTGTCCAGGGTAAGTACCTTGGGCCCCTGTTCAATAGCAATTTCTGTGGCAGCATCCAAAATACGCTTTCGCGACGTATCCGCTTTTGATTCTGTCATCATTCTTCCAAAACAAACCAACTGGTCGGTTTTTAAATCAAATAAGCGCTTTTGTCAATCAATATGCAGATCTGTTTATGGATCAGTGAGGGTTTATCAGGTTCCCCCTACCCTTTACGCGGGAAATTCGTGTATGCTCACTGATTATTTTCTTTATTCTGATGTTGTAATGATCGCCACGACACAGCGGCACCTGGTGAATATAGATATCCTTCTCAGTGATATCGAAATGCAGGAAAGCGGTTTTTACGCCGGTGCTGAACATCAAAAATACCTGAATGATTTACTCAGAGAACTGTCAGCGCTGGAAGGCATGATTGAGCATGAAACGGTGCACTCTTTTCAGCAGGCTGTGAGCAGTGCCGGACTGGAAAACGTATTCAAGGACAAAAGACTGGTGAGCATTTACCAGAAGCTTATCAGCAACGTTCTGGCGTACTGGCATACCGTGAATAAAATAGACGACATCCTCGCCAGCCGCTTCGACAGCCATTCAGAGAAACGCCTTGAACTGCTTCAGGCAAAAGCTTCCCGGGCAAAGTCGGTATTTAAAACCGTTGCCATGGCGATGGGCAAAAACGATTACTCCCAGTTTATTACCCTGCTGGGTTTGCAGCATGCAGACTGGGCGTGGCGGGAATAACTATCGCAGTACGGCGGACATAAAAAACCGGCATCACAGGATGCCGGTCAGTTCTTTATTGCGATGCGTTATGCACCTGCCTGTTCGTTTGCAGGGACTTCGTGAGTCAACAGGTATTCAAAGGCAGACAATGATGCTTTTGCCCCCTCACCCATTGAGATGACAATCTGCTTGTACGGCACGGTGGTGACGTCGCCGGCTGCAAAAATGCCTTTCTCAGAAGTAATACACTTGTTATCAACGATGATTTCACCGTGTTTGGTCATATCCACGACACCTTGCATGAACTGACTGTTCGGTACCAGACCAATCTGGACGAACACACCTGCCAGCGGTAACGTGGTCACTTCCTGCGTTTCGCGATTTGTGTACTCAATGGCCGTTACTTTGCCGTTTTCTGCCACAATCTGATTCGTCGCTACATTGCGCAGAATGGTAATGTTGTCACGCTTTTCTGCCTGCTTAACCAGAACATCATCAGCTTTCAGCGTTGGCATAAATTCGAACACGGTGACAGACTTCACGATACCTGCCAGGTCAAGAGCAGCCTCTATGCCTGAGTTACCCCCGCCGATAACAGCTACATCTTTTCCTTTAAAGAAAGGACCATCACAGTGCGGACAGTATGCCACGCCATTACCTACGTTTTCTTTCTCACCCGGTACACCCAGTTCTCTCCAGCGGGCACCTGTGGCCACAATGATAGAGCGGGTACGAATTTCTTCGCCGGATGACAACGCCACGATTTTAATGTCGCCACGTTCAATGTTTTCGACTTTCACGTGCTCTTTCAACGTGATGTCATAATCTTTCATGTGCTCCATCAGGTTGCCCACCAGTTCGGGTCCTGTGGTTTTCGGCACTGAGATTAAGTTTTCGATACCCATGGTATCTTTTACCTGGCCACCGAAACGGTCGGCCACGATGGTCACGTTTAAGCCTTTCCGTGCACTGTAGATTGCGGCACTCACACCTGCCGGACCACCACCAATCACGGTTACGTCCTGCAGCGGCATGCTCTTGCCCTTGTTCGCTTCTTTCAGCGACGGGTCGCGCTCTAACAGTTTATCAAGCAGAGTAGACGCATCTACCTTGCCGTTAGCGAATAATTCGCCGTTTAAGTAAACACTCGGTACACCCTGAATGTCTCTTTCTTCAATCAGTTTCGGATAAACACCGCCATCAATCATTTCAGATGTGATGTTAGGGTTTAACAATGCAAACTGATTCAGCGCCTGCACAACATCAGGACAGTTATGGCAACTTAAGCTGATGAACACTTCAAAGTGCAGCGGCTCGTTGACACCTTTAACGATGTTTTGCAGATTGTCGTCTACTTTCAGCGCTGTGCCTGACGCGTGTAAGATTGCCAGGATTAACGAGTTAAACTCGTGTCCACCCGGGATGCCGGAGAAACGAATACCGGTATCTTCACCGTCAGCTTCAAGTAAGAAGCTTATCGCGCTGCGTAAAACGCCATTTGTATCACGCTCTTCCAACTTAATGTTGTCGCTTACACTTGCTACGCCAGACAGAAATTCAACCAATTCGCCACGCTTGCTGTGCTCGCCAGTCTGGACAACGAATGTTACTTCTTTCTGCATTGACGCGGTGTAGCCTTTCAATGCCTGTAAAATTTCTTTAGTTAACACGGTAATTCTGCCTTTTGCTTAGTGTTAAGGAGGTGCAGGCAGTTGCCTGCACCGTCACAAAGAGTTGGTAAACAACGTTACCTTAGATTTTGCCTACCAGGTCTAATGAAGGCGCTAATGTCGCTTCACCTTCTTTCCATTTAGCAGGACATACTTCACCAGGGTGAGAAGCAACGTATTGTGCTGCTTTAACTTTACGTACTACGTCGTCTGCTTCACGGCCAATACCTTCAGCAGTGATTTCCATTGCCTGTACGATACCGTCAGGGTCAACAACGAACGTACCACGGTCAGCCAGACCCATGTTTTCACGCATACAATCGAAGTTGCGTGTGATCTCACCGGTAGGGTCGCCGATCATTGCAAATTTGATTTTGCCGATGGTCTCAGAAGACGCGTGCCATGCAGCGTGAGTGAAGTGTGTATCAGTTGATACTGAGAATACTTCTACGCCACGGGCTTGCAGCTCTTCGTACTTGTCAGCAATGTCGCCAAGTTCAGTTGGGCAAACAAAAGTGAAGTCTGCAGGATAGAATACGAATACCGCCCATTTACCCTTGATGTCTTCACTACTTACTTCAACAAATTCACCGTCTTTAAATGCATTTGCTTTAAAAGGTTTGATAGCAGTGTTGATAATTGCCATTGGTTAATCTCCATTAAGTTAGTTTGTTGTGTGTCGTTCGCACCGGGCAACCGGTTGACTAATGGACACGGTATCTACGAATTAATCAGAAACATGGTTCGAACTTTATAGTTTGTTGAACCCGTCCCCGTTGACTTGTGATTAGAATAGTCGCGCAGGGTTCAAAAAGATAATTGGTAATATTGAAAGGCCTAATCAGTTTTTCTGATTATTAGATTTGAATTTGAGCGGAAAATGCAATTTATAGTTTGGCAAAGTATGTTGCCGGGATCAAGTGACAATACAATGAAGATTTCGCAACACAGCACAGCGGCCCGGGATGCCGGCAGCTAAGCAGCAGCTGCCGCCCGCTAAGCCGGAGGAGCCGGCATCGGGCGGTGTGTCAGGTCAGTAAAGAAGAGGCTGGTTCATCAACCCCGCTCAGTTGCTCTTCGATATTCAGCAAGTGCACGTATTCGTTGCGCTTTTCTGCCTGGGTAGTTCCCGGGCCAACGCCGGATAACGTAGTAGCAGCTTTGACAGCCTGCTCCAGCTGTTCGTCGCTCAAAGGTTCTTTCTTATTCAGTTGCACCAGTACCTTGAGCAGGCTCAGCGCGATCTGCTTATTGCCGGGAGATAACGTGAGTGCCTGTCGCAAATTATTGTACGCCGGCACAAAGCGGTTCTCTTTATAATTCACCGCAGCCATGTCTTTCAGTTCACGGGTGGTAAAATTAATCTCTTTGCGCTCGATAGATTCCTGTTTCAGGTATTCGTCAACAACCTGACTGGTAAAGGTATCACCGGCAATTTGCTTATGCAGTTTTTCCAGTAGCGCCAGGCAATGCTCCCGCATACCCAGTTCATGGAACGCTTTCATTTTATCCAGGTTGTCTTCCATGGACAGACCGTCCGTATCCGGCTTTTTGGTCTTCATGATCGCTTCGGCGGATTTTTTCTGATTACGCAAACACAATACTCTGGCATTGAGTACAGAAAATTGCTCGGTCAGTACTTTATCCAGTCCCTGCTGTTTACTCAGTTCCGCCAGTTCTGCTTCAACTTTTCTCACCAGCTTTTCAGCGTCACCGGCAGAAGCGGTGGTAGCCATATCCAGCGTTGCACGCATGACGTTCAGGGTCAATTCCGGCGAATCGTGAATTGAATTTTTGGCGTACTTTGCCATATTTTGCACAGCCATTAACTGACCGGGCTTGTCATGGTTTAACCTGGCAAGATCCCATAAGCGTTTGTTACGTTCGATATTCCGCGGCGCCAGCTTACTGGCCTCACGCATCTGCTCATACGCCTTATCAAATTCTTCCTTTTCAATGTAATACTGTGCAAGTAAATCGTATGTGAGGAAGCGGGTATCATCACGTTGCAGCAAGTCTTCCACCAGGGTTTCAGTTTCTTCCAGTTTATTCTGACGAAGTAACGCTCTGGCCAGCCCCATATGCACCCAGGCATGATCGTATTGCTGCAGTAGTTTCCTGAAATACACTTCTGCTGTGGTGTAGTCACGCAATGCAAGGTAGCTTTCGCCGATTATACGCTTAAGGCGGGGATGGTATTCGCTGACGGATTTATCCATCAGTTGACGCTCTGCGTAATAAACAGCGGTAGAATAGTCCTGCTGATTAAGACAACATTGCAGCTTATGCAGCTTACTTCTGATGTTAATCAGATAGCGCAGCCGTTGTTCAATACGGTTGCGGTCCAGCGGTTTGACCCAGAAATCTGCAGGCTGCAACTCAACAATGCAGTTCACCAGCGCCTGACTGGTTTCGGCACTGAGAAAGATAACCGTGGTCTTATCTGTGATATGGCGGTGATGCTTGAGCTCTTCAAACAAATGAAAGCCGTCTTTATCTACACTCACATTAAAAGCGATCATGACAAAGTCATAGGTGTTCTGCTCACAGAGGCGAACAGCGTGAAAGGCATTAAATGCACTGTCCACACGGCGGATGCCGACTTCTTTTAAGGCGTTGCTGATAACATCATGAACCAGACCCTGATTATCGATAATCAGGACTTTTAACTCTTCTGCGGGGACAAGTGGAGGAAACTTTTCCAATTTGTGTATCCAATCTTACTGCTAATCCGAATGCCTTTGCGTTTCTTCCCTGTTCAGTGGCTGCACACACTCACCATGTTAATTCCGTTTCACCGGAATGAAATGCGGCCTGCCATCTGTGTAAAGTTCGCAATATTTACCGTTACAATAAACTGTTACGACTTTAGTAGCAATGATGAAGCAGACCGGCTACGGGTTTTATCCTATTTTTTTTACCATAGGAAATGCCAGAGGCATAAATTCGGCACGGTTCCGGCCCAGAGATTTAGCCCGGTATAACGCTTCATCCGCTTTGTCTACCAAATCACGGCCGTATACGCGGTTTTTCAGAGCACTGCGCATATCCATAACCGACACACCTATACTCACAGTAAGAAAAGGAAACGCAGAGGCCGTTTCATGAGGTAGTTTTAACTCATTGAATACAGAAATGATATGCTCAGCAAGCGTCATTGCGCCGGCTCTGTCGGTTTCACCCAGTATAATACCGAATTCTTCCCCGCCCAGACGACAGCATAAATCTGTTCCCCTGCGTGCATTGTCTTTAAGTAATTTAGCTACGGTGATCAGGCAATCGTCACCTTTACCGTGGCCGTATTTATCATTATAGGCTTTGAAATCGTCTATATCGATCATCAGCAATGCCAGTTCGCTCTGACTACGCTGACAACGCTCAATTTCATGGGCAAGACTCTCATCGAACTTGCGCCGGTTAGAAAGCCCGGTGAGGGGATCTGTGGCGGCCAGCGACTCCAGTTGCATGGTTTGCCGGTAAAGGCGCACATGGGTTTTTACCCGCGCCCGTAACAATGGCACCTCAATAGGCTTGGTAATGTAGTCAACCGCACCGATTTCAAAACCTTTAGCCTGGTCACTGACTTCGGTTAAACCGGTAACAAACACAACGGGAATACGGCGGGTGCGCTCGTCAGACTTTAATTTACGACACAAAGAAAAACCGTTAATTTCCGGCATCAGTACGTCAAGAAGAATAAGCTCAGGCTCAGTCGAAATAGCCTGTTCCAGGCCGTCCTCTGCATCCGTTGCAATAATCACTTCGTAATCTGTCGCAAGTGCTTCGGCGATCAGCCTGATTGTCGTAATGTCATCATCGACAATAAGCACGCGGGAACGTGATATGGGCATTTTGTGAAATCCTGTTTCTTAAACCAATAACAACTCGCAGTAATACAAAAACCTTTCTATTATGAAATACATGGCGAACAAAACGACTTTTTATGTCCAACGTACTTGATAATTTATTGCGTACCAACTTTATGCCGCACGGTCACTGCTACCTGTGGAATCCGGAAATATTGTGGCTGAATGTCATTTCTGACCTTCTCATCGCCGTCGCGTATTTCTCAATTCCCGTCGCCATTTATTACTTTGTCAGGCAACGAAGCGATCTAAAGTTCAAAGGTATTTTAATCCTTTTCTCTCTGTTCATCGCCTTGTGTGGTGTGACGCATCTCATCAGTATTTTCGTCATCTGGCATGGTGCTTACGGCCTCCATGGTATTGCCAAATTCGTCACCGCCATTGTTTCGTGTATTACCGCCTATAAAGTATATAGTTCCATTCCTGCCGCTCTGCAATTACCAAACGTTAATCAGTTAAAAAAAGCGATGGAAGACGCCAGTAATGCAAAACTGGAAAATTTACGCCTGGAAAATGAACACCAGCAGGATTTAATATTGCGTGAAAGTACGGACAGTGCCCATGTGGGCATCATGGTGCTGGCTTCTGATGGTATTATTACTGTTGCTAACAAAGCGACCTGCTCTATTTTTGGTTATGAAAAGGATGAACTTGAAAATCGCCATATTAATCTGTTGGTGGCAACTGAGTTCACGGAAAAACATGATCAACTCATGCAACAATTTATCGATGGCAGCGCCATTGATGCAGCACTGAGCATGAACCGGATAGTGACCGGTTATAAAAAAGATGGCAGCCCTGTGCCTTTGGAGATCCGTCTCAACCGCGCGCAACACGATGCGCACACGGTTTATGTGTCTGTACAGGATATCAGCGAACGGTTACACAATGAGCAGGCACTAGCGGCCAGCCGTTCTACCACCGACAGTCTCATTGAACATATGCCTATGGGGGTCCATTTTTATCACTATCAGCAAGGCACGTTTTCCTTGCTGAAATCCAATACTATTGCTGACGAACTGCTATCTGCATGCGAGTCTGATGTATTTATTTCACAGTCTGCGCTGACAGCAAAAATGCAATCTGTCGCAGAAGGCCGTGAAAAGACGATTAAAACCGAAATTACCCTCCCTGTTCCCGGTGTACAGAGTCTTCAGTTGTATTTGTTTCATACTTCCCCGGGTAAGCTGGTCGTGATGTTTGAAGATGTCACTGAAGCGAAACAGTTTCAGGGACAGCTCATTGAAAGTGAAAGCATTACGCGAAGAGCAATTAACGCTTCCATTGCAGGCGTCTACATTTTCGATGTAAAAAACAGAAAAAATCAGTTTGTTAACGACCGCTATACTGCAATTACCGGATATTCTCTTGAACAGCTCAATAATCTCAATGGAGGTATCAGTTCGCTGATCCATCCCGAAGACCTGGGCAAGGTAAAACATCATTTCCATCATCTGCTCAGCGATCCTACCGACGGTAATGTGTACACCCTCCAGTACCGTGTGAAACACGTCAACGGAAACTGGTTATGGTTAATGGCACAGGACGTGGTCTTCGACAGAAACGACAAAGGCCGGCCACTTAAAATCATGGGGTCTTTTCTGGATATCACACCACTGAAAAAGATGCAGGACAATCTGTTATCACTGAAAGACCGTGCTGAAGATGCCAATCAGTCTAAAAGTGAATTTCTGGCCAACATGAGCCATGAAATCCGCACCCCCATGAATGCTGTTATCGCATTAACAGACATGGTGCTGAAAATGGAAATGGGTAATAAGCAGCGGGAATATCTGAAAAAAGTGCAGGCTTCATCCCGCTCTTTACTGCAAATCCTCAACGATATTCTTGATTACTCTAAGCTGGAAGCCGGCAAACTGGAAATCGATAACACGCCTTTTGATCTCTACAAAATGTTGTCAAACAGCCTGCACCTGTTCTCTACCACGGCGACACAAAAGAACCTGTTTATCGATTCAGACGTTGGAAAAAGCGTTCCCCGGTTTGTTATCGGTGATGCCACACGCATTGCTCAAATCATCAACAACCTGTTAGGTAATGCGATTAAGTTTACTGAAAAAGGGGAAGTTACCCTGTCTGTAACCGCTGAACTCAGCCCCGTATCCGGCACGTATATGGTGAAGTTTGCGGTATCTGACACCGGCATCGGCATTGATAAGGAGAAGCTTGAAAGTCTGTTCAGGTCTTTCTCTCAGGCTGACAGTTCTATTGGCCGCAGGTTTGGCGGCACCGGTCTGGGCCTGTCAATTTGTAAACACCTTGCCACATTGTTAAACGGCTCATTGACTGTACGAAGTGCGCCGGGTGAAGGCAGTACATTTACTCTCACCCTGCCTCTTATCGCTGACGCACATCATGCCACCACGCTGGAAGGAAAATTGCTGAATGCCAGGACATTGATTATCGGGAATTCATCCCGACATATTCCTGTTATAGAGCAGTACTTTACCTCTGTGGGCTGCGAGGTCAGCATTGTCAACAATCACAATTATCTGCATCAGAAATGGGATACGGATTTCGACATAGTTATGATTGATATGACAACACTGAATAATACAGAAAAAGGCACAGTCATGGAGGCGCTGCTCAGCAATCAGCACGATAATATGATAAGGAAGGGCGTTATCTTTTTAAGTTCTGAAAGCCATTTTCATGAAAAAGCCAGTGATATTATTTTAAGCACGGCATCGGCCTGGCTGGTCACGCCTTTTGTGTTGTCCGACCTTGAAGAATCCGTTACCGCTATTTTAAATCGCAATCACACATTAAAAGACAGGATAAAAGAAAAACCGCCACTGATGTTCAGCGGCGCATCTGTACTGCTTGTGGAAGACCATCCAACAAACCAGTTTGTCGCGACAGAGTTGTTAAATGCTGTAGGGCTGGAAGTAGTCGTGGCTGAAGATGGTGTTGAAGCCATCAGTAAGTTTCAGAAGAAACCCTTTGATATTGTGTTGATGGATTTGCAGATGCCGAATATGGACGGATTTACCGCTGCCCGCAAAATTCGCGACTTACCGGTGGGTAAAACCATTCCTATTTATGCCATGTCTGCTGCTGTGATGGAGTCGGATAAAGAAAAAGTGGTGTCGACCGGTATGGACGGACATATTGCCAAACCTGTAGTCAGAGAAGACTTATACAAACTACTGGAAAGAGTACTGGTCAAAAAAATCGCCAGAGCAGATTCAGTCGTCAGGTTGCCCCGGGATCAACAGGATCAGGATGATGCAGCTATCCGCAAAGCTCTGGCGACCACACTGATTGGCTTCGACATTGACGCCGCCACAGGCAGACTGGGAAATGATGTAGTGACGTATCTGGGTTTGCTGGAAAACTTCCATCTTCATTTTGCCAAATTTGATGAAGAACTCAGTGAGCATGGCGACGATGAAAAGATTGGCCGGCGCCTGCACACGATGAAAGGGTTATCCATGTCCATCGGGGCCACCCGGCTGGAAACCCTGGTTAAAGAAGCGGAGCACTTGCACAAATCAGGTAAACTGCAGTCAACGCGGGATTTGAGAAAAGAATTTAATATCGTATACAACAATACCGGTAAGGCGCTGAAAGCCTGTAAACCCTTTATTGAACCGGAGGCCGGGGAAACGAAAGCCGGACTGGATGAATTAATTCTGGCCGTTAAAAACCATCATTATTTGCGCAAGAGCGACGTTGAACCTTACCGGAAAACACTGGAAGACAAGTACGGTAAGGCCGGCAGTGAAGCCATTATCACTGCCATCATAAACCTTGATTACAAAGAAGCGATGAATCTTCTGGTTACTGAGGAGGGTCAATGACGTCACCGATGGTGCCGTTAACCCTGTACCAGCCAGCGATAGACGACCGGCTGCGGGTAGCCGGTAATACTTCATGAGGAAACTCCTCACTCAGAAACACCACAACGGTACCGAATTTAGGTAATACGCGAATACCGGTTTTGTCTTCTTCACTGGTATAAATGACCAACTGACCGCCGTCAGCCTCCTGCCAGTCCGGATTCAGGTAAGTGACCAGAGACAGAACACGGTTCGCCTGACCTTTGAAGGCATCGAGATGACGTTTATAAAATGCTCCGGGTTGATACACGGCAAAATGGCTTTCAAAGGAATACAGACCCAGCATCAGATTACGGTTAAGGAACTGTTTAAGTTGTGCAGTCCACGACAGCCAGTCAGCACCCGCCGCTGACGAGCCGTCTATCCAGCAAATTTCATCCCGCCGTACAAAACTGTTTTCCTGAAAGTCAGTACTGCGGCCTATGCCGGCAGCCTGAAACTCAGCTTCACTCATCGCATTGTTTTGCAAAAATAAAGCATTCGCCAATGCTTCGGGTAAAGCATATTCTTGTACGCTGTAACCCTGCGAATAAATGTCATCCGCGATACGGGTAAAAAGCGACGTGTCGACAGGAATGTCATCAGCCAGAAGTGCAGTCATTATTGTGTTTGAGTAAGTAAAAAAACTGGCGGACTTATACGACGGAAAAGTGGTTTTGGCAATCAATTTTTAACCACTGTGACAAGGCGATGGAAAGGATCTTTTCTTTCTGCCATGGTGTATACATCCGGTGTAGTAAAAACAGAGAGTAAGGCGAATTTAATGAGTCAGGATATTCATCATAACGAAGAAACAGAGCATCATTTGGAACTGCGTAACTTAACGCTGGATGACTATGATGATGTGAAAGAACTGATGGACAAGGTTTACGCCAACGTGGGAGGCGCCTGGCCATTCAAAAATTACAAAGCCCAGGTTACCACCTTTCCTGAAGGCCAGATTTGTATCGAAGATAAAGGCAAAGTGGTTGCGTTTGCCATTTCAGTTATTGTGGATTACGACCAGTTTGACGACAAACATACCTATGACGAGATTACCGGTGACGCATACCTCACCACCCACGATCCTAACGGTGATGTGCTCTACGGAGTAGAAGTCATTGTATGTCCGGATTACCGCGGACTGCGACTTGGCCGGCGCTTATATGAAGCGCGGAAAGAGTTATGCCGGAATCTGAATCTGCAGTCTATTATGGCTGGCGGCCGCATTCCGAATTACGGCAAACACAGTCACGAAATGACGCCGTATGAATACATTGAAGCGGTGAAGTCGAAAGACATTTATGACCCTATCTTAACCTTTCAGTTATCCAACGGTTTCGAGGTAAAACAAATTCTGAAGGCCTATTTGCCGGAAGATGAAGCCTCCCGGGGTTATGCCACACTGCTTCAGTGGCACAATATCTATTATGAACCGGGTAATCCACGTTTATTCGGCGGCAAGAAATCGAATGCCCGCATCGGCTGTATTCAGTGGCAAATGCGTTACTTTGAGAATGTTGAAGAGTTACTGCAACAGGTAGAGTATTTTGTGGATGCTTTATCAGACTATGGTTGCGACGTTGCGCTGTTTCCCGAGTTCTTTAATGCACCGTTGATGGGACTTAGTGAATCACAGGAATCCATTGATGCCATCTGGCATCTGGCTAGCTATACAGACGAAATTCTTACTGCCGTTTCTCATCTCGCGGTGAGTTACAACATTACGATCATTGCCGGTTCAATGCCGGTTGTGGAAGACGAAGAATTATATAATGTCAGTTACATGTGCCGCCGCGACGGTACCATAGACAGTCAGTATAAAATTCACCCTACCCCCCATGAGAAGAAAGACTGGATCATGAAAGGCGGTAACGCCCTGAATGTCTTTGACACAGACTTTGGTAAAATTGGCATTTTGATTTGTTATGACGTGGAGTTCCCTGAACTCGCCCGCATCCAGTCCGAACAGGAAATGCAGATCCTGTTTGTTCCTTTCTGGACAGATACCAAGAACGGCTATCTGCGGGTACGTCGTTGTGCACAGGCCCGTGCCATTGAAAACGAGTGTTATGTAGCCATCGCCGGCAGCGTGGGCAACCTGCCGAAAGTAGACAACGTAGATATTCAGTACGGACAAACTGCCGTGTTCTCACCGTCTGATTTCTCGTTCCCTCACGATGCCATTGTGTCTGAGACGACACCGAACACCGAGATGACGCTTATTGTAGATCTTGATCTCGACAAGCTCACCAAACTGCAAAATGAAGGCTCCGTCCGTAACTATTTGGACAGACGTCGCGATCTCTACCGTGTTCAGTGGATTGGTGATAAATAAGTCGTTAACCGGCTAGTTAGCAGCCATAAACAGCAAACTGGCCTGCCCTTTGCTGTAACTTGTGGGAATTTAATAACAATGCACCCTGCGTGCATTGTTATTTCCCGCGGAGAATGGTATTGGTATGGGATTAAGGATACCATCTTCCTTATTAGCAAGATTAATCACCTGAAGTTGAGTTTTCAAAAGAGTAAGTATGTCTAACGATTCAAGAAACGATGATTTTCCTACCATCAGACTGGATGATGAAGATCGCCGCGACTACCAGCAAAAAAAGTACACCGCTGCGCACACCATTAAAGCGGACACAAGTTCACCGTCAGGCACCAAAAAGCCGGCGTCACCTGTTTCTGAAAAAAGTGGCGGTGGCGGTAACGGATTGTGGATTGCCCTTGTCGCCGTGGTGGCTCTGGCCGGCTGTGGCGGATGCTATTACTTGTATGATCAACTGCAGAAACAACAAATCGCTGCTGAAGATGCTGATTCACGTATCGCCCAGCTGGAAAGAAAACTCTCTGCAACGGGCGAAGAAATGGGTGAATCCACTGTTGCGCTGCAGGTGAAAGTGAGTGAGCTGACGGACAAAAGCAATGAATTGTGGGATCAGATGGATAAGCTCTGGGCCTCAGCCTGGCGCCGTAATCAGAAAGAAATCACGGATTTAGGTGATAAACTTAACGCCACAGAAAACGGACTGAAGAAGTCGGTTACTGCGGTCGCTGAAGATTTAAAAGCCCAGCAAAGTAAGGTGGTTTCGTTAAACAACCAGTTAAGTGGTCTGGCTGATGAAATTCTTGCCCTTAATGTTCAGCTTGAACAGGCGGCCGGTGATAAAGCATCACAGGCGCAAACGGTTAAGAGCCTGTCTGACAAGATTTCAGTTCTGGAAAACCGTAACAACAGTCTGGCAGGCCGTATCAGCGGCATGGAAAATGAAATCCGTGAAATAGCGACAAAAGTCGTCGTCAGCCAGCCTCAACCTCAGTAATCTGTTGCCGGCTTGCGACAGTCTGCCGCAAGCCGGAGTATTTAAGAGACTGTTCTCAGTCCGCAACCGGTGCTGCTCAGCAGATAATGACCCCGGTATGAAAAATCTGCAGACACAAAAATGTATGGTCCGCCTCGTTATTGCAACAGTAAATGTCGATAACGGG
>NZ_CFHOXV010000012.1:48990-95073 GCF_984505615.1 Alteromonas sp. | reverse complement strand
CCGGATTGTGATTCCGGTTGTCGTGGGTTCAAGTCCCATCGTCCACCCCACTTTTCCCTCAGGGAATGTGAGTGCAGCATATCTTTAGCCGGTTAAGCCGGTGTCTTTTGAAGCATTTCTCACGTCTTCGAAATACTCAGTTCGGTGAGTGGCGCAGTTTGGTAGCGCACTTGGTTTGGGTCCAAGGGGTCGCAGGTTCAAATCCTGTCTCACCGACCATTATTTATTCCCAATAATTTCCTGAATTGTCATCACCTGATGATAAATGTCCCGTTATCTCCGGTTTTTCCTGTTATTTGTTGCTAATCCCTCTCGACTCTGTAAAAACCTGCTTGTATACTACCGCGTCTTTTTTTAACCAATGTGTTTAAACAATGGTTTAACACTGTTGAATAACACTCCCTCTAAACCCGGTGTAACGCGCCGATATATGGCAAGGACGGGAAGGGGATTCAAACAAAGCGTCACTTTAAGACGCACAGTTGAGGTAACATAATGCAAGTTTCAGTCGAGACGACCCAGGGTTTAGAACGCCGTCTTACTATTACCGTTCCAGCAGATTCTGTTGATTCTGCGGTTAAAGCGCGTCTTCAACAATTATCAAAAACGCAACGCATCAACGGTTTCCGTCCTGGTAAAGTACCAGTAAGCGTAATCCAGAAACGTTTTGGCGCTGCTGTGCGTCAGGAAGTTGCTGGTGACGTAATGCAACAGAACTTCTATCAGGCAATCGTTCAGGAAAAAATTAACCCTGCCGGCATGCCTTCTTTTGAACTGGTTAAAGATGAAAATGGCCAGGATTTAGAGTTCGTTGCGGCATTTGAAGTGTATCCTGAAGTTGAAGTTCAGGGCGTTGCAGACATCGAAATTGAGAAGCCAGTGGTTGAAATTTCCGACGCTGACCTCGATAACATGATGGAGACACTGCAAAAGCAACACGCTACGTGGAAAGAAGTTAAGCGTAAAGCGAAGAAAGACGACCGTGTAGTTATCGATTTTGTTGGTAAAATCGACGGTGAAGAATTTGAAGGCGGTAAAGCAGAAGACTTTACCCTTGAGCTTGGCCAGGGTCGCATGATCCCGGGCTTCGAAGAGCCGCTGGTAGGTGCTAAGAAAGACGAGGAAGTGACTGTAGAAGTGACTTTCCCTGAAGACTACCATGCAGAGAACCTGAAAGGTAAAGCTGCAGTATTTGACGTTACCGTTAAGAAAGTAGAAGGTAAGCAATTACCGGACGTTGACGACGAATTTGCTAAGCTGTTCGGTGTTGAAGAAGGTGGCGTAGATGCGCTGAAAGCGGAAGTGCGTAAAAACATGGAACGCGAACTGACTCAAACGCTGAAAACAACCGTAAAAGAAGATGTTATTTCTAAGCTGATCGAAAAGAATGAATTCGATGTGCCAAAAGCACTGATCGATCAGGAAGTAAATGCACTGCGTGAACAGGCAAAACAACGTTTCAGCCAGCAAGCTGGTGGCCAGAACATGCCAGAACTGCCTGCAGAACTGTTCACTGACAATGCAACCCGTCGCGTACGCATCGGTTTACTGCTGGGTGAAATCATCAAGCAGAACGAACTGAAAGCAGACGACGAAAAAGTAATGCAATTAATTGAAACATCAGCGTCAGCTTATGAAGATCCACAGGAAGTTGTAGACTATTATAAAGCTAACGAAGAACTGATGAACCAGATGCGCAATGTTGCACTGGAAGAGCAGGCCATCGACTGGGTATTAGAAAATGCTAAAACTCAGGAAGTGACCAAAGCTTTTGACGAGGTTATGAACAAACAGGCGTAATTTATTACCCTCTGATTGACTTAACCTGTCAGCAACTGCTTAAATGCTCGGAACCTTCCGGGCATTTTTGTTTTTAACGCTAAGAAATCAAGGTAGATATGATAAACCCATTTGAACCACAAGATGCATTGGTGCCTATGGTCGTCGAGCAGACGTCTAAAGGTGAACGTTCCTACGACATTTATTCCCGTCTGCTAAAAGAAAATGTGATTTTCTTAGTGGGTCAGGTTGAAGACCACATGGCGAACCTCATCGTCGCGCAAATGCTTTTCCTTGAAGCTGAAAATCCGGAAAAAGATATTTATCTTTATATCAACTCTCCGGGTGGTTCTGTGACGGCAGGCATGGCAATTTACGACACCATGAATTTCATCAAGCCTGACGTAAGCACGGTTTGTATTGGTCAGGCGGCCAGCATGGGCGCTTTCCTGTTATCAGGCGGTACCAAAGGGAAACGTTTCTGTTTACCTAACTCACGGGTAATGATTCACCAGCCGCTGGGCGGATTCCAGGGACAGGCGTCGGATTTTGAAATTCACGCGAAAGAAATTCTTTCTATTAAAGAGAAAATGAATCGTCTGATGGCCGAACATACCGGCCAGGATTACGAAAAAGTTGCAAGGGATACAGACCGGGATAACTTCCTGAGTGCAGCAGAAGCCAGGGATTATGGCCTGATTGATCAGATTTTAACAAATCGATCTGACGCAGCCGCCACTAAGTAGTATAGTTATAGTAATCCTGAACTCGTGTACCCGCACGATTTTCGTTTGTTCAGGAAAGGCAGAGGCAAAGAGTAATGAGTGACAAGCAGAACGGTGACGGTGATAATAAGCTTTTGTACTGTTCCTTTTGTGGCAAAAGCCAACATGAAGTCAGAAAGCTGATTGCGGGACCGTCCGTTTTTATTTGCGATGAGTGTGTTGAATTATGCAACGACATTATTCGTGAAGAGATTAAGGAAATTGCACCAAAGCAAAAGCAGGATGCACTTCCTAAACCACAAGAAATTCATGCACACCTTGATGACTATGTCATTGGTCAGGAACACGCAAAGAAAGTGCTGTCGGTAGCGGTGTATAACCACTACAAGCGCCTGCGAAATGGTGATGTGCACGAGGGTGTTGAGCTGGGTAAGAGTAATATCCTGCTGATTGGTCCTACTGGTAGTGGTAAAACGCTACTGGCTGAAACCCTGGCCCGTTTACTGGATGTGCCGTTTACCATGGCCGATGCCACCACCCTGACCGAAGCCGGTTACGTGGGTGAGGACGTTGAAAACATCATTCAGAAGCTGTTGCAGAAGTGCGATTACGATGTAGAGAAAGCCCAGCGCGGTATTGTCTACATCGATGAAATCGATAAGATTTCCCGTAAGTCTGATAACCCTTCTATTACACGTGATGTGTCAGGTGAAGGTGTTCAGCAGGCGCTGCTGAAACTGATTGAAGGCACGGTTGCATCCGTTCCGCCTCAAGGTGGGCGTAAGCATCCTCAGCAGGAATTCCTGCAGGTAGACACGTCTAAAATCCTGTTTATCTGTGGTGGTGCGTTTGCCGGTCTGGATAAAGTGATTGAGCAGCGTGCAAATAAAGATACCGGAATCGGTTTCGGTGCGTCGGTGAAGTCTAAAGAAAGCAAGCAGGAACTCAGCGATCTGTTCAAGCGGGTAGAGCCGGAAGATTTAGTGAAGTACGGATTAATTCCGGAGTTCATTGGTCGTCTGCCGGTAGTGACCAGCCTGGAAGAATTGAACGAAGAAGCGTTGATCCAGATCCTTCGTGAGCCGAAGAACGCCATTACCAAACAGTACGGTGCGCTCTTTGCCATGGAAGAAACTGAACTGGAGTTCCGTGATGATGCATTGCACGCCATCGCAAGAAAGGCGATGCAACGTAAAACCGGTGCCCGTGGCCTGCGTTCTATCGTTGAAGCAGTGTTGCTCGATACCATGTACGATTTGCCTTCAATGGAAAACGTATGCAAAGTGGTTATCGACGAGTCTGTGATTAAAGGCGAATCTAAACCTATTCTGATGTACAAAAACGAAGAGAAGAAAGCGGTCTCTGAGTGATTGTCATGTAAGATAAAGAAAAAGGTCCTTCGGGACCTTTTTTGTTATCTGGCACCGGGGCATCCGGTTAGCCGCAATTACCGTGAAAGGGCAGTGCTGTTACAAGGTGTCATCGATGGTGACTTCACCGGTCAGTGAACTGTAATAGACGGAAAACGCCGGTTGTGCCTGCAAAATAAAGGTGCAGGTACCGTCTGCATAGGTGGCCTGGTAGTCCGCCGAGGTATCTTCTGCAACCGTGGGGCTGCCGCTGGCAAGCAAGGCATTCCATAACGATGTGCAATCCCAGGCGTTGTCCGTTACCGGGCTGGCTTCATATGGCGTATAGCTCTGTGCAGGCCAGCCATACTGATTAAAATCAATGACGTTTTGTCCGTTGCCGAACACATCCAGATTATCCACCGGCCCTGTGTGGCCGCCGGCCCGCCACTTTAAATGTGCCAGATTAATGGCAGAAGCAAAGGCCGCTCCCACACCCTGAACACTGGCGGCCTGAGCGTCATCCTGAAGATCGATGAAACGGGGCGCTGCGGTGACTGCCAGTACGCCGAGAATAACAATAACAATAACCAGCTCAATGAGCGTGAATCCGGAATTTGAAGGAGATGATGTCATAACAAGTTTCACTGCAATCTTGATATCTTTGAAGAATAAGATTTTAACTGTATTTTTTCCAATTTCTTGAGCATAACAGGTTTATTTTATTGGGAATAGTTATCATTTGTAATAAGCAATAACCTGCCTTCGTCGTATATTTGTACAGTCGTTTGACTTTGCTCTGCTCTCCGACACAAAAAGGTTGCACCATCATTAAAAATCGATAATGGTAAAAGTAACAAGGTTTAACACAGGATTGATTGAACTTTGCCTGTGCATCCCCATATCAATTCACATTATGAACAATACAGAGAACACGTATGACAGTTGAGCGTGAAGATCGCATTGAGATCCCCGTACTTGCCTTACGGGACGTAGTCGTTTATCCCCATATGGTCATACCGCTATTTGTTGGCAGGGAAAAGTCCATCCGTTGTCTTGAAGCAGCGATGGAAAATGATAAACAAATCTTTTTAGTTGCACAGAAAGACGCCAGTGTTGATGAGCCTGAATCTGATGACATTTTTCAGGTTGGCACATTAGCCACTATTTTACAGTTATTAAAACTGCCTGACGGCACAGTGAAAGTACTGGTCGAAGGTAATGTTCGTGGTGAAATTCATCAGTACGAGCAGGCTGAGCCATTCTTCGTGGCGCAAGTAAGCCGTGTTGAAGATGAGTTACTGTCTGACAATGAGCAGGAAGTACTTATCCGCTCTGCGGTATCCCAGTTCGAGGGATACGTCAAACTGAATAAGAAGATCCCGCCGGAAGTGTTAACCTCGCTTAACGGCATTGATGACGCTGCCCGTCTCGCCGATACCATGGCTGCTCACATGCCGCTTAAACTGGCTGAGAAGCAGAAGGTACTGGAAATGAAAGGCGTGAACGAGCGTCTTGAGTACCTGATGGCGCTGATGGAAGGCGAAATTGATTTGCTGCAGGTCGAAAAGAAAATTCGTACCCGCGTGAAAAAGCAGATGGAAAAAAGCCAGCGCGAGTATTATCTGAATGAACAGATGAAAGCCATTCAGAAAGAACTGGGTGAACTGGATGATGCACCGGACGAGTTTGAGGCGCTGAGCAAAAAGATTGAAGAAGCGAAGATGCCTAAAGATGCCGAAGATAAGGCACGGACTGAGTTGCAGAAACTGAAAATGATGTCTCCCATGTCGGCAGAAGCCACCGTGGTGCGCAGTTATATTGAATGGCTGACCAATGTTCCCTGGCATAAGCGCAGTGCAGTGAAGAAAGATTTGTCACTGGCTGAGAAAGTACTGGATGCAGATCACTATGGTCTGGAGAAAGTAAAAGAGCGCATTGTTGAATATCTGGCGGTACAGAAACGGGTTAAAAAGCTGAAAGGTCCAATCCTTTGCTTAGTCGGTCCTCCGGGCGTGGGTAAAACCTCGTTGGGTCAGTCTATTGCCAAAGCCACCGGACGTAAGTACGTGCGTATGGCATTAGGCGGGGTGCGGGATGAAGCAGAAATTCGTGGTCACCGTCGTACTTACATCGGTTCATTACCGGGCAAACTGATTCAGAAAATGGCCAAAGTAGGGGTGAAGAACCCGCTCTACCTGCTTGATGAAATCGACAAAATGTCTTCTGACATGCGTGGTGACCCGTCATCGGCGCTGCTCGAGGTATTAGACCCTGAACAAAACAGCAGCTTCAGCGATCATTACCTGGAAGTCGACTACGACCTGTCTGATGTGATGTTTGTGGCGACCTCAAACAGCATGAATATTCCCGGGCCACTGCTCGACCGGATGGAAGTGATTCGTCTGTCGGGTTACACCGAAGATGAGAAGCTGAACATTGCGACACGTCATCTTATTTCCAAACAGATGGAACGTAACGGCCTTAAAGCCAAAGAGCTGGATATCACAGAATCCGCCATCATCGGCATGATTCGCTACTATACCCGCGAAGCGGGTGTACGAAGCCTGGAAAGAGAAATTTCTAAAGTATGCCGTAAAGCAGTAAAAGATATTCTGCTAAGTAAGAGCAAAGACAAAGTCGTTGTGACCCAGGATAACCTGAAAGACTATCTGGGCGTGCAGCGTTTTGATTATGGTAAAGCGGATAAAGAAAACCAGATAGGGCAGGTGACCGGCCTTGCATGGACACAGGTAGGCGGAGACTTGCTGACCATCGAAACCACTGCGGTACCCGGCAAAGGTAAGATGACCACCACCGGTTCTCTGGGAGACGTGATGCAGGAGTCCATTCAGGCGGCGATGACTGTAGTAAGAAGCCGTGCTGAAAAACTACGCATCAACGAAGACTTCTATGAAAAGCGTGATATTCACGTGCACGTGCCCGAAGGTGCCACGCCAAAAGATGGTCCGAGCGCCGGTATTGCGATGTGTACTGCACTGGTGTCCACGCTCACAGGTAATCCGGTGAAATGTGATGTTGCCATGACCGGAGAAATTACCCTTCGCGGAGAAGTGCTGGCAATCGGCGGTTTAAAAGAGAAGCTGCTGGCTGCACACCGTGGCGGTATTAAAACTGTCGTCATTCCACACGAGAATGAGCGTGATTTGGAAGAAATTCCTGAAAACGTGAAAGCGGATTTGTCTATTCATCCGGTTAAATGGATTGATGAAGTTCTCGATATTGCTCTGCAGGAGCCTGTTGAGTCTTTTAAAGTTGTCGCTAATAAGTAACGGTAGAAATTGGCTGCATACCAGTAAATTCGCGGGATGTAGCCTTTTTTTGAACTGTTTGCTCAAAAAATACCCATTACAGCTCCAAATTAACCTTTTTTTTTAAATTTAGGGCTTTCAACTGTCAGAAGTTGTGTTACCTTTACTACGTACTCGCTTGAAGCCTTGTCTCTAAAGGGATTGCAGCGATTCATTAAACGTTAATTAATTGTAACACTTAGCTTGATTGTCGAAATCAAGCTTGTTATAACGTTCTGAAGACAATCACTGTTTTCGGACAAGAGTATAATAACAATCGAAGGGGATCATAATTGTGAACAAGTCTCAACTCATCGACCAAATCGCTGCTGGTGCAGATATCTCTAAAGCTGCTGCAGGCCGTGCATTAGATGCATTCACTGATGCAGTTACCGCAGCGCTTAAAGAAGGTGATCAGGTTGCACTGGTAGGTTTCGGTACGTTTGCGGTTCGCGAACGCTCAGCGCGTAGTGGCCGTAACCCACAAACTGGTGAGACTATTCAAATCGCAGCTGCTAAAGTTCCTTCTTTCAAAGCTGGTAAAGCTCTGAAAGACGCTTGTAACTAAGCAGAAAAAGATTCGATAAAAGGCGATGGTCAGTACCATCGCCTTTTTTATTTCTCCTGCCCGCATTTTCCGCTGTCACCCAACCCTATCTATTGGAATTCAACGGATTTCCTTCAAATTGACTGACGGGATTATCGCCTTTGGCACGGGGAATCGATATAATCTGCCATATTTTTCCGGTGAGTGTTAAACAAAGCCGGAGCGAAGCAGTAAGCAACGGAGTTGAAAGTAAGTCATGTTAGAGAGAATCCGAGAAGGTTCGCAAGGCCCGTGGGCAATGATTATCATTGGTCTGGTCGTGCTGAGCTTTGTTTTTGCCGGTGTAGGAAGTTACCTGAACAGTTCCGGTGAAACTGTCGCCGCCACTGTAAATGGCGAAGAAATTGGTCTGAATGAGTTAGAGCGTGCTTATCAGTCACAGCGTAGCCGTATGGAATCACAATACGGTGAGAGCGTATCAGCGCTGTTTGCTGATGAAGGTTATATGCAGCAATTCCGTCGCGGTGTACTGGACAGCCTGATTGACGAAAAGCTGGTTGAGCAGAAAGCCCGCGAATTAGGTTTACGTGTGGGTGATGATCAAATCCGTGACACCATTCGCAGCATGCCTGAATTCCAGCTTGGCGGACAGTTTAACAACGACCGTTACCTGGCTCTGTTACGTCAGAACGGTTACCAGCCGTCAGATTTCCGCGACTTCCTGCGTACCCAGTTAACCCGTGAACAGCTGACGCGTGCGCTTGGCGTGTCTGACTTCGCACTGCCCGGTGAAGCCCGCCGTGTATTTGACTTACAGGCTCAGACCCGCGATGCCCGCTATGTCGTTGTGGATGCAGCGCCTTTTGCTGACGAAGTTGAAATTTCTGATGCTGACATTCAGGGTTATTACGATGCCAACATCACTTCGTTTGATACTGAAGAAAAAGTCAGCGTGGCCTATGTCAAATTGTCAGTCGATGATTTAAAAGGCGACGTGACAGTGTCTGACGATGATGTGTCTGCGTGGTATGAAGAAAATAAAGACCAGTACCGTGATGAAGAACAACGTCGCGTCTCGCATATTTTGATTGAAACCGGCGATGATGAAGCGGCTGCAAAAGCGAAAGCAGAAGCATTGCTGGCAGAAATTAAAGGCGGTGCAGACTTCGCAACCGTGGCAGAAGAAAATTCTGAAGACAGTTTCTCTGCTGAAAATGGTGGTGATCTTGATTACATCACGCCCGGCATGATGGACGACGCTTTCGACTCAGCGGTGTTCTCACTTAAGAATGTGGGTGATGTGACAGATGTTGTGAAAACAGAGTTTGGCTTCCATATCATCAAACTGACTGATCTGAAGCCTGAAACCATTAATCCTTTCAATGATGTTGCCGGTGAAATCCGTGACAACCTCATCACTGAAAAAGCCACTGATCGTTTCTATGAACTTCAGTCCCGTATGGCAGAAGTCGCCTTCGAAGTTCCGGACACTCTGGATGAAGTGGCAGCCATTGCCAATGCATCAATTGAGACTACCCCGCTGTTTACCCGCAACAACGTACCAGCCGAAATTGATAACCCGCAGGTTGTCAGCGATGTATTTTCGCCGGAACTGATCGAAGAGCAGGTGAACAGTGATCTTATCGAACTGGATGCCAGCACCGTGATGGTAGTCCGTGTTAACGAACATGAGGCACAACGCACCAAGTCACTTGATGAAGTAAAAGAGTCTATCACTGCGTCTCTGCGCAGCGAGAAGGCGCAGCAGGCTGCGCAGGACTGGGCGGAAGCTCAGCTGGCTCAGCTTGAAAGTGGTAATGATATTGCTGATTCGCTGTCAGCCCGTTCACTGGACTGGGAAACCGTTGAAAACGTGAATCGTGGTGATCAGCAATTACCACGTAATCTGCTTGATACCCTGTTCACTCTGGCGCCGGCTGAAGGCAAGTCCCGCCGTGTAGCCCTGTTAGGCAGCGGCGACGTAGCACTGATTGAACTGACTGCAGTACATGCGCCTGAAGCGGCGGATGATGCAACAGTTTCTGCCATCCGTCAGCGTCTGGCGCAGGCGAACAGCCAGTCTACCTATGCAGCTTTTGTAAAAGCGCTGCGTGATGAGGCTGATGTTACCCTTGGTACGGCCCGTTAAACGACATTTGCTGAATCACAGAAGGTGCGCTTTGCGCACCTTTTTTTTGCCACCGGCAGAACCGGTATTTAAGGACTTTTAATGCGTATTCTTCACGCCTATGCAACGCGACTTCCGTTACCGGCTAAAAAGTACGGCGGTACGGAAAGGGTTATCTGGTCACTGGCTCAGGCTCAGATGAGACAAGGTCACGAGGTCAAATTCCTGGCCCGCAATGCCGGTGAACTGGCCTCACAGACATTGAAATATGACCGCGATAAGCCGGTCAGTGAGCAAATCACAGACTGGCCTGATGTGGTGCATTTTCACTGGCCTTACGAAGGTGAGCTGGATAAACCGTTCTTGTGCACCGAGCATGGTAACGCAGGGGAAGCCAGAACTTATCCGCAGAATACAGTTTTCCTTTCGGAGAAACATGCATCAAATCACCATGCCAGCTGTTACGTTTATAACGGACTGGACTGGCGGGATTATGGAGAGCCTCATACCGGTAAGCCGGATAATTATTTTCATTTTCTCGGCAAGGCCCGCTCTGCACTGAAAAACCTGGACGGTGCTGTCCGCATTGCCGGCAACGTCAATGAGAAGCTGGCTGTGCTGGGGGGAAACCGGTTTAACTTCGGCAGAAATCCGTATTTCGATTTTCATCTTCACACCCGTTTCAAGGGTATGGTGGGCGGAGAGGAAAAGCACAGATTAATCCGGCGCTCAAAAGGACTTATTTTTCCCGTGCGCTGGCATGAGCCTTTCGGGCTGGCGATCACAGAAAGTTTGTTCCTGGGAACACCGGTATTTTCTACACCCTACGGCTCATTGCCTGAACTTATCAACAATGCTGATGTAGGTTTTTTGTCGTCAAGTTACAAAGAGCTTGAGCAGGCTGTTGCTCAGGCAGACAGTTTTTCCCGGCAGGCCTGCCACGAATATGCCCGTGATGTGTTTAATGCTGAAGTGATGGAACAGCGTTATTACACGCTTTACGAAGAGGTGATTAACGGCCACGTGCTGAATAATGCAAAACCTCATGCCACGGGGAACGTATCAGAAATTCTCCCCATGACGGATTAACCTCCTCTGCCAGCCTGCGGAACAGAATTTTAATGTTCCGCTTATTCCCGCTTTTCCGGGATGCTACATCCTAATCAGACCCTGTGCGTTAAAAACATCATCAGGGTATAAAACGCCGCGATGACCGCAGACAGCACCAGAATATAAATAAATCCCTGTTTACCCTGGGCGAGTGTCCATTTGTTAGCTTTCAGATAGGCAAACCAGAGTAGGCTGAGTAGAAGAGGGATCAGTACAATTATCTTTATCACGGGTAATCTTTTCCTTGTGTGTTGCAAATATGATGCGGAAAAACGTCACTATTTTCCAGTCATTACTCTTATATATACATTAACTACTGATTTTATTAACAAATGTGTAATGGCCTGCCAATTGCTTACATCTCTTATAAGCAGAAGTACAAGTTCAGTAACCGGCTTAACGTCTGACCCGGTAATCAGACAGAAAATAAGTTGCAATGGAGGCAGTTAATGTTCAGTTTTAAAGCGTTGTGTGCGGGAGTCGTCGTTACCTTGATTGCAGGTCCTGTACTGGCCGCTGACAGAGCACAAAACATCACTCTGGATGATTACAGTTTTCCCGTTACTGAAATATCAGCGCTGACACCGGCTGAACCGGCTGCTGATGAGAATTTGCAACCCGGCATGATCCTCGGTTATGACGTCTACCGGACAGGTAAAGTTGTCGGCAGAGATCCGCTGACCGGTACCGTATCAATCGCCATTGCCGGTCAAACCGTACGTATCCGCCCGGATACCAGAGAAATTGTTGATATAGCCGGTTAATTTTATCTCCCCTGACATCCATCCTGCTTTTCCCGTTATTCATCCGTAACTCCGTGTCAATCTGTTGATGATTAGTAATTGAAGCATATAATAAGTATTGTTTACTAATTGAGGTTGGTATGGAAAATTCCACATCCCGTGACACCCCCTGTTATTACGATGACCGGCATGGCCCGGTAGAAGGCTTTTTACTGGCTGATATCACAAGGCGCATGCGCGGCGCTTTTCAGGACAGGTTAGATGGCAGTGATCTCACCCTTTCACAGGCGAGAGCATTGAAACTGATCGCCATGAATCCCGGTGTACAGCAAAAAGCACTTGCGCAGATGCTTGAAATCCAGCCGATGACTATTGCAAAGCTGCTGGACAATCTCGAGTTACGGGGGCTGGTCCGTAGGGATAAGGACCCGGCAGACCGCCGTGCTCACCTGATTAACCTGACTGCAGATGCAGAACCCGTGTTAAAAACCATCAAAGTGACAATTGAAGCATTGCGCGAGGAAATGCTGCAGGACCTCAGTGAGCAACAACGGGAGCAGTTCGTCGATGTGCTGACGCTCATTCGTGAACGTCTTATGTCAATGTCTTTCTGATACGGAGAATTAAATGTCAGAAGAATCCATCAAAGCTGCGCCGTCTTCACGCAGCAAGAGATTTTTATTTATGGTCGTAATCCCTGTACTGGCATGTCTTGCCGGCGGTGCGGCATGGTTACACGGCGGGCGACTGGTTGAAACGGATAATGCTTATGTTAAAGCCGATCTAATTCAAATCAGTCCTCAGGTCAGCGGCAATATTATTCACGTCAATGTGCGTGAAAATCAGCAAGTTAAAAAAGGCGATATTCTTTTTGAAATTGATGCTGAACCTTATCAGGTAGCTATGGAGAAGGCCGCTGCGAATATGGCTCAGGTCAGAACAAAACTGTCTGCCCTGAAAGCCTCATACGTTGAGAAGCAAACGGAACTGAAACTGGCAGAAAGTAAGCTGGCCTATGCGCAAAAAGAGGAAGTTCGTCAGGATAACCTGTTGAAAAAGCGCTATGTGTCGGATGCAGATTTTGACGCAGCCCATCAAAATGTGGCCATTGCCAAACTTAATGTACTGGCGGTAAAAGATGATCTTAAACAAATCGCAGAGTCTCTCGGAGGCAGCGAGACACTGCCAGCAGAGCAACACCCTGATTATCTGGCGGCAAAAGCGACGCTGGCGGAAGCACTGCTTGATTACAAACATACACAGATACTGGCACCGCAGGACGGGGTAGTGCGTATACCGCCTAAAACCGGACAGTATTTTGCTGCCGGCAGTCAGGCTTTGTCGATGGTCATGAACCGGCAAATGTGGATTGAGGCAAATTATACTGAAACCGATCTGACCTGGGTGAAGCCCGGTCAGCATGTGACCATCAACGTCGATACGTATCCGGATCACCAGTGGCACGGAGTGGTAGAGAGTTTGAGTCCGGCAACCAGCGCGGAATTTTCAGTGCTGCCCGCACAAAACGGGACCGGGAACTGGGTGAAGATCGCCCAGCGTTTGCCTGTGCGCATCCGGCTTGATGATGAGCCTGATTTGCCGTTATTGCGAGCAGGGCTCAGTGTGATTACGGAAATCGACACGCAGCATCAGCGTTCAGTATTAGGGCTGACGCTGTAAATGTCTGCACAGCCGGATACGTCATCATCATCTGCTAACCGCGTCATGATCACCTTATCGGTGATGCTGGCGACTATCATGCAGGCATTGGATACGACTATCGCTAATGTGGCCTTACCCCATATGCAGGGAAGTATGAGTGCCACGCAGGATCAGATAAGCTGGGTGTTGACCAGCTACATTGTTGCTGCAGCGATTTTCATCCCGCTTACCGGCTTGCTCAGTGCCAGATTTGGCCGCCGCCGCTTGTTCATGTGGTCAGTCGTCGGATTTACTGTGGCATCCATGCTTTGCGGCGCAGCGCAGAACTTAAATCAGATAGTGATCTTCCGGTTGCTGCAGGGGATCTTCGGCGCCAGCCTGGTGCCGTTATCCCAGTCTGTACTGCTGGATATCTGGCCGAAAGAAAAACACGGACAGGCGATGGCCATGTGGGGCGTGGGCGTTATGCTCGGTCCTATTCTCGGGCCTACCCTTGGCGGATTACTGACAGAATATTACGACTGGCGATGGGTGTTTTACATTAACCTGCCATTCGGCATTCTCGCATGGTTTGGCCTCATGCGATTTGTCCCGGAAACTGAACTGGATCCTGACCGACGTTTTGATCTCACTGGTTTTGCCATGCTGGCGCTGGCCATCGGCGCATTGCAAATGATGCTGGACAGAGGAGAGTCTCAGGACTGGTTTGCCAGCAGAGAAATCGTTATCGAAGCGGCGCTGGCAGCGCTGGGTATGTATCTCTTTATTGTGCATATATTCACTCACCGCAAACCTTTTATCGAACCGGCCATGTTCCGCGACAGAAACTTCTCGGTGGGGCTACTGTTTATCTTTATCGTCGGTATTATTTTGCTGGCTACCATGGCGCTGTTGCCACCGTTTATGCAAAACCTCATGGGCTACCCGGTGGTGGACGTAGGCTACCTGCTTGCTCCGAGAGGAATAGGCACCATGATTTCAATGATTCTGGTGGGGCGCCTGTCAGGTAAAGTCGATGTGCGGCTGATGATATTTACCGGACTCATGCTGATGAGTTACTCATTGTGGGCGATGACACTGTTTACTGCGGATGTCAGTGCCCATGAAATTATCCGTACCGGTGTTATTCAGGGGCTGGGCCTGGGATTTGTTTTTGTTCCCCTCTCAACCGCCAGTTTCGCCACTCTGGCAGCCTCGTATCGTAATGAAGGAACAGCATTGTTCAGTTTGTTACGTAATATTGGCAGCAGCATCGGCATCTCTGTGGTGATGACCTATCTGGCTCAGTCTGCACAGCGGAATCATGCCGTATTTGCAGAATTTATGTCGCTGGATAGTGCCGGCTTTAAGGAAAGTGTGGCTCACGGAATTTATGCGACGTCGGGTACAGGGTTGAGCAGCCTCAATACACTGGTAACTACTCAGGCAACCACGCTGGCATATCTGCAGGATTTTCGTCTGATGATGTGGATCACTCTGGCATCGGTTCCGCTTTTGTTGCTTATGCGGCCTGCAACTGCACCGGCCAAAGCAGCATAACCAGTCAATATAACAAAGCCGGGGCAACGGTTTGCCCCGGCTTCGGTCATTCCATTCGTAAAACATTACCGCGTTACGCTGATTTTCTCCATTTCATCTGCGTTTGATGCGCGGGTGTTATCAAGACGAAAATCCAGTTGAACCAGTATACCTGTCTGGCGCATGGCTTTACCTCCCTGAACCCGGGGCTTATATTCCCACTGAGACAGGGCAGCTCTGGCACTCTCGTCAAAAACGCCATCAGGAAAGGCATCCACAATTTCAATATTCTCTGTAGTGCCGGTGGCAGAAATATCAAATTTCAAAATTACCGAGCCTTCCTGATTGCTTGCGGCGGCTTCAGCGGGGTAAACAGGGTCAATTCGCATAACTGGCTGCGCAAGATTAACCTGTTCTGCTTTCACCGGCGTTCCGGCGAGCTTCGCCAGCGCAGTGTTTGCTGTAAAAATACTGATAGCAAGGCAGGTGGCCAGAGTAATTGTTTTATTGCCCGTAGTGGTTTTTTGCATCTGTGTAAGGCGTGTAAGCATGGTTTTCTTTTCTCCGTAAGCGGGGTACAAGGTGTTATTGCCGGTAGTATGCTCAGCACACTGCACAAGTGCTTTTGCATAATGAATTTTGTCTGCCTGAGATTTGTGGCTCAGCACTGCTGCGTCGCATGAAACTTCCTGGCAGGTGCGGAAAGCTGACAGCGCTGCCCAGACCAGAGGGTTGAACCAGAACAGGCTCAGTAATATCAGCGCTAAAGCATTCCACAGGTGGTCGCCCCGGCGCAGATGGGTTTGTTCGTGCTCGATGATCATTGATTGCTGTCTTTCCGTGAACGCGCTGTGGAAAAACGCAGGCATGATCATCTGCGGACGGAGTATCCCGAACAGCAGTGGCGTTGAAACGGCGGGACTGACCAGATAGTGTCTTGAATGCAGACTTGCTGTATGGTGTTTGTTTGCGATGTGCCTGGCCAGAGCCACGTAGCGAAAAACAACACTGGCAGCAATCAGGAATGCGCCGGCAGCCCATATGAACAGAAAGGTGTTGCCAGCAGGGCTGGCGATTAAAGAGCCGGTTCCGGTGACATAGCGGCTTACCGGACCAGCCGGTAAGCTCACTGCTGAAGCAGGCAGGTTATGGGCAATGAGCACCACGGGTACCAGCAGCCAGAGCTGATACGCCCGGCCGGCGCCTAAAGCAGGAATAAGAAAGCGCACGGTTAACATCAGAAAAATAAGCGCAACAGACAGTACAACCTGCTGTTGCAGCAACCAGTCAGTCATTGTTCTTCTCCCACTTTTCAATCAATGCTTTCAGATCATCCACATCCTGCCTGGAAAGACTGTTCTGGTTGGCAAAGCCGGCAACCATAGGCGCAATCTTGCCTTTGAACATCCGGCTGACAAAATTGGCCGTTTCTTTTTTGGTGTAATCTTCACGGGCGATGAGCGGTGTGTACAAATATTGCCGCTGCAATTTCTCAAAGCTGATAACCTGCTTTTTCACCAGCCGGCTAAGCAAGGTTTTGATGGTTTTCTCATGCCATGCTTTACGGGAATTTAAACGCGCAATAATGTCTGCTGATGTCGCCGGGTAGCCATCCCATAATGCATCCAGCACGTCAAATTCAGCGTTTGAAATATCGGGCTTCTGGTTTTTATCTTCTGACATTATTATGCCTCTTATGGATTACGCTTGTAGTCTTAATTTAAGATTACACATGTAATCAATATGTGCAAGTTTATTTTTTAATCAGCGCTTAATTAAACGGAAAAACACCAGTGACATGCATCAATGCAGAAGGGGAGTGGATAATGAAAAGCCCTGATGAACAAGGCTTTTACAGGCAGGGCATGGTTTTATTGTATTACCTTGTCAGGCTGATTTCGCCAGTGAAGCATCCTCAAGATAGCGCTTACGCTTTTTGTCAGTGAGGCTGTCGGTATCGACGACGACAAGCCCGTCTATACAGTCGTTAAAGTCCGGATCCACGTTGAAATCAAGAAACGCAACGCCGCCGGCTTTAGTGATCTCAGAATATTGCTTATACAACGTCGGTACATTGACACCCATATTTGCCAGCAAGTGTTTCAGTTGGGTAAATTCGGCTTTGTAGTCTTCACCCGGGAAGATGTCCTGCACCTCCGGTGATACCTGATAGGGTAGCCTTGATGAAGCACTACCGAATTTTGCCGGAAAGTGGGTACGGTAAAACTGCACCAGCAAATCTTTGGCAGGTTGCGGATAAGCGTTGCTTATTGATACTGCTCCGAACAGAAACCGGTATTTCGGATAACGGCTCAGAAATGCTCCGATACCAATCCATAAATAATCCAGACTCCGTTTACCCCAGTACTGTGGCTGCACAAAACTCCGGCCCAGTTCCAGACCTTCTTTGAACAGAGCGTCGTTGTCATTGCCATAATTGAACAGGGTAGCTGAATACAGGCCGGTGGGATGGCCTTCTTCGGTCAATACGGATGCGTCGCCGAAGCGGTAGGCGCCGGCAATCTCAAGATCGTTTTCATCCCATAAGACAAGGTGGTAGTAGTGGGAGTCATACTGATCAATATCACGGCGGCGGTTAGTACCTTCCCCCACCGCGCGAAAAGCGATTTCTCTCAGCCGGCCAATCTCCCGCATGATGGGCGAATAGCCCTGATGCTGATACAGGTAAATATGTTTGCCGTCAGCGGTATGACCCAGGTGCTCACATTGTTTGATTGCACGGGTCAGTTCTTTGCGGTCTTCCGGCGTGGCGATGGGAGCCTGAGTGGACAGTACGCCCTTGCGGTTACCACCGATGCGGTAGAGATGACGTTTGAAAAGTTTAACCTGCTCTTTCAGAGGCAGGGTGAGCTGGCTGTAAGCTTCGTATGGCACTACCTCGCCAATGCGCATGGGTAAGTGCTTTTTGCGCTGCTTAAACATCTCTTTGACCAGCAATACAGTTGCCAGAGGCTTGTAAATCATAGACACGCCGTAAAACAGCGGCGAATTTTTTGCGTCGATGTAGACTGGTAATACCGGTGATTTTGTTTGTCTGGCGATACGAAGGAAGCCTGTATGCCAGCGGGTATCACGTACCCCTTGCGGACGGAGTCTGGAAACCTCTCCGGCCGGAAAAATCAGTACAGCCCCGTCACCGTGTAAATGCTTATGAATGGCTTCAAGGTGCTGTTTAGGTGTGCCGCCCTGCATGTTATTAACCGGCAGCAGCATGTTGTGCAAAGGTTCAACGGCCATCAGCATCTGATTGGCGACTACTTTTAAGTCGTGGCGTACTTCACTGACCAGTTTAATTAATGCAAGACCGTCGAGGGTACCAATCGGGTGATTGGCGATAATGACAACTTTGCCTTCAGTGGGAATACGTTCTTTTTCCACATCGCGGGTAGAGTAGCTGATATTAAAGTACTCAAGCACCTGTTCAACAAAGTCTATATCCACGTAATGCGGATAGGTTTCACTGAACTCGGTCATTTCCCGCTCATGCAGCAGGTGGCGCAGTACAAAAGACAGCGATTTGAATAGCCAGGGTTTATCCGCAACCTGCGGATAATGCCGGGTCAGTACATCATCAACAGTAAACATATTTTATCCCATTGTTTTGAGCGAACGATATCAACTGAGTGTGACGCTTTTTACACAGTTTCATGGCATTTCCGTGACAGAGTACTTCACCTGCTGGCAGCGTTGCCGGTCAGTTATTATTTTTAATTAAGCCGCTTTCGTTGCTTTTGAGCGTGGCTTGAACTCGGTAACAGAAGCCTGTGCCTGCATATGATCAATCCAGCTGATAAGCCCCAGATTTCCCTGTAAATCTTCGCCAAGGGCAGAGCAGTTCTCTATCCAGTCGCCATCATTGATGTAATGGATACCATTCTCCATGGTGCTTTCCGGGTGGTGGATGTGGCCGCAAATCACACCATCAAGCCCCATCTTTTTCGCCCTGCCGCAGCAGGCTTCCCGGTAACGGCTGATGGCTTCGTTAGCCCCTTTTATATGCTTTTTGATATAGCCTGCCAGAGACCAGTAGTGGTTGTTGCGCCACTGACGGAAGCGGTTAAACCAGCGGTTGAGGAACAGAAGCAGGTCGTAGCCTTTGTCACCAATCCAGGCGTGGAATTTTCCCAGGGTCACATCAGCATCGAACTGATCGCCATGAAGGATAAGGTACTTTTTGCCCTGCAGGGTGGTATGGACATATTCTCTGCGGATCTCAATTTCGCCAAAATCCATTCCGGAGTAAGACTGCAACGGCTCGTCATGATTACCGGGCAGATACACCACTTTGGTCCCTTCACGGCTCATTTTCATAAATGTATGAAGCACCTGGTTGTGCGCCTCAGGCCAGCGAAATTGCCGCGACATCTCCCACATATCAACGATATCGCCAACCAGATAAAGGGTGTCGACGGTGACATTGTTAAGAAAGTCGAGAAGGTATTCAGCTTTGCAATCTTTATTGCCAAGGTGAATGTCAGATAACCACAGTGTGCGGTAGTGAGTGCGTTTCATAGCCGTTCCCAAAGCAGTAACTTTGGAAGGACATCTTAGGATGTTTAATTGACAGTCAGGTGACTGCAGGTTTACAGGTTAGTGAAGGTTGTCTGACAGTATCGTGACAACGGCCATATGCGGGGAGAAAGAACTGGCCGCATTCGCTGACGCAGCCAGTTTTGCGATTTATCCGGCCATACGGGGGGCAATATCTGCCAGCAGCACTTCTGCACTCTGATATCGTGTGTTGCCCACTTTGCAGTACCCACCGAATGCATAGAGCGCTTTCAGCTTCCGCTCTACCTGTGGTGTGAGTTCGTCTGCAGACAATTCGTGGGTCTCAATTCCTTTGTTATCATGTACCTGGATTTTCATCATTGTAATCTCACTTTTGATTGTACAAATGCGTTAACTGCACCTGGTTCTCAGCAGGAACTCCCGCCTGCGACACTCAGCATTAAGTTCTTAACACTAACAACCTTAGCAAAAATTTTACCAGCTCAGCTTACTGCTGTTATCACCAGCGAAAGTTCGCCAAAAAGTCGCCGAAATGCACGTGATCGTGCGGTAAGGTTCAGCACTGTATCTGACACTAACAGATGAAAGTGACGTTTGCGTTGCTACCAGGCAACACACTTTTGTGTAGTTTTTTCGCAGCGGTGGGAATTACCTCCCGTCAACTTTGCATTATTAACTGTACCTCAGCGCAGTGGCACGGGAAGGGCACAGAAGATAGGCTTTGAGCTGAAATATGTGCACCGCCCATATTGGCCCGGTAAAGACTTAATGTATTCACAAATCCAATTGCTGGCTGATCTTTTACTCAGCTATGTTTGGTGCGTTCTCTGGACTTTTTTATCGTGTACTTTGCATCTTTTGCGGGGATCCCTTTTCCCGCGGAAGGTGAAGAGGGCTTTCCGTCAGTAAGTTTGCAGGGGATCATCTTCATCGTTTTCGCAGGCCCCTTTTTAGAGAACTGTGTCCTTACAGGGCTTATTCATCAGTTGAGGAAGAAAATAACGACTGATGGCCCGGTTATTATTCTTTGTGGTTTCATTGCCGGCGGCCTGCACAGCATCGTGTATGTGGGGTGGGGAGTGACAACCTTTCTGAGCTTTGCCCTGATGACACGACTGTATCTCAGGTACCGTCAGCGGAAAGGCTTTGTTGCAGCGCTGCTATTACATATATTACTTAATGCATTATCAATTTTGCCCGTGTTATTTTAATTGTTTATGGATTAGTGGGGAGCGTCCTCAGGACTGTTCCGTACTTTCAGGATGAACGTTATAAGCGGATGATGAAAACAAACGATTCTCTCTGATATGATTGTCGTTATTCAGCAGGCAATAGTGCTCTGAGACCATGATACCAGGCCAGAAATGCAACTGTGCCATGGGTTTCATCCTCAAAGTATCTGTGTGATACAAGAGCAGGGTTACTACTTGCGGCCTTAAGTGCTGATGCAAATTGCTCCCCCCACTTTCTGTTTGTGAGCCCGATTTTGCCCAGGTGACTGTTATTGGCAAAAGCAAAGTAGATGCGGGGCGATGTATTCAGGACAGTCTCTTTTTTTAATTCATACTGCCGGTTCAGGTAATTGTCATCCCATAAAGCTGTGGGGTCGATAATAAGGTATCCGGAGAAAAGATCAGGCTGTTGCAGCAGAGTATCGGCAGCAAACAGTCCGCCGAATGATTCTCCTACCAGAATTCTCTCAGTTGAAACCCGGTATCTCCTTTCAATATAGGGAACAAGCTCTGTTTTAAGAAAATCCCTGAATTGTTTGGCACCACCGGATTGTTCAAAAGTATCCAGTTTCCTGTTCTCAAATGTCCATTCTGGCAGAACTGACGGAGTCAGGTCACGGCTTCTGTTGGTATTCGGGATCGCAACAATAACAGCCTGCCTCATCTGGTTTTCCAGCGTGGCGGTACTCAACCCTTCCACTACACCTGCAATGGCTCTTAAGCGGTGAATATCTCCGTCGGTTACATAAATAACAGGAAAAAGTGAGTCAGAGCCTTCGTAGTCGGGAGGCAGGTAAATATAGACGTTCCGGATTTCCTGTAAAATCGTTGAGTGAAGAGATATCTTATTGGCCGGACTGCTTTCATTAGAAGCTCCGGCTGTCTTCCAAAATACGAATAACACTAACAGCAAAGCTGATTTGTACATTCATCCTCCCTGAAATATACCAATTTATTTAGCAACAATATCATGGCTGCGGTGGTTAAGCCGGAAAAGCATTTGTATTTACGTATAAAACCCGCAGAGCAAACCTGTTGAAACTAATGAGGGAGGGGAAGACTGATACTCAGGGAAGGTAGTCAGTGATAAAACATAGCCGGGAAAAATTGCAGACATTAAAAAAGCGCCTTAAGGCGCTTTTTACTTCTCGTCAGATTGTCTTACAGCGCTTTAATTTGCGCAGACAGACGGCTCTTATGACGAGCAGCTTTGTTCTTGTGAATCAAACCTTTGGTTGCCATTCTGTCAAGTACCGGAGTAGCAGCGGCCAGTGCAGCTTGTGCACCTTCTTTATCACCTGCAGCGATAGCGGCAACTACTTTCTTGATGCTTGTACGAGTCATGGAGCGACGGCTGGCATTATGCTGACGACGCTTTTCGGCTTGAATTGCACGTTTCTTAGCAGACTTAATGTTAGCCAAGGTGTAACTCCCAAAATAAATACATGTCTAAAAAATAGGGTGCGGATTATGCTCATCCGGCGACCAAATGTCAAACTATTTTGCCCGACACCTCAGGAAAAATAGTTTTGAGATTGCGCAATAAAGGCATCCCCCGTGAGATGCGCGGATTATAGCAGGGCAAAATGGGGAATTCATCTGTCTGTCATGTTTTTTTCATCTTTAATTCAACACACTGTTACGGTACAGAATTTTTCTCTGCGGAGATTTCGTCAAACCCCCGCTTCCGCTATAGTGGCGGTCTGAATTTTTCAGTTAGCAGGGCGCGTGTGTCAGGAAAGTTATTGAAGTCGGGGATCATTGTCAGCGTGATGACATTTATCTCCCGCATACTTGGGTTGGTCAGGGATGTTGTTGTAGCGAAACTCATGGGAGATGGCGCGGCAGCTGACGTATTCTTCTTCGCAAACAAAATTCCCAACTTCCTGCGACGCCTGTTTGCTGAAGGGGCGTTTGCCCAGGCATTTATTCCTGTGCTGACCGAAGTGCACCATCAGGACGACAAGGCAGAACTGCGGGCTTTTATTGCGAGGGTCTCCGGTACGTTGGGTGCGATTGTTTTTGTGGTCGCCATATTGGGTGTTCTTGCTTCCCCGGTACTCACAGCCATTTTTGGTACAGGCTGGTTTATTGCCTGGTGGCAGGGAGAGGAAGCCGGTGAAAAATTTGAGCTCGCTTCTGTCATGCTTAAAATCACCTTTCCTTATCTTGCCTTTATCACATTAACCGGATTGGCCGGGGCGATTTTAAATACGTTAAACCGCTTTGCCGTGGCTGCCTTTACGCCGGTATTACTGAACATCTGTATCATATTATGCGCCTGGTTCGTGGCACCGGCTTTATCCCAGCCGGCTTTTGCGCTGGCATGGGGCGTCTTTATTGGCGGTATCGTTCAGCTTCTATTCCAACTGCCGTTTCTGTACCGGGCCGGATTACTGGTAAAGCCAAAATGGGGCTGGCATGATCCCGGTGTGGTGAAAGTACGCACATTAATGATCCCCGCACTGTTTGGTGTGTCGGTAGGGCAGATCAATCTGCTGTTCGACACTCTCATTGCCAGTTTTCTTGTTACCGGCTCAATCAGTTGGCTTTATTATTCAGACCGGTTGCTGGAGTTTCCACTCGGTTTGTTCGGTATTGCCATCGCAACGGTCATTCTGCCGACTTTGTCGCGCAATCATGTGGCGAACGACCCCAAAGCATTCAGTGGTAACATGGACTGGGGCGTACGGATGGTGTCTTTACTGGGTATTCCTGCTGCTGTGGGTCTGGCATTTATGGCTGAGCCGATTATGACAGTTATTTTCCAGCGTGGTGCCTTCACTGCTGAAACCGCCCGTATGGCATCCTATTCGCTGGTGGCCTATGCCTTCGGACTGGTCAGTTTTATGTGGGTAAAAGTGCTCGCGCCCGGGTTCTTTTCACGGCAGGATACCAAAACACCAGTAAAATTCGGGATCTGGTGCATGATTGCCAATATGGTGTTTAACCTGATTTTCGCTATTCCTTACGGCTATATTGGCCTCGCTATTGCGACCTCTTTGTCAGCCACACTGAATGCCGGTCTGCTTTACACAACACTGCATAAAAACGGTGTGTACAGGGCCAGCAGAGAAACGCTTTTTTTCCTTTTTAAGGTGGTGATTGCCAGCATTCTGATGGCGGGTGTCATTGTGTATTTTGATCAGGGGGACGCATTTTATGCGCTGGATTTAACTGCACAAATTTATCATGTGACTCTCACTATTGGCTCCGCTGTGGCTGTTTTCCTCTTCATTTTGCTTGTTTCAGGTGTCCGCAAACGACACTTTCGGGCATTTGGCGGATAAACTATGCGCAACGATTGGTATTACGGTGCGGGTCGTTTATAATCGCGAGCTTTGTCATTCAGTCTCAGGCTTACAGGAACCCGGCAGCAAGTGGAATTAATTCGCGGTCTTCATAATTTGCGCCCCGATCATAGCGGGTGCGTGCTGACTATTGGCAAGTTTGACGGTGTTCACCGGGGCCATCAGGCAGTACTGGCAAATGTACATGAAAAAACCCGTGAACTCGGCTTGCCTTCTACCGTTATGGTTTTTGAGCCTCAGCCCGAAGAGCTGTTCAGTCCCGATACAGCTCCTGCGCGCCTGAGTACCTTACGGGAAAAATATCAGTTACTGAAAGCACAGGATGTTGACCGTTTATTGTGTGTCCGCTTTGACGAGTATTTTGCCAGTCAGTCTGCAGACACCTTTATCGAAGAGTTGCTGGTTGAGCGTCTCGGCGTGAAATTCCTGGTGGTAGGCGATGACTTCCGTTTTGGCCGTGGTCGCCGCGGTGACTTTTCCATGTTGCAGCGGGCAGGGCAGAGCATGGGGTTTGAAGTCGCAAGTACCCAGAGCTTTATGGTCGATGATTGCCGCATCAGTTCCACAGCAGTGCGTGAAGTACTGGCTGCCGGTGAATTTGAAAAAGCCGGTAACATGCTGGGACGGCCATTCGTGATAGATGGTCGGGTGGTACACGGGGAGAAAAAAGGGCGCACAATCGGGTTCCCGACTGCCAATGTATTACTGAAACGTTCCCGCCCGGCCATTAACGGCGTATTTGCCGTAACCGTGGATGTGAATGGCACCCGCTATTATGGCGTAGCCAATGTGGGTTCCCGTCCGACGGTGGCAGGAAAACGCACGCAACTGGAAGTGCATATATTTGGCTATAGCGGTTCGCTGTACGGCGGGCAGATAAAAGTCTATCCGGTAAAGAAATTACGGGATGAGGAAAAATTCGCGTCATTTGACGCATTGAAACAACAGATTCAGCGCGATGCGCAGGCAGCAAGAGCGCTGTTTGGCATTGCCGGCATTTAATTATCAAATTGTTGCGACTTTTCGCAACGGCAGGTGGACGGAAATAACGAGTTTATGAGCGATTACAAACCGACATTGAATTTACCGGAAACGCCTTTTCCTATGCGTGGCAACTTAGCGCAAAGAGAACCGGCGATGCTTAACGATTGGCAGGAAAAAGACCTGTACAAACAAATTCGCGCAGCAAAAGCAGGTAAGACGCCATTTATTTTGCACGATGGCCCTCCTTATGCGAACGGTGATATTCACATTGGTCACGCTGTAAACAAAATTCTGAAAGACATTATCGTTAAGGCTAAAACCTTATCTGATTTCGATGCGCCTTATGTTCCCGGTTGGGATTGTCACGGTCTGCCCATCGAATTAATGGTTGAAAAGAAAGTCGGTAAGCCGGGCGTAAAAGTCTCTGCGGCTGAGTTTCGTCAGAAGTGCCGCGACTACGCGCAAAAGCAAATCGATGGCCAGATGGCAGATTTTAAACGCCTCGGTGTGTTTGGTGAGTGGGATAATCCCTATAAAACCATGGATTTTAAGTCTGAAGCCGACATCATCCGCGCGCTGGGCAAAATTGCAGACTCCGGACATCTGGAAAAAGGTTTCAAGCCGGTTCACTGGTGTACAGATTGTGGTTCAGCGCTGGCAGAAGCAGAAGTTGAATATAAAGATAAGGTTTCGCCAGCTATCGATGTGAAATTCCCGGTAGCGGATGCAGACGCAATTGCTGCTGCATTTGGTGTGTCTGCCGGTGACTTAAAAGCGCACAATGCGTCAGCGGTTATCTGGACCACCACGCCATGGACATTGCCTGCCAACCGTGCGATTAGTTTGCATCCTGAATTGACCTATTCGCTGGTCGAACTGGACGGCGGTGACTGGATAATCCTGGCGGAAGATCTGGTCGAAAGCTGTATGTCACGTTACAGCGTGGAAAACTTTAAAACAGTGGCAACCTGCACGGGCCAGTCACTTGAAAAGCTGACCGTAAATCACCCGTTCCTGGATATTACTGTACCGTTCATTTTAGGTGACCACGTTACTACGGATTCCGGTACCGGCCTTGTACACACAGCACCGGCTCACGGTGTGGACGACTTCAATGTTGGTAAGCAATACGACATCGAAGTATACAACCCTGTTGCAAACAACGGTGTCTATAATGACGAAACGCCGCTGTTTGCCGGTCAGTTCGTGTTCAAAGCAAACAAACCGATCATCGAAAAGCTCGAAGAGAACGGCAACCTGCTGCTGAATATCAATTATGAGCACAGCTACCCGCATTGCTGGCGCCATAAAACGCCTATCATTTTCCGTGCTACGCCTCAGTGGTTTATCAGTATGGATAAAAAAGGCCTGAGAAGAGCGTCTCTGGAACAAATTGAGAAGACAGAGTGGATCCCTGAGTGGGGCCAGAACCGTATCGAGAAAATGGTAGAGGGGCGTCCCGACTGGTGTATCTCACGTCAGCGCACCTGGGGTGTTCCTATCCCACTTTATGTACACAGTATTTCCGGTGAACTACACCCGGAGACTGCTGCTATCATCGAAACGGTGGCGCAAGCTGTTGAGCAAAAAGGGATACAGGCCTGGTGGGATCTGGACGATGCCGCACTGTTAGGTGCTGATGCTGAGCAGTACGAAAAGGTAACTGATACGCTGGACGTATGGTTTGACTCTGGTGTAACGCATTATTTTGTTATTGAACGTCGTGACGACATCCCTGCCAGCGCTGACTTGTATCTGGAAGGTTCTGACCAGCACCGTGGCTGGTTCATGTCGTCTTTAATGACCTCCACGGCTATGTATGGCCACGCACCTTATAAAGAAGTGTTGACGCACGGTTTCACTGTGGACGCGCAGGGCCGCAAGATGTCCAAGTCCATCGGTAACGTGGTTGCGCCGCAGCAGGTCACGAACAAGCTGGGTGCAGACATTCTGCGCTTGTGGGTAGCGTCAACTGATTATCGCGGCGAAATCGCGGTGAGCGATGAAATCCTGAAACGCGCTGCTGATGCGTACCGCCGGATCCGTAACACTGCCCGTTTTCTGCTGGCAAACCTGAATGGTTTCGACCCGGTTAAAGATGCGGTTGCGCCGGATAATATGGTTGCTCTGGATCGCTGGATCGTTGCCCGCACTGAAAAGCTGCAAAATGAAATCATTGAAGCGTACAACAATTACGACATGCTGGTGGTATCACAAAAACTGACTCACTTCTGTTCAATTGAACTGGGCAGTTTTTATCTGGATATCATTAAAGACCGTCAATACACGGCGAAAGGGGATAGCAATGCCCGCCGTTCGTGCCAGACTGCGTTGTACCACATCATCGAAGCGCTGGTTCGCTGGATGGCTCCGGTCACCAGTTTCACTGCTCAGGAAATCTGGGATGCGTTACCCGGTGAGCGCAGTGAATTTGTCTTCACTGAAGCCTGGTACGAAGGTCTCGGTGGCTTTGCGACAGAAGGCGGCTTCGACGACGCTTACTGGCATAAAGTGATGACCGTGAAAGACGCGGCGAACCAGGCGATGGAGCAGGCGCGTAAAGACGGTCAGTTAGGCGGTTCACTGGAAGCGAATATTAAACTGTTTGCAGATGACACACTGAAATCTGTGCTGGACAAGCTGGAAGATGAACTGCGTTTCGTCCTGATTACTTCCGGTGTTGAGCTGTTGCCGTTAAGCGAAAAAACAGATAGCGCGAAAGCCACAGAGCTGGATGGCCTGTTCATTGAAGTGACGAAGAGCAGCGGTGAAAAATGTGTTCGCTGCTGGCATCACCGTGATGACGTGGGCAGTCACGAAGCGCACCCTGAATTATGCGGACGTTGTGTAACTAACGTCGACGGTGAAGGGGAAAATCGTCAATATGCCTAAACTGTTGACTGATACCGGCCTGCGCTTTTTATGGATAAGTGCTGTTGTGGTGGTACTGGACTTATGGAGCAAGTACGAAGTTATCGGCAAAATGGCATTATCTGAGTCCATTCAGATATTGCCGTTTTTCAATTTAACTTATGTACGTAACTACGGTGCCGCGTTCAGCTTTTTGCATGATGCCTCAGGCTGGCAACGGTGGTTTTTTACCGCTATTGCAGTAGGGGTGAGTGCCGTTATTCTATGGTGGCTGAAACAGGCCGGAAAAGGACAGAAGCTGTTACCGGTGGCGTTTTGCTTTATTTTGGGCGGTGCCATAGGTAACGTTTACGACCGGCTGGTTCACGGTTTCGTTATCGACTTTTTAGATTTTTATGTTGGTCAGTCACACTGGCCTGCTTTTAACCTTGCAGACAGCGCCATTTTTATTGGTGCTGCTTTACTGGTGTGGGACATGCTTACCAGTAAAGATGAAAGCAATGCGTCTGACAGCGCCGGTTCAAATTCGTAACAGGAGCACGCAGTATGAGTGATTTTGTGATTAATGCCCAATCTGAAGTGATCATGCACTTCGATTTAAAGCTGGAAGATGGCTCTGCAGCTGACAGTACCCGTCTGAATAAGCCGGCCAAGCTGGTGATGGGCGATGGCAGCCTGACACCTAACTTTGAAGCGTGCCTGCTGGGGTTGAGTAAGGGCGATAAAAAGGCCTTTACGCTGGCCCCTGAAGACGCTTTCGGTCAGCCTAATCCGGATAACATCCATCATATGGATCGCACCCGTTTCAGCCATGATTTAAACCTTGAGGAAGGTATGATCGTGGCGTTTTCACAGCCTGACGGCAGCGAAGTACCGGGCATTGTCAGAAGTCTTGCCGGTGATTCTGTTACCGTAGATTTCAATCATCCGCTGGCAGGTCAGACGGTGATTTTCGATGTCGAGATACTCGACGTTATTAATTCTGCAGCGTAAGGTTTAGCGGAGCGTTTTATGCAAATACATCTTGCCAACCCCCGAGGCTTCTGTGCGGGTGTAGACCGTGCCATCACTATTGTTGAACGTGCACTGGAAATGTTCAGCCCGCCTATCTATGTACGTCATGAAGTGGTCCACAATAAATTTGTTGTGGACGGACTAAAAGAGCGTGGCGCACTGTTTGTCGATGAGCTTGATGAAGTGCCGGATGACAGCATCGTTATTTTTTCTGCCCACGGCGTTTCTCAGGCAGTACGAAAAGAAGCAGAAGCCCGCGGACTGAAAGTGTTTGATGCAACCTGTCCGCTGGTAACGAAAGTGCATATGGAAGTGACACGCGCCAGTAAAACCGGCACGGAATGTATCCTCATCGGTCACGCCGGACACCCTGAAGTAGAAGGTACAATGGGGCAGTACAATAATCCGGAAGGTGGCATTTATCTGGTGGAATCCAGCGAAGATGTTGCAAAGCTGGAAGTGAAGGATCCGCAGCATTTGTATTTCTGCAGTCAGACTACGTTATCGGTAGATGACACTGCGGATGTTATCGATGCACTCAGAGACAAATTCCCGGCAATCAGCGGACCACGCAAAGACGACATTTGTTACGCTACGCAAAACCGTCAGGATGCCGTGCGTGAACTGGCGACAGATTGCGAAGTGTTGCTGGTTGTCGGTGCTACGAACAGTTCGAACTCCAACCGTCTGCGCGAACTCGCGGAAAAAATGGGTGCGCAGGCGCATCTTATTGCCGATGAAAATTGTATTCAGAAAGCGTGGCTTGAAGGTGTTGAACACATCGGTGTTACCGCCGGTGCCTCTGCGCCGGAAGTGCTGGTGCAGCGGGTAGTCAATCAGCTTAAGGCATGGGGAGCGCAAAGTGCTTCTGAACGTCCCGGACGTGAAGAAAACGTAGAATTTGCCGTGCCTAAAGAGTTACGTATTAAACAAGTCAGTTAATTCCTTCCCCGATACGCCTCTCTTCATCGCGGAGTGTTACTGCTCCGCGAATTATACTTTTCAATACCCAACGATTTCTGCCGATACTTATTAAAATGCCCCTCTGATGTAGGATAAATGCGGGGTAAGTTTAATTTTTGAACAGGTAGACTAGTTATGCGTCAGCATACGTTGCAAAAACGGCAAACCGGTGTGGGCTTCATTGAAGTCCTCATAACGTTGTTCGTGCTTGCTATCGGTCTGCTTGGCGTTGCATCGCTGCAATTTGTGGGGTCTTTTGCGAACAGGGATGCGATAAGCCGCACACAGTCTGAGCTGGTTGCCGAACAGGTAGCAGAGCGGTTACGGGCTGCCACGCGGCCGGCCACGGCAGGCGACGGAATGGTAGTGAATAACGCTTATTTCAGTAGTAACAATTATAATTTTGCCACGCTGTCCTGTGGTTCCGGTGATACGTATGCCTGTCACTGTCTGAGCCTGCCTTCTTCCGTTCCTGACTGTGAAAGCGGCACATGCAGCGAAGCACAGATAGCGCAGTACGATGCGTGGTCATTGTCCTGTGCAGCAGTACAAACTAATAAAGCCATTACACTGGATGTGTCCTGCACTGACAGTAACAGCGGAGATGCTGACACCTGCTCAGCAGGCTCCCGCATTCATATTATGCTGACCTGGCCGGTTTCGTCTTCCTCCAAGCAACAGTACACGTTAAATACCCGGTGTAACCCTGACTCCGGCGACAGTAATGCCTGCGTGGTTAAGGACATCACTCTATGAATCAGCGGGGCTTTACCTTAATCGAAATGATGATCGCGCTGGTGCTGGGTCTGGTGATCAGCGGTGCAGTGATCCAGACAATGGTCAGTTCCAGAGTGACAAATTCCCTGAATCAGGCGGTCAGCCAGGTGCAGGAGTCAGGACGTTTCGTTATGGCAAGGCTGAACCGCGAAGTGATTGAGGCCGGGCGCTACGACCAGGTAGTAGCCAGAGTGGATACCACGGTAGACCCCCTTGTTGAAGCGGCATTTATTCAGAACCGTCCTGTCGGCTTGCCGGGGGATTATCTGTCCAGCGCATCCCTTGGCTCAAGCCAGGGCGGAAGCGGCGCTGATGATGAACTGGTCGTGAATTTTCTGGGGCGGGAGGATTGCACCGGAAACCGTTATGGCTACACAGGCAATGACGAATTTCACGTGGTGAACCGTTACTACGTGTCCGGAGAAAAGCTCTATTGTTCAGGATACGATGGCCGGGCATTGCGTGGTGTAAAAACGGCAAAAGGTACCAGCAAGTCGGTGGTTCTGATGGATAATGTCGTGAGTTTTCAGGTGCAGTACGGCGTTACGGCCACCGCCACCGGTTCTCAGGGACAAGCTGTTCAGTATGTCACCGCCAGTCAGTTGTCAGCATTGCGTGCGGTTAACCGGCAGGTTGTATCGGTACGCATCGGGGTGTTGTTAAAAAGTGATGCATCTCAGGTGTCGAATATCGCCAGCCGTAATATTGCCGTACTGAATGAGAGCGCGGTAACTACTGACAGCGGGCACTATTTTCAGGTGTTCACGCAAACACTGGCGTTACGCAATATGAAGAATTTTGTGAGGAGCCTGTGATGCAAGGATTAAAGCCTCAGCAGGGTATGGTACTTATTCTGGCGCTGCTTATTTTGTTATCACTGACTATCCTTGGTGTCAGTGCTGTGTCGTCTAGTCTTGGGCAGAGTAAAATGGCTGTGTCGATGCAGCGTTCCGGTCAGGCTTTCGATGCTGCGGAAGCGGCACTGGCCGGGGTATTTTTTGAAGCTGAAGACGAAATTTTACTGACCGATTCCAGTAAAACCGATCCCTTGTCAGAAGCCCGTCAGGGAACTCAGTTTGATCCTGATACCGATACATTGAGTTGTTCTGATCAGAACTGGACTGATCGCCGGGTAACTACCTCGGTACTGAATACCGGCTCTGAACATAACGGCAGCGGTAATTATCAGAATGATATGCGTACTGAAAGCTGGTCGAAAACCGCTTTCGTACGTGAGCAGGCCTGCAGAGGCTCAAGTAATGTGATTGGTGGCAGTAACGTTAACTGTCACGTGTTTGTTGTCAGAGGGTGTGGCAAGGTAGCCGAGCGTTCAACAGTGGTGGCAAATACCGTGACTGCCGCTGTTATCGCGCCCGCTTCGCAGTAGGAATTATGAAAATGAAAAAAGTATCACGCTGGTTTATTTCATTTCTTATGTGGTCGTGCATCGGCTTCGCGGCATGGGGTGACGATCTGGATATTTATCTTGGGACAGCAGACTCATCGAAAACCTATTTGCCAAATGTACTGTTCATTATGGATACATCGGGCAGTATGGCGGCTTATGACAACACCAGTCAGACAAGGATGCTCAGAGTACAAAATGCGCTGAAAGCGGCGCTGGACCAGGCAACCAATATCAATGCCGGCCTGATGCGTTTCTCTGATTATGGCGGTCCGGTACTCTTTCCGTTACAGGGAATTGACGAAGCCATTAATCCTGAGCTGATCACGTCAACCGGCGGCAGTACTGACGATGCCTCCGAGATAAACGGCTCGGTGTACGTGAACACCAATGCGGTTTATTTCACCTACGGTACGGCAACAGTAACAAGCGGTTTGCGTTTTACCGGTTTAAATATTCCTCAGGGCGCCACGATTACCGGCGCTTATATGCGTCTGACGTCCTCACAATTAAACTCAGCGGCTTCTGTGATCACTATTCGCGGTGAACTGGCGGCCGACAGTCAGCCGTTTTCCACAGCATCATCTGACATATCATCAAGAGCCACAACCGCAAGTCAGGTTGACTGGACCACTGATAATGAGTTTCCCGTCACTGATGATGTGATTTCAACACCGGATTTTTCACCAGTCATACAGGAGATCGTGGATCAGGCGGGCTGGTGTGGCGGTCAGAACCTGAGTCTTATTCTTGAAGGTAGCAGTACTGACAGCAGCAGTGAGCGCAAAGCCAGATCGGCAGATTACGGCACCACAGGCTCTCCGCAACTGGTGGTCACCTATGATGAATCCACTGCCACAGGCTGTATTTCCGGCGAAAGCCTGTTTCAGGTGTCTTCAACCCGGGACAACGCTGAGGAAAAGAACAACGGCTATCAGTCCACCGGTACTGAGCTGACCATGAATTCAAACTACAACGCGTACATCGGCATGCGTTTTACCAATATTAACGTGCCAAAGGACGCTACCATCAATAAGGCTTATCTGGTCTTTACCGGTTATGACTATCACGGCGGCAGTGCGTCCATGAAAATTTCGGCATCGGCAGAAAATGATGCTGAGGATTTTAAGAACTATAGCCGCTATCTGCTCAGAAATAAGTCGAAGACCAGTGGCATTACCTGGAACATGCCAACCTTTTATCGTAAATGGCAGCATGTCTCTCCGGATATTTCCAGCGTGGTTCAGGAAGTGGTTAATCGTGGTGGCTGGAGCGCCGGTAATGATTTAATGCTGATATTAAGTGATTTTTACGGTGACCGGGGAGCTTATTCGGTGAATGGCAGTGCGTCACGTGCACCACAGCTTTACATTCAGTTTAACGGCAATGCAACGCCGGGCGTTTCTTCCACCGTACGTGAGCACCTTATCGGCAAAGTGGACGAACTTAAAGCCAGTGGTTACACCCCCATTGTGGATACCCTGTACGAGGCAACCCGCTATTATGGCGGCTTGTCTGTGGACTATGGCCTGACCCGGGGTAACAACAATGTGTCAGGTGACGTGCGTAAGAGTACCCGGGTCAGTCACCGTAATTCTTACAGCGGCTCAGATCCGGTCCGTCCTTACGGTTGCAGTGACGACAACCTGAGTGATGCGGATTGTATTAATGAATACATTCCATCCGGCGCTACCTATATTTCTCCGGTCACAGATTTGCAATGTCAGACCAATAACCACATCGTGTTGCTGTCTGATGGTGAAGCGAACAGCAACCACAGTGTCAGTAAAATTCAGTCAATGCTGGGCAAGTCCTGTACCGGTTCCGGTGGTGAAAAGTGCGGTCTGGACCTGGTGAAGAACATCAGTAAAACGGAAACGTCTGTGATAGACCGTCGTGTTATCACCCACACTATCGGTTTTGCTGCCAACAGCAATGCGAACAATTTCCTTAACCAGATAGCGCTGCAAAGCGGCGGTGGTTTCTATCAGGTGGATAACAGTGATGATTTGCTTACGGCTTTCCAGACTATCCTGCGTTCAGTAAAAGACGTAAATGCTACCTTTGTGTCACCGGGTGTGGCCGTTAACCAGATGAACCGTCTGACCCACAAAGACGAGCTGTATTTCGCTTTATTTAAGCCATCAGAGGGCACTATCTGGCCCGGTAACGTGAAAAAATACAAAATTAGCGGTGACACGATTCTGGATAAAAATGGCGCAGGAGCTGTGGACTCTGTAACAGGATTCTTCTCAGATTCATCTCACAGCTACTGGTCCACGCTGGCCGATGGCAACGATGTGAGGGAAGGCGGAACGGCCAGTCAGATGAATATCAACCGTAATGTGTATTTCTTCGACACTCCGGGTTCTATTGTATCCAGTCTGAATGCCGTGCATGAGAACAATGCGCTCATCACCACCGCAGATCTGGCCATTACCACGTCATCTAATCCGGTAACCTTGAGAAGTGAGTTGCTGAAATGGTCCCGGGGTGTCGACGTTAAAGATTCTGACGGTGACGGCGACTCCTCAGATGTGCGACTGCAAATGGGCGATCCTATTCACTCCCAGCCGGTCATAGTTAACTACGGTACCAACGATTCAGCCATTTTTGTTGCAACCAATCAGGGTTTCCTGCATTCCTTTGATGCGGCCACCGGTAAAGAAAACTTCGCGATTATTCCGAAAGAGCTGATGGCCAATCTGCACGACTTTTACCAGAATGCCTCTTCGTATACACACATCTATGGCCTTGACGGTGATATGGTTCTGCGCACAGTCGGCAGTAAAACCTACCTGTATCTTGGCATGCGTCGTGGTGGCAATAATTATTATGTTTTCGATGTAACCAGCAAAACATCTCCCAAACTGGTATTTGCAATCCGTGGCGGCACAACCGGACTTGAGAAAATGGGACAAACCTGGTCCCGTCCTACCATTACCAAAGTGAAAATGGGCAGTACCGAAAAGAATGTCATGATTGTGGGTGGTGGTTACGCAGACGGTCACGATACTAAGCTGACCCGTGATCCTGATGGTATTGGTAATGCTGTGTACATGTTTGATGCAGATACCGGTGCGTTACTCTGGCACGCCAGTAACAGTGATGCCAACCTCAATATTGCTGAGATGCAGTACAGCATACCAAGCCGGATTTCAGTGATTGACCGTGATAACGATGGTTATGCAGACCATATGTATGTGTCAGACATGGGCGGGCAGTTGTTCCGTATGGATATCTACAACGGCAAAACTGGCAGCGACTTTGTTAAAGGTGCCCGTATCGCTGATTTAGGCGGGGCAACCAATGCAGATAACCGCCGTTTCTATTACGGTGCAGATGTCTCTGAAATCGCGCTGGGCGATGAGTTATTCTATGGCGTCGCTATCGGCTCTGGCTGGCGCGCATCGCCGCTGGATGTAGATGTGGATGACCGTTTCTATTTCATTAAAGACAAAGGTGTTTTTGAACACGACAGCAACGGCGAATATGTGTTCAACACAGGCGTAACTGAATCCACTCTGTACGATGCCACTAATTCGTTACTGAGCAGTTCAGACGCCAACACACAAAGTGTGGCGGCAACCCAGCTTGCAGGCAAAGATGGCTGGTTTATAAAGCTGACTACCGGAGGGGAAAAAGTGTTGTCTTCACCTCTGATCATTGATTACAAAATTTTCTTCACTACGTATGTACCGGCTGCGAGCTCAGAAAGTGACTGTGCGCCACCTACCGGTAACAGCCGTGCGTATCTGGTAGATATGTTGACGGGTAATGCAGTGGATGATCTGAATAATGACGGAGATATTGATGAAAAGGATCGCTACGCTGAGCTGAAACAGACCGGTATTGCGCCTGAAACGAAAATCCTCATTGAGGAAATCGTGGAGCCGGTGGTTTGTCTGGGCACAGAATGTGTGTCTGCGGTGATTAGCGTTGACCAGGATGGTAATGAAGAACAGTGCACATCGGCCTTTGCCTGTCTGGCACAAAATATCTTCGGCCGTTTCGAACGGGTACAGCAAAACAGCTGGACCACAGAGAAAGAGCGGCAATAATGAAAAAGGATAAAATTCAAAAAATGCGTGGTTTTACTCTGATTGAACTGATGATTGCGGTGGCTATTGCGGGCATCCTGGTGGCGGTAGGATATCCCGCTTACCAGGGTGTTATTCAGGAAGGCTACCGTAAGACGGCACAGTCTGATTTGATGGCGTTTGCAGCAGCAATGGAGCGTCATCATACCGGGAATTTTACTTATGAGGGCGCTGCGTCAGGTGGTAGTGATACCGGTACACCAACTATCTTTAATAACTGGTCACCGGCCTCTGAAAGTGCCTCAGATAAGCGCTATACCCTGACCATTCAGGCTGCCTCTGCAACTGACTATGAGATAAAAGCTACGCCGGTGTCCGGTACCAGTCAGGCATCGGATGGCATCATTTTGTATTACAGCGACGGGCGCAAAGCTTGGGATGAAAATAATAGCGGCAGTATCGACAGCTCAGAGTATTGCTGGTCCTGCTGATCCCTCTCATGGTGTTAAAGCATTCAGCCGGCTGATTTTACGCACATCTGCAGAAATGAGCGGGTGAGGGCTGCTCACTGTGACCGGACTACTGGCCTGGATGCCGTCATGGCTTGTCCAATTCACCGACAGGGTACCGGATTTCAGCACCGGCCAGGGAACATCTGCTGTTGCCGCAGTGCCGGTTACATTTCCTGAATGGATATAGCGGGGCTGAATTTGCCAGCTGACTGTGAACTGCATTGCCGGCGCAACCGGTCCGCTGTTCACTGTATGCGTACCACTGACCACGTTGGCTGACAGGTTATTTCCCTGAGTGAAAAAGTCAGTCATTTCACCTGTACCGTTTCTTCCGGTATCTGACAATTGTTTGCCCAGTGTCTGCGCGAGCAGTAATCCCTGATTTGCGTCATGAAGTGCCAGCGCTGCTGAAATGCTTGATTGCATGGTCATCAGGCAGGCAGTGAGAGAGCCGGTTAAAAGAATAAATGCCACCAGCAATTCAGTCTGTATAAATCCTTTCATCGTTAACTGTCCCGTCATGGATGTGCTGTCCCGGGCACTATGCCGGTTTGTTGTAATAAAGGGTGGTGTTGCAGGTTTTGCAGAATCGTGTAGTGATAGGCCACTCGGAGGTGACTGTCTGCTGTGGCGGGATGATTAAGTAGCAAACTGCCGTTAATAATGGCGCTGTCTGAAATCTGTATTTTCCGGCTAAAACCGCTGTTGTTTCTGTAACTGACAACAACGCCGTTCACCACCGCATCATCTTCCATTTTGATATGACCATTTTCTACAATGAGCAATACAGGGGATGCAGTGTTGCCCAGTATTTTGTTACCTGAAAGCGTACAGTCACCTTTTACGTATACGATGACATCTGAAGCAGGCAGAGTCTGACAGTCCGTGTAGATATTACGGCTCAGAAGAGCAATGGTGGTTAAGTCAGCGTTATCCAAATCCAGCCCGAAGAGATAATCTCCCGGTGGTATGGCGATTTTATTATCTGCATCTTTGATATCAGCACTTTTAAATGGCGTATTACTCAGCGGTGATGCCGGACATAAGTCTTGTCCGGTAAATGAGTCCGCACAAGTCATCCTGCCATTGACTGACATATCAACAGAAGCTGCGGACCACAATGAATAAACAAAATCCGGATGAGACCCTGCCGGTGGGAGATACAGCGCAAATGTGCCCAGTAACGGCGTTGAACCGTTGTACACCACAGGTGCGGCCGGAATGGAGAGCAAAAAAGGAAACTTTGTCAGTTCCACGCGGGAGCTGAGCATACCATTGTCCACAGCGCGGCTGACGTCCAGGATGATGTTGCGAACTGTTGCATGGCGGACAGTCTGAACGCCCGGCTGACTTAATACCATATTCGCGCCGGAAAGCAGGGCAGGTGGCCAGCTGGCTGCATAATTTATTTCGGCCTGAGCCTGAATCACATCACCGGCAAGATCTGCACGGGTAACAACTGCATTTTTTCGTAACAGAAACTGCGTAGCAGAGCCGGACAGCATAACAGTCAGTGTGGCACCTGCCGGTACAACAATTAGCAATAACAGCAGCACTGTGCCGGTCCATATTGCTCCGCGTGGCGTTAATTTGTTGCCGGAGCATTGCTGCCTGTGTTTTCGGGCAAGTCTAATCATGATATACCGTGACAATAAATGTATTTTGTCTGGAAATGTCACCGGCTGTTTTGAGGCTCATAGCAAGAGACACCGTGATATCGGTGGTTTGCTGTTTCCTGTCCAGACTCACAGTAAACTGATCGACAGTCACAAAATTTGGATCGGTAATATCCTGCCATCCGGACTGAGTACATGTGCGGCCGTTAATCCGTGTTTCCAGGGCCTTGCTTCTGAGTCTGAAACCTCTCCTCTCATTCACAGGGTGACTGTCAATAACACCGTTCAGATTGAGATCTGATGCATAAATGATACAACTGCCGGCCGGTTCATTTCCGTAAGCGCCGCTTGCCAGCTTTGAGGTGAACGTTGTATCCGGATTCCCTGACTGAATTAGCGTTTGCAGGTAATTTCCCGTTTTACCGCTTTCCCTTAACTGTTGCCGCAGTAACGATGTGACACGAACCATTTCATCTTCCAGCAACAGAGCACTTGTCTGGCGTTGCTGACTGTTTTTCACTGAAGCAATCAGGGATGCTGAGGTGGCAATGAGCGTCAGGCCGGTCGCCATGGAAATGAGCATGCCGGACAGACTGAAGCCCGCCTGAATTTTTAACATGCCCGGTATCCTCCGTAGTCCATATTTTCAAGACAAACCCGGATGCGGCCCTGGCTGCTTACAATCATCTTGCCCCGGAGTCCAGACACATCGAATGTCAGGGAGCCTGCGTTACCGGAAGCTTTACCGCTGCCCTTGCTGAACCGGCCGAAATGAGCCGGGTTAAACGTATTATTAACCAGCGACGTGGCCGGGTAGCCGCCACTGTTCACCGGCTCAAAAAGTGCTGAAGCTGAGCAGGACGCAGGAATATTGCAATGACACACCGTTGAGGTAACCACCGTACACCAGGATGTGCCGGCATGGATGGCAATGTAACCGTGCTGGCCGCCGGCAAGTGCCACAGCCTGCGCCCGTCTGAATTGCAGTTGTACTGCATCCAGTAACCTGGTCAGTTGTCCAAGACGATATTGATGTTGAATAGCAGGCAAAGAAAGACTCGCGACTATCGCTGTTATGGCAAGTCCGGCCAGCAGTTCTGTAAGCGAAAATCCCTGACGCATAACAACTGTCCTTTTAGGCGGCAGCGAACTGTTCTGCCGGTTTGATAAAGTGATGTCAGTCTATTTTGTGAGCAGGGAATTGTATGCTGTACCAAAGGAAAGATTTTTTACCTCAAAAAGGTTTAACGCTGATGTCACTGATGATGGCACTGGCTGTCACCGGTATTCTCAGTGCATTGTCAGTACCCGGCTTCGTTGATTTGCTTAACCGGCACGAACGGCAACAGGCAAGAAGTCAGCTGCTGCGGTGGCAGGCCGAGCAAATACGGTTTCGTCTGGCGAATGCGGGTTATGCCGGTCAGGTAGCGTTATCGGCCCCGGTCATTAAGAAATATACGTTCACGGTCATTAACGTTTCTGCTGGCGGGTATGTGCTTCGTGCTGACAGGGTTACTGCATTAAACGATGGCTGCGATACGTTGACGCTGGATGCTGCAGGCACATATGCGCCCGTAAAATGCTGGCATTAGCAGGACAAATCGCTGCCGTTGAGATCTTCTTTAATGCCGTTACCACTGGCATCTGCGGCAACAGATACGCGGCCGTATAAAGTAACCAGCACGGCCGATGCGGCTTTGGCATCCTTTGACGACGGGCAAATTTTGATGGTGACAGCATTGCTGACACTGCCATCAGCGGCAAACGTCAGGGTGCCTGATACTCCGTCCAGTCCAAGGCCGGTACCCAGAGGATCAGTAGAGAGTATAAGCGGTTCATCGTTGTCTCTGGCACCATTCAGATTGGCATCCATAAAAACGATTTTTGCCTGAGTCCAGTCATTTGAACAATTTTTGTAGTCAGATGTGGGGCAAAGCAGGGTAGTCTGCTCCTGATCAATGGCAGTAAAACGGGCCATCCGCACAGCGCCGCTGATATCATTTACAGCCGCTATCACCCGGTTTTGCTGGAGAACGGACTGCATGGCAGGTGCGCCGACAGTGATCAGCAGAGCCATGATGGCTACAGTGATCATCAGTTCTATCAGAGACAGTCCTTTATGCGCGTTCATACCTGTTGCAATTATTCAGTTACCCGAAGGTCAGATTAACCGAAATGCATAGAAAATGCGTATATAAAAGACAGCAAACGGCTGGATGTCTATACTTTACTGTGCAAAGTAAAATGCAGTTCCGGTGTGGTAATTTGCAGGTCAAAGAGATGCTTTGTCTATGTACGTCAGGCAATCTTTGTGTAAACTATTGCAGTAACGACATAGACTTAGTCGTATCAGTTCACTAAACAACGAGTAGCAAGTTATGAAAAAAATTGAAGCGATTATCAAGCCGTTCAAGATGGATGATGTTCGTGAGGCACTAGCCGAAGTAGGAATTGCCGGCATGACCGTCACCGAAGTAAAAGGCTTTGGACGTCAGAAAGGGCACACTGAGCTGTATCGTGGTGCTGAATATCAGGTAGATTTTCTGCCAAAGATTAAAGTGGAACTGGTACTTGCAGACGATCAGGTTCAGCAGGCCATTGAAGCCATTGAGTCATCAGCAAAAACTGGCAAAATTGGTGACGGAAAGATCTTTGTTACCACGGTTGAAACGGCTATCCGTATTCGTACCGGTGAACAGAACGAAGAAGCGATCTGATACACAAAAGCCGGTGAGCTGACGCTGCACCGGCTTCTTTTATTCCGTTCATGGCTTAGTGGTTATGACCGCAGCCACCTTCACCATGCACATGACCATGTTCCAGCTCTTCCTGAGTCGGTTCACGGATATCGACTACTTCCACATCAAATTTCAAAGGCACACCTGCCAGCGGGTGATTGCCGTCCACAATCACTTCTTCTTCACTGACTTCAATAACGATCACGGATTGTTCGCCGCCTTCAGAAGTAGCACGGAAAGACATGCCGGGTTGCACATCCATACCGTCAAACATTGACTTAGGTACGCTTTGTACAAGTTCGTCTGCACGTTCACCGTAAGCTTTTTCAGGTGAAACAGCGACGTCGAATTTATCACCCTTATTTTTGCCCATCAGAGCATCTTCCAGACCTTCAATCAGGAAGCGTCTGCCAAGCAGCACAACCAGCGGGTTTTTGCCTTCTGAAGAGTCCAGTGTAGTGCCGTCTTCTGTTGAAACGGTATAGTGTAGTGTTACCACACTGTCTGACGTGATTGTCATAATATTTCCTGTTTTGGGGTGTGTTTTCTCAACACGTGAATTTGCATTGCCTGCTATATAGTATATGGCAATGCGTAAAAACATGCCTGAACGTCAGGCGCGTCCGCCAGTCTGTGTGGCGTGTCTGCTTCAGTGTCGTTGGGCAGCACGGCCATGAACCAGGTCTCTTTGCCCAGTGTTGCACAGCGGATAACAGTGCCGCCTCTGCGCCATCCTATATCCAGTGCCTTCTCGACGGTATCACCTACTTTAACATCAATTGCCGCGGGTAAACAAAATACGTATCCCGCGCGCTTATTTTTACCCAGGTAACGGGTGCGGGCTACAACTTCCTGACCCATGTAACAGCCTTTATTAAAATCGATACCGTCCAGCGCCTGTACGTTCATCATCTGGGGAACGAACTCGTTAACCACTTCACCGCTGACTTCAGGAATGCCCTGAGACACCATTAAGGCGTCAAAAACGCAATAATTGTAAGTTTGGATGTTCTGTTCTGCCTGCCACTGTTCCAGCGTGCCGGCAGCATTTTCATTGAGAACCAAAATAAATACATCCTGCGGATAATCTGCGCGGATCGCTACACCTTCTGAGTGCTGAACAGTGGCCAGTGTCTGTTCTGGCAGTGAGCCGAAAAATTCGCTTATCCACTGCTCTGCCTGTTTGCCTTTCACTGCATATTGCTTCAGCTGGCTGTCTTTTTTCTCAATGGTAACTTTTGAAAATACGCCGTATTTTTTTAACTGTTCCAGAGAGGCTTCTGCACAACCTGATGGCATCAGCATCAGAATACTGTTCTGCCAGCGGCAAACAGTGCTGAGCGACCATGTCTTACCTTTAAAGTCACAATGCGCAGCATGGCGGGCTGTATTGTCAGCAAGATTTTTTACATTGATGGTCAGTTGTCCGTGCAGGTAATCATTTTGCTGCTCACCTTCAACAGCAATGACTGTGGAACCCGTCAGAGGAATAACAAAGTCTGAAACTAACTCATTAAGTGAATCTGGCGTTGACATAAACCGTCCGTAACTTTTAAACGTGAACTCTAACTATGGGGGGCGAATTGTAATTCACAAGTTTGTAATCTGACAAAAAGTACGGTGAGCCGGCGTAACTCTTCTGGTATAGTGCTGCCGTTCAATGAAGAGGTCCTAATTGATGTTCACTGAGAAAAGACGTAACCGGCTAAAGTGGGCATGCCGCCGGGGCATGCTGGAACTGGATGTATTATTTCTGCCATTCGTAGAAGAAGCATTCGACGACTTAAACGACGACGATCAGGTTTTATTTGAACGTTTACTTACCTGTGACGACCCGGATTTGTTTGCCTGGTTCATGGGCCATCAGAAATGTGAAGACCCTGAGCTGGCAAGAATGGTCAAAATCATTCTGGATCGTGTCAAAGTATAGCTTCGTTATCCGCTACCGTGCCATCCGGATGGCTGCGGTAGCTATCCCTCTTGCGGCTGCAGGCATCGCGATATGGTCATTGCCTGCCAGCGTCACTTCGTGGTTTCCTGATTACACTGTTTCCGTGTTCCTGTGCTCTGTCGTGCCGGCCTTTCTGCTCATCCTGCTTGCCGGGCAACACAAGATGCGACAAGGTTATGAAAGCATAACGGTTGACGGAAACCGGTGGTATGAGCCTGCCCGCAGCGGTACAGTGAGGCCGCTGACAATATCATCCGGCAGCAAAGTGACGATTTTCGGTATTTATCTTGCCGGTACAGATTATGATGGCACAGCCTGCTATCGCTGGGTGTTACCGGGGGAATGTAAGAAGCTTTGCTATCGTCGTCTGGTGAGGCTGGTTCAGCATCAGTCACAAGGGGATTGAGTAACTATGATGAGTTTATTGTACCGGGCGCTGACGCACCGCCCTGACAAACAATTGCTGAAGCAATTTAAGCCTCCTGCGGTGCCGGGTGTTCATGGGGGTAAAACACAACTGATTAACCCTTCACATTATCACCGTTACTGCGATATTACCCACTGGCAGCACGGGGACAGACTGCACCCCTGTTATCTGCAGATGCTGTCTCTGCCATTGCAGATGCGGTGTCTGGCTCACCCGCGAAGTCCGTTCCCCTTATTGGGCCTGGTACACAGGAAAAACCAAATCAGCCAGCAAAGCGGGATCAGGCTGTCTAAACCTGTCACTTTGCGCACGGGTTTTTCTGCGGTCACACCTCACCGGCGGGGCTGGGATATTCATATGTATACCACTGCTACGCAACAGGAGAGGGAATGTTACCATGCAGAAGCTACTTATCTGGTGCGGGTAAAAGCACCACATGTGGGCGACAGTGCAGAGCCTTCAGCCTCCCAACATGAGCCTTCAGCGCCACCGTATAAACCTTCAGCGCCAGCGCATAAAAGCGCTGAGGAAGCAGAAATTGCTGAACGCTGGCAAAACATTGCAAGTTTTTCTGCTCCGGCGGATGCCGGGCGGCGTTATGCAAGGATTTCGGAAGATGCCAATCCCATTCATTTAAGCGCATTCACTGCGAAACTGTTTGGTTTTCCCAAAGCGATTGCCCATGGTATGTGGACGCTGGCCATGGCGGTGAGTTATGCAGAAACAGATAAAGCTGATCACAGCACCAATATAAATTGTGATTTTAAGCGCCCGCTGTTTCTGCCCGGCCATGCGGACCTTAAAATCAGCAGGGGAGAGGGCATAACAGATTTCCTGCTGGAAAATTCAGCAAATGGTGAGCCATTAATAAAAGGTGCCGTTAAATCCGGCGAAACCGGTTCAGCGAAAAACTGAACCGGCGGTTGTTAAAGCTGCTCTTCTTCCCGGTAAGTACTGGTGGCCAGTGTACCGGGTTCAGGCTGACATTTGGCCGGTAATGGTTTGAGTACTGTGGGTCTGGCTTGCGGTAGCAGGTCCGGATAGTCCACATTGTAATGCAGGCCCCGGCTTTCCTTACGGTTCATTGCGCAACGCACAATCAGCTCTGCAACCGTCACCAGATTACGCAGTTCCAGCAGGTTATTGCTGACCCGGAAGTGTGCGTAATATTCCTGAATTTCCTGACTCAGCAACTGGATCCGTCGCAGTGCGCGCTCAAGTCTTTTGTTGGTGCGGACAATACCCACGTAATCCCACATGAACAAACGCAGTTCATGCCAGTTATGCTGAATGATGACTTCTTCGTCTGAATTCGTAACCTGTGATTCATCCCAGGGCGCAATCGTCTCTTCAGTGTAGTCGTCCTGCAAATGAGTAAGGATGTCTTTCGCGGCAGCTGCGGCGTAGACCACACATTCCAGCAGAGAGTTTGATGCCATGCGGTTCGCACCATGCAGGCCGGTATAAGCTACTTCACCTATGGCATAAACGTTATCGAGGTCAGTTTTGGCATTAAAGTCAGTCATCACACCACCGCAGCTATAGTGCGCGGCAGGCACCACGGGAATAGGCTCCTTAGTGATATCGATGCCCACAGACAGACACTTGCGGTAAATGTTCGGGAAATGCTTTTCAATGAAGTCAGCCGGCTTATGACTGATATCCAGATACATACAGTCAGCACCCAGACGTTTCATTTCGTAGTCGATGGCACGGGCAACAATATCCCTGGGCGCTAAATCGCCCCGTTCATCGAAGCGTGTCATAAAGCATGTCCCATCAGCATGGCACAGCTGTGCACCTTCACCCCGCAGTGCTTCGGTAATCAGGAAGTTTCTTGCCTGAGGATGATACAAACAGGTGGGATGGAACTGATTGAATTCCATATTCGCCACACGGCAACCAGCACGCCAGGCCATGGCAATACCGTCACCGCTGGACACATCCGGATTAGATGTGTACTGATACACTTTGCTCGCGCCGCCCGTGGCCAGCACAATGAAACGGCTGCGGATAACTTCAACATGGGCCTGTTCCAGATTCCACGCATACACACCGGTACAGTGCAGGTTATTACTGCGGGACTTAATTAAGTCGATGGCGTTGTACCGTTCCAGGAAGCGGATATTGGGGTGGGATGACACGGCATCATTCAGAGTAATTTGCAGCGCTTCACCGGTTGCATCGGCAGCATGTAAAATACGGCGGTGACTGTGGCCACCTTCACGGGTCAGGTGAAAACGCTCCTCACCCTGCTCATTCGTTTCAGTATCAAAAGGTACGCCGTGATTAATCAGCCAGTTCAGTGCATCTTTGGCATTTTGGGCTGTGAAGCGTACCGCGTCTTCTTCACACAATCCGGCACCGGCATTTAGTGTGTCAGCAACATGTGCCTCAACAGAGTCGTGTTCGTCGAAAACGGCGGCAATACCGCCCTGGGCGTATCGGGTCGATCCTTCATTGCGGTCGCTTTTGCTCAGCACAATCACGTTACAATGATTTGCCAGTTTGAGCGCCAGACTTAATCCGGCAGCACCACTGCCGATGACTAAAACATCACATTGGTGCTCAATTCCTTTCGGATCCGCTGATGTTAGTGAAGAAGCCACTGATTTCATGGTATTTTAGCGGTTTACTTGTAGGCTAAGGTCCGGCAAGTCTAAAGGAAGCACAGCAAAACGCAAAGCATAGAGCGCGCGTCTGCAGGATTTTTCTTATATTATTTATTGATAATTTAAAGATTGTCCGCATTTTTTTGCGAACTTATTGGGAATAATGCAGTCTACCTGATGCTTGCATGAGCTGTTTATGTGGTAGATGTTAAGGAGAAATAGCTC
>NZ_CFHOXV010000012.1:0-48980 GCF_984505615.1 Alteromonas sp. | reverse complement strand
GAGCAGATAACCGATCAACAGATTGTTGAAAAGGTACAAAGCGGTGATAAAAATGCATTTAACTTACTGGTAACCCGTTATCAGCATAAAGTGATGCATTTGGTGTCTCGATATGTCAAAAACTCCGGTGACGTTGCAGATGTCACTCAGGATGCGTTTATCAAGGCTTACCGCGCGTTACCAAATTTTCGCGGCGACAGTGCGTTTTACACCTGGTTGTACCGCATTGCCGTTAACAGCGCTAAGAATTATCTTGTGGCACAGGGGCGAAAGCCGCCTGCAAATGATGTCGACGCTGAAGATGCAGACTACTATGAAGGCAGTGATGCGCTGAAAGAGCAATCCACGCCGGAACGCAGTTTGCTGTCTGATGAGCTCGAAGCCACATTATTCCGTGTTGTGGAGAAGTTACCCGACGATTTACGTATGGCAATTACCCTGCGGGAAATTGAAGGCTTAAGTTATGAGGAAATCGCCAGCGTAATGGGGTGTCCTGTCGGTACAGTCCGCTCCCGGATCTTTCGGGCACGTGAGGCAATCGACAAGGTCATACAGCCATTGTTAGAAAATTGATTTTTTTTCACGATGAAATTGAACTTTCACGGGATGAAACGAACTAACTAGCTGTGTTAAGGTGGTAAACGATCATTTCGATCAGGATTTTATAATATGACGCAACAGCAAGAAAAATTGTCAGCCTTTATGGATGGCGAGACAAACAGCGCTGACATCATGGATGCAATCCTTAATGATGAAGAGCTAAAAACAAAGTGGAAGCGATATCATGTTATTCGTAGTGGTTTACGTAAAGAAGCCACGGTCGCACCTCAGTTAGACATTACTGCTGCGGTAGCCGCTGCCTTAGAAAGTGAACCTACAGTGATGGCGCCGAAGCGTTCAGGCTGGAAGTCATTGCCGCTGGTCGGTAGTGTGGTGCCATTCGCCAAACAAGGTGGACAATTCGCCGTTGCTGCTTCCGTAGCTGTGGCGGTGATTCTGGGTGTTCAACAAATGAATCAGCCGGAACCTGCAGAACCGTTCTCTACGTTTGAGACGAATACCCGTCTGGGTGGTCTTTCTCCGGTCAGTCTGGAACAGACCCGTACGATTCCCCGCAATGACATGAATGTTGTGCTGGAGAAAAAGCGTAAGATCAATGCTATCATCGCTGACCATGAACAACAGATTCAGCTGAAGCAGGCAGAAGATCAAAGTAAAGCCGTAGAAGAACGTGCTGAGTCTGACGCTAATCCAAATTAAGAGCTAAATGACAAAATCATTTATACAACGCGTACCAGCTCCAGTGGAGCTGGTACGCGCGTTTTCAGGGCATGCTTTTCTGGCATGCACGTTTTCCTTTATCGTTTTTTCTTCTCCTGTTCCTGCTCAGGAAAACGGGACTGAAGGGGCTTCGCGGCAGGTTGCTGCTGAAATCGAAGCAGAATCTGATGCTCAGAATCCGGTGTCTCAGGATATTTTACCTCCCGATTCTATCGTGACAGCGGAAGAAGCGATCAGCCAGAAAGCCGCAGCACACAATGACAGCGCAGAACCGGAGTCTGTTGGATCAGCGCAGGTTAAGCCGGAGTCGGTGACCGGATGGCTGGAGAAAATGACTGCAGCGACCCGTACACTGAATTTTCAGGTGGCCTATGTCGTCAGCCGGTTAAATCAGGAAACTGTGCCCTATTTGTGGCGACACGGTGTACTTGAAGACGGTACCAGCGTTGAGCAGTTGAATCTGCAAAACGGCCCCGGAAGAGAGCTCATCCGGGTAGGGGATGTGGTCAGTATATTTGAACCGGATACCCAGCCTTACAGTCTGCATTCTCAGTATATCAATGGTCCTATACCCGGAGAGTTGCTTTACGAACCGGTTTCTCTGACCAAAGGCTACGAGTTTGTGTCTGTGGGCAGAGCCCGTGTGGCCGGCCGGCCAGCTCAGCAGATCAGGATCGTCAGTCGTGATAATACCCGTTTCAGTTACCAGCTTTGGCTGGACGAACAGTCGGGGATGTTGCTGAAACTTAATACGCTGGATTTACAGGGTAATGTGCTGGAGCAAATTCAGGTTACTTCACTGACAATGTCAGACACGCCGCCTGCGTACTTTGCCCGTGTGAACCGTGCTTCTCTTCCCAGGCCGCTGGCTTTGACGCCGTCGACAAATCGTCAGCAAGGTTGGGAAGTCGATTATCTTCCTGATGGTATGGTCGAAGTGAAAAGAGATATCCGCCGCCTGGCGATGACAGGGCAGGTGGTGGAATACAAACTGTTCTCTGACGGGCTGGTGGATGTGTCTGTATACGTACAGCCTGCCAGTGACGCTATCGGTTCCGATTTAGTCCTGCGCCATGACCTGAGTACGTTTCTGACTCTCACCGATGGTAAGGCCCAGGTGACAGTCATCGGGGAAATTCCTCTGCAGACGGCCAATGCTATTGCCACTTCTCTGAAGCTCAAAGAGGTCAGCGGTGATTAAAGAAACCGCTACGGTTATTGCGGTTGACGGTGACGTGATCACCGTCGAAGCCGCTATCAAAACCACCTGTTCATCCTGTCAGGCGCAATCTGACTGTGGTTCCGGTGTGATTTCCCGTGCATTGTCGCCGAAAACCCAGCAACTGACCTTACAATCGCCGGTGCCCTGTAAGGTAGGAGACAAAGTCAGTATCGGCGTGCCGGAAGCCGGCATTGTGACTGCTTCTCTTTGGCTTTACGTCATTCCTCTCATTATCTTTATTGCCAGTGCGCTGAGCTTTAATGCACTTCTGCCGGCTGTAGGAGTCCGCGGCGAATTTTGGGTTTTACTGGGTAGTCTGTGTGTGACTTTTCTCGCCTTCACGGTAATTTCAGGTTACCTGAAAAAGCGCGACCAGACCCGATTCCGTCCTGTTATTCTTTCTTCCATTCCTGCTAACGGCGCCGTTCAGCAACATCAGCCCTGAGCTGAACCTGATAAGGCTTGCATACTGATTCGCTTTTCAGTGAAGAAATAGGTAAAATCCGCACGCTTTGCGCTGCCGTATTAACTTTCCCGGGCAGAAGTATTGTGGTTTTGCCGGTTCAAATAAAATCCGGTTTGTTTAACTTAATTCTCGCAGGACATTTTCCAGCATTATGCAACAGTCGCACATACGTAATTTCAGCATCATCGCACACATCGATCACGGTAAATCTACACTGTCTGATCGTCTTATCCAGCATTGCGGAGGACTGACTGACAGGGAAATGGCCGAACAGGTGCTGGATTCGATGGATATTGAGCGCGAACGTGGTATTACCATCAAAGCGCAAAGTGTAACGTTGAACTACACCGCGAAAGATGGTGAAACCTATCAGTTAAACTTTATCGATACGCCGGGACACGTGGACTTCACTTACGAAGTATCCCGCTCACTGGCAGCCTGTGAAGGTGCGCTGCTGGTGGTTGATGCCGGACAGGGCGTAGAAGCACAGACTCTGGCAAACTGCTACACCGCCATTGATATGGATATGGAAGTGGTGCCAATCCTCAACAAAATTGATTTGCCACAGGCTGAACCTGAGCGTGTAGCAGAAGAAATTGAAGACATCGTCGGCATTGACGCCATCGATGCTGTGCGTTGCTCAGCCAAAACCGGCGTGGGTATTGAAGACGTACTGGAAGTTATTGTTAACCGTGTTCCGCCGCCGGAAGGTGAACGAAATGCACCGCTGAAAGCGCTGATTGTTGATTCCTGGTTTGATAACTATCAGGGCGTCGTGTCTCTGGTACGGATTGTACAAGGCGAACTGAACGTAAAAGACAAAATTAAAATCATGTCTAACGGGCAGACTCACCAGGCGGACAAAGTGGGTATCTTTACTCCTAAGCAAACTGAAACCGGTATTCTCCGTGCCGGAGAAGTTGGTTTTATCATTGCCGGTATTAAAGAAATTCACGGTGCCCCTGTAGGGGATACCATCACCCTGGCACGTGAACCGGCTGATAAGCCGCTGCCGGGCTTTAAGAAAGTAAAACCTCAGGTTTATGCCGGTGTGTTCCCGGTCAGTTCAGACGATTACGAAGATTTCCGTGATGCATTATCTAAATTAAGCCTGAACGATGCATCGCTGTTTTTCGAGCCGGAAAGCTCGGCTGCTCTTGGCTTTGGTTTCCGGATTGGCTTCCTTGGCATGCTGCACATGGAAATCATTCAGGAGCGTCTGGAACGGGAATACGATCTTGATCTTATCACCACCGCTCCAACCGTAATCTATCAGGTTGTTACAACCAAAGGGGAAACCATACAGGTTGATAACCCTTCCAATTTGCCGCCGGTGAATGAAATCGAAGAGATTCACGAGCCGATGGTAGAGGCAAACATCCTTGTTCCTCAGGAATACCTCGGTAATGTCATCACACTTTGCGTTGAGAAGCGTGGTATGCAGACCAGCATGACTTATCATGGGAAGCAAGTCGCGGTAACCTATGAAATACCGATGGCTGAAGTCGTGATGGACTTCTTTGACCGGTTGAAATCAACCAGCCGTGGTTTTGCTTCACTGGACTATAACTTCAAGCGCTTCCAGCAGTCTGACATGGTGCGTGTTGATGTACTCATCAACGGCGAACGTGTGGATGCACTGGCCATGATCACCCACCGTGAAAACAGTCAGGGCCGTGGTCGTGAGCTGGTTGATAAGTTACGTGAACTGATCCCGCGTCAAATGTTTGATATCGCTATTCAGGCTGCTATCGGTAACCATATTATTGCACGAAGCACAGTTAAACAGCTGCGCAAAAACGTTATCGCCAAGTGTTATGGTGGTGACGTGAGCCGTAAGAAAAAACTGCTGCAAAAACAAAAAGAAGGAAAGAAACGCATGAAGCAGGTAGGTAATGTTGAGTTACCTCAGGATGCGTTCCTCGCTGTTCTCAAGGTAGGTAAGTAATGGCAAATTATTTTTCAATTTTGTTGGTGATCCTGACAGTAGCAACCGGATTAATCTGGCTGCTGGACAGTTTGCTGTGGGCACCGGCAAGAAAGGAAAAGCTCGCAGGTGGTGAAGCGGTAGCCGGTGGTTCATCAACGGGTCCTCAAAGTGAGTTGCCCTGGCTGGTGGATACATCACAACAAATTTTTCCGGTAATCGCGTTTGTACTGGTGTTACGTTCTTTTTTGTACGAACCGTTTCAAATTCCTTCCGGTTCTATGATGCCTACCTTACTGGTAGGCGATTTCATTCTGGTAGAAAAGTATGCCTACGGCTTAAAAGACCCGGTGTTCCGCACCAAGTTTCTGGAAACCGGTGAACCGGAGCGTGGCGATGTCGTGGTATTCAAATACCCCGAAGATCCGAATGTAGACTACATTAAACGTGTAGTGGGTCTGCCGGGCGACACCATTGTGTATCAGAACAAACAAGTTTTTATTAAACCATACTGTGAAAGCGGCAGCGACTGCCCGAAACAGCAACCGGTACCGCTGGAATTTAAAGAGCGCGGCGAATTTGTGCAGGACATGGTGCCGTTGTTGCGCTACACCGAGCAACTTGGTGATGTGACCCACGACATTTTGCGCAATCCCGGACGCAGTATTCCGGCATCAAATTTTTACACGCAACCGGGTACCCGCAGTAATGAATGGATTGTTCCTGAAGGACAGTACTTTGTATTAGGCGACAACCGCGAAAACAGCCGTGACAGCCGCTTCTGGGGATTTGTTCCTGATGATAATCTGGTAGGTAAAGCCGTGGCTATCTGGATCAGTTTTGAGTTTGAACGTCCGGCAGACAGCGTATTACCGGGCTGGGTACCGACAGGTATCAGATTTAACCGGATTGGTGGCATAGAGTAATGCAGGGTATCGACAGATACGCACGGTTATCAAAATTACTGGATTACCGCTTTAAAGACGAAGGTCTGCTTGAGCAGGCGTTAACCCACCGCAGTGCAGCGAAAAAGCACAATGAACGGCTGGAATTTCTGGGCGATGCCGTATTAGGGATGGTCATCGCAGATGCACTTTTCGCCCGTTTCCCGTCTGTACCGGAAGGGAAATTGACCCGCATGCGTTCAACCCTGGTGAAGGGCGATACCCTGGCCGAAATGGCAAAAGAAGCCGGTGTAGGTGAATTGCTTAAACTGGGGCAGGGTGAATTAAAAAGTGGTGGTCACCGCCGCAGTTCCATCCTCGCTGATGCTGTTGAAGCCATACTGGGTGCCATCTATCTGGATGCCGGCATCGACACCGTCAGCAAAGTGATTCTGAGTTTGTGGTCTGCCCGTATTGACCGGCTCGATCCGAATGAACATCCGAAAGACAGTAAAACCCGTTTACAGGAATATTTACAGTCACGCCGTGAACCTCTTCCGGTGTATGAAGTGGTAGGAATAAGCGGCAAGGATCACGCGCAGACTTTTGAAGTCAGTTGCACTGTAGCGCAACTCGAAAAGCCCGTTTTCGGCACAGGGAACAGCCGGCGTAAAGCAGAACAGCAAGCTGCAAAAGAAACGTTGGAGAAGCTTGAACATGCATCTGAATGAAGATGTTGATACCCGCTGTGGCCTCGTGGCCATTGTCGGCCGTCCGAATGTGGGTAAATCTACATTACTGAACCGTATTCTGGGCCAGAAAGTCAGTATTACTTCCAGAAAGCCCCAGACCACCCGTCACCGTATTTTAGGTATCGATACCGAGGCACAAAGCCAGACGGTTTACGTGGATACGCCCGGGTTGCACCAGGACGAGAAACGGGCCATTAACCGTTACATGAACCGTGCTGCATCGAGTTCACTGGCTGAAGTGGGTCTGGTTCTGTTTGTGGTGGAAGGCACACGCTGGACCGAAGACGATGCCATGGTACTGGAAAAGGTGAAAAACAGCCGTTTACCCTGTTACCTGGTGGTCAATAAAGTCGACAAGGTAGAAGACAAAGAAAGTCTGATGGCTCAGATCCAGAAGCTGTCGTCACTGCACACGTTTGAGCATATTTTCCCTGTCAGTGCGAAAAACGGCAAGCAGGTGGATGCGTTACGGGAAACCGTGCAGCAGTCTTTGCCGGAAAGCGAATTTTACTTCCCCGAAGATTACATTACCGACCGTTCGAGCCGGTTCATGGCGGCGGAAATCATCCGTGAAAAACTGATGCGCTTCACCGGTGATGAACTGCCTTATTCCACTACGGTTGAGATAGAACAATTCAAAATGATGGAAAACGGGGTATACCGTATTAACGGTCTTATCCTGGTTGAGCGTGACAGTCAAAAACGCATGGTCATAGGTAAAGCCGGCAATCATATTAAAACTATCGGCGAGCAGGCCCGCAAAGATATGGAAAACCTGTTCGACAACAAAGTGTTTCTTGAGCTTTGGGTTAAAGTGAAACAAGGCTGGGCTGACGACGACCGTGCCTTGCGTTCATTAGGCTACGGCGACGATTAATCTACTTTTTGTTTCACCGTTGTAAGGAGGTGCTATGTCTCTTTCTGATATGCGGCGGCAATATTCTGCTGGCCGTCTGGATGATACTCAGTTAACTGAGCATCCGGTAGCGTTGTTCCGGCAGTGGCTGAACGATGCCATTAACGCAAATATTCCTGATCCTACAGCCATGACTGTGGCAACTGTAGACAGCAGCGGGCAACCGTCCCAGCGTATTGTGCTGCTGAAAGATGTGAGTGAAGAAGGCTTTTTATTCTATACCAACCTTGGCAGCCGTAAAGCCAGAGAGCTGGGGCAGAATAATAAAATCTCTCTGCATTTTCCCTGGTTTTTCATGGAGCGCCAGGTACGCGTTTGCGGCGTGGCCGAAAAATTGAGTACTGCGGAAAATGCAAAGTACTTCTTTTCCCGCCCGAAAGACAGCCAGCTGGCAGCATACGCGTCAAAACAAAGCCAACCCATTGCTACCCGTGAATTGCTGATGACACAATTTCAGCAACTGAAAAACAAGTTTGCTAATAAGGAACTTCCTGTGCCGGATTTCTGGGGAGGTTTCCGTGTAAAGCCGCATCAGATTGAATTCTGGCAGGGCGGTGAAGACCGGCTTCATGACCGTTTTGAGTACAATAAAACAGAAGACGGTACATGGAGTACTCAGCGGCTTATGCCCTGAGATATGCCGGCAACATGATAGACAGCCACTGTCACCTCGATTTACCCGCCTTTGAACACGACCTGAACGGTGTGCTTAAACGGGCAGGGGAAGCAGGGGTGAGTGGCTTCCTGATCCCCGGCACCACACCGGCAGGCTGGGAAATACAGCTTGCCATTCAGGCCCGCCATTCTGATATCTTCCTCGCCTTTGGCATCCACCCCTGGTTTATTCGCGGCTCCCTTGATGATGCTGTGTCAAAATTGCAAAAGGCGGTAACAGAACACCGCAAGTCGGTATGCGCTATCGGCGAAATTGGTCTCGATGCCACAATCGAACTGCCTCTTGCGGAACAGGAGAAGTGGTTACTCGCACAACTGGACGTGGCAAAGCAGTGTGAATTACCGGTTGTCCTTCACCACCTTAAAACTCATCACCGTTTGCCCGCAATGATTAAACAGGCAGGCTTTTCCTGTGGCGGTGTGGTGCATGCTTTTTCCGGCAATGCACAGGTCGCTGCACAGTATGTTGACCTGGGCTTTAAATTAGGTGCAGGGGGCACAATTACCTATCCCCGTGGTAAGAAAACCCTGGATGCTCTGGTTGAGGCCGGGCTGGATAATATTCTGCTGGAAACCGATTCTCCGGACATGCCCGTACAGGGGTTTCAGGGGCAACGGAATGAACCGGCGCGGCTGGTGCAAATTGCTCAGGTGCTGGCAGAAGCATTTGGTGTGTCTGTGGCTGAGGTTACAAAGAAGACCACTGCCAATTTCCGTGATCTGTTTGTTCAGCCCTGAGCTACACTGGCTAACGCATTTTATTGATAAAATAGTAGCGGTATCGCCAGCCCGCTGCGGTCAGAATGCATCCGGCAAATAATCCGGTCATTAAGATCCCCGCCTGAATTGCACGTTCAGACTGCAATAGTGCGTATTCGTCGTTGAGAAGTCGGGCACTGTCAACGGTGATCTGCAACACGCCGGTTTGACTGCCGTTGTCGTCTGTTACGGAAAATAGTCTTACCAGCTGATTTTGTTCCCCGGACTCTTCAGTTACTGAAGATTTCTGTGTCACCACACCGAGGCGTTTGCCTTTATTATCGAATACTGCCGCAGCGAGAATGAAGTTTGTTTCTGCAAGGCGGCTTAAATGTAGTGCAATGACATCGCCATTCTTTGAATAAACCGGGCCTGCCAGAATAAGGGCGTATTGTTCGCCCAGCACATCGACCGGGGCTGACGCTGCCTGTACTGCTTCACGTAAAGCATGCCGCGACTCAATCACACACAGGCTCACCAGTGCCATAATCAGCAGGGCGAATGCAGTAATGTGCACACTTCTGCGTTGCAACCAGGCAAACCAGTGTTTCTTTTCCGGGGCCGGTGTTCTCCAGGCCGCGTATTTATCAGTCATAGTCAGAGAAAAAGCGCATTTGCCGTCATAATACCGTTTTTGCCATCATGAGCATAATCTATTCATAAATGGCTGTTTTCCCCGGTCACTGAATTCGCTAGGATACGCATACTTTGAGTAGCGGAACCTCCTACATTGAATTCAGTAGCTTTATCTTCAGTACATTCTCATGCTGCGCTAATCACTGCGCTGAAAACGCATCCTGCCGGCATCGTTTTTTCAGGCGGCCAGTGGCAGAGCACAGGTGCAGTCTCTTCAGACAATAATGACGCTGTTATCACTGTCTATGCGCCGGCGCTGACAGCCTGGCAACTTGAAAAAGTGTCTGACGCACTGGCACCAGTCGCAACGCTTTCCGGTTTCCGGTTACATGCCCTTAGCGGTAAATTCCACGAAACCGTCGTAACGGGGTCAATAAAAACGGCTGATGTGACGGCGTTAAAGCCGCTGTTGGAAAAACTGGCTGAATCATTGCGGGTAGATGTAGTGGTTCAGACTGTCCGGCCATCGTTGTCCGCGCCCGGTTTGCTGGTGATGGACATGGACAGCACCATCATACAAATAGAGTGTATTGATGAGATAGCCAAACTGGCCGGCCTCGGTGACAAGGTTGCCGCAGTGACCGCAAAGGCCATGCGCGGGGAACTGGCTTTCAGTGAAAGTTTGATATCCCGGGTGGCCTGCCTGAAAGGTGTGCCGGTATCACAGCTGGCCCAAATCCGTGACAGTATTCCGTTGATGCCGGGCGTTGTACCACTGGTTTCCGTGTTAAAAGAGCATGGTTGGAAAATCGCTGTTGCCTCCGGCGGGTTCACTTATTTTGCCGATCACGTAAAAGAGCGGCTTGGTCTGGATGCAGCATTCTCCAATACCTTGAAAACCGATGGTGACGTGCTTGCCGGAGAAGTGACCGGTGAGATCGTGGATGCTGAAGTGAAAGCGCGCACGGTTGAGTCTCTGGCCAGTGAATGGCAAATACCTATGTCACAGACCGTCGCTATGGGAGACGGCGCTAATGATCTGGTGATGATGGCAAAGGCCGCATTAGGCGTGGCCTGTCATGCTAAACCGCTGGTAAGGGAAAAAGCTGATACCGCCATCCGGTTCTCAGGTTTGCACGGCATGCTGTATTTGCTGGCTGAATAACAACCTGAAACAGAGCAAAGTGATGAAGGCATGCCATGAGCATGCCTTCTTTGTTTAATTGTTGAGGATTTTTTCAATCTGCGCAGTCGATTCGCTGATGGCCTTTAGCTGACTGTTACGGGAAATGGTTGCTTTGTCATAGCCAAAACGCATCATTACTTCGCTGGTCATGTCGACAAGGTGCACAGATGCGCCCATACCCCAGATTTTCTCTTCCAGTTCTTTAGCGCGGTGTAATGCGTACATGCTGACATAGCTTAATTCGGCTTGCAGCATGTCCAGATCCGGTTTACCTGTGGTCGTTAAAATAACCTGCATGGCAATAAAGTGACCTCTTGCCAGTGCTTCAGTGATAAAGGACTTTCTGGTGTCATCATTGGCAAAATCTTTATCCAGCTTAGGCAATATGGCCAGTTTGCTGTTTTTACGGGCCGGATCATAAGCAATAAAAAGCTCCTGGCGTAATGGTTGATTTTCCAGCCTCATGGTTTTAATGCCATGAAGCATGAGCGGAGCTTCCAGGTTCTTATCCCGGTAGAGAAACTCAACGTTGGTTTTACCACTGCCGGTGAAATGGGTCAGCATGCGTGCTGACACAGAATTCAACCCGTTCATGACAGCCATATCCGCCTCGTAGCGGATACCGTTTTTGGCCAGCAGAAAAGCGAAATTAGGTGTGTGACGGGCGTTAATACAACGCAGGGCGTGACCGATACCCGGAATTTCTTCTTCTTCCGGATAGGTTTTCAGTGCCTGTTTGTTCTGCTTGATCAGATTATCAAAAAACTTTCTGGCTGCAGCGCCCGGTTCACCTTCAGCGGCACGAAGGTGCACAATATTGCGGTCAGTATTGTAATAAACTACTTCGTAAATCAAACCGGTCACATCGTGTTTGGTTGTCAGCGCTTGCAGTTCAGGCAGCGCAATTTTCACCAGGCTGCCTTTTTCTCCGTCAAACTCGCCGGGAATTTCAAGGCGCAGGCCGGATATGGAGATATCTTCAGAAATCCCTTTGCACTGTATGGTTTCATCCAGGCCACTTAACACAACCGGCGACCGCAGAATGTAGCGGGTTTCCATCCGTTGTTCCTGAAAACGATAACGGTAAGGGCGGATAGGGGCAGGTTGCTTATTTCTGGGGTGAGCAAAAATGCGTAAATGAGCAAGGTGACTACGGTCAAATTTTAACGCCGCATATTGCCGCTGACCGCTTTCAGAGGTGATATCTGTAATATGCACAAGGTATTGAAGACGTTTTAGTTTTGCCATCAGCCGGGCTGAAGGCGGCGTGTTTTGTTTCTTTGCCACACTGCCTGCGTCATCCGGAATAGAAAGCGGACAATGCGCTTCATCCGGTGACATGGTGCTCATTGTCAGTTTAAATACCCGCCAGCTGACTTTCCGGGAACCAAATCCGATGAAAACAGACTTGAGTGATTCTTTCTGTTCCAGTTCACGTGTGGACGCCGAGTAGAAGTACACTGCACCGTTCTGGATGTGGGTGAAACAATAAACATACAGTTCGTTATGTTTATCTGCATCAGCCTGCAATTTTGCCAGTCGCGAAGGTTTCAGCAAGTAGCCCAGTTTGATCTCACCGGTCTCATCCTTCCAGTAATCCAGGATATCCTTGTTGATGGTGTTGAGCATGGCATAACGGGGAAGTAATGCGTCATTGATACTGTCGATGAATACCGGAAGCGAAGGACTACAGGGGGAAATATACTGCTCTGCAGTTTTATTGATGATGGCATCAATGGTGTTCGTCAGGTTAACCTTATAACGGCGTTTGTTACCGTGAATGAAGTTATCGAGAAACTTGTCGAATGATGGGGAAGGGAATTGACGGTTGCGTTTCAGAATGAGGTAATAATTTGATTTTTCAAACTTGGTGGTGATGACCTCATAAACAATACCCGAGCGCTTATCCATGGCAAACTCATCTTCCAGGCCCCGGAAGAATATGTGTAACTTCTGTTCTGGCCGGAAGCGGTATTCTTTCGGTAACTTCAACCTGAGCCCTTCGGTAGAAATATCCACACTGCTGGCTTTGTACTGACTGCCGCTCTCATCCTGTATTTCAACTGCGACAGCAAAGTTCATCCGTTCCTGATTACGGTGAGCATAGTTCAGCAAATTAACAACAGGTATAGAGTACTGATGAAGGTTTTCCTGTTTGGTTTCAGCATCAGATTTAACCGTGCCCTGCAGAGCCTGTTGTTCAGCCCGCTCCCGCATTACTCTGAAGTTATTTTCTGTTGCCATCACCGTTTCGTAAACACCGAAGGTGTAATTTCCGAAGATATTCACCTGGCGGTTAAAAACGTCTATGGCAACGTCATCGAGATAGTGCTTCCTGCCACGGTATTCGAAAAGCTTGCATTCACCGTCCACCTGACCGCGCAGATCAATTGAGCGTACACAGGGCTTGGCCAGTCTTTTCAACTCCATTTTGATGAGAAAGCGTTTTTCTGACGGAAGGTTCTGCGTCAGTTGCATCAAAATTTGATTGAATTCAGGGGCGCCGATTGATGATTTCAGCTGCTCTATGATGTCTGCATATTGCTGAAGTTCTTTTTCCATTTTAACTACTGATCTTAATTGGCTGCCCTGTTGTATTTCTTATCGGCAGACTTCGCTGAGACTGTAAGTGAACATTTACCCGGACTCCATCCCTACTTTAATCCGGTATGCAGTGCCTTCATAATAACGTTAGAATAGCGCAAAATAATACCTTTAAATTAATTCAAATGGCAAAACGTAAAACAGCCTACGTCTGTTCTGACTGTGGCGCAGAGTTTCCAAGGTGGCAGGGACAATGCAGCGAATGCAAATCCTGGAACACCATTTCAGAGTTTGTGGTTTCCCCTGCTAAAACAGCAAAGGCCGGATTCAGCGGTTACGCCGGTCAGACGAATGCCCGTATAGAGCCTCTTAATGCCATCGATTTGGAAGCATTACCCAGATTCAGCTCCGGCTTCAAAGAGCTGGACCGGGTACTTGGCGGTGGCATTGTACCCGGCGCGGCTATGTTGATAGGCGGTTCACCCGGTGCCGGTAAAAGTACATTGTTACTGCAGGTGATGTGTCAGTTAGCCAAAGAACGCAGCGCGCTTTACGTTACCGGTGAAGAGTCGTTGCAACAGGTGGCCATGCGTGCCCAAAGATTAGGGTTACCCACTGATAAGCTGATGATGCTGGCAGAGACCAATGTGGAGACTATCTGCGAACTGGCACTGACACAGCAGCCTAAAATTATGGTTATTGATTCGATTCAGGTAATGAATGTGGCTGATGTACAGTCTGCTCCGGGCAGCGTATCGCAGGTGAGAGAAAGCGCCGCTTATCTGACTCGTTTTGCGAAACAACATCATATCGCCATGTTTATCGTTGGCCACGTAACGAAAGATGGCAATCTGGCTGGCCCGAAAGTCCTTGAGCACTGTATCGACTGTTCAATGATGCTGGAAGGCGAGAGTGACGGGCGCTTCAGAACATTACGTAGTCATAAAAACCGTTTCGGTGCTGTTAATGAGCTTGGCGTTTTCGGCATGACGGAAAGAGGTCTTAAAGAAGTCAGCAATCCTTCCGCCATTTTCCTCAGCCGGGGGGAAAATCAGGCGCCGGGATCCAGTGTGATGGTAGTCTGGGAGGGCACCAGACCGTTGCTGGTAGAGATTCAGGCGCTGGTAGACTATTCACAGATGTCTAATCCCCGCCGGATTGCAGTCGGTCTGGAACAAAACCGGCTTGCCATGTTACTGGCAGTATTGCACCGTCACGGTAATGTACAGATGAACGATCAGGACGTATTTGTTAACGTGGTGGGTGGTGTAAAAATATCGGAAACCAGTGCTGATTTAGCCTTATTGCTGGCGATGGTCAGCAGTTTCCGCAATCGTGCTTTACCAAAGGATTTGATTGTATTTGGTGAGGTGGGTCTGGCCGGTGAAATCAGACCGGTACCGAACGGCAGTGAGCGTATCACAGAAGCCGCCAAGCACGGTTTTAAACGGGCTATTGTACCCAAATCCAATGCGCCCAAACAGCCGGTAGCAGGATTGCAGGTGGTACCTGTGAGTCAATTGTCAGAAGCGCTGGATGCACTCAGCTAAGCATTCAGTTGCCGGGATAGACTGCATTAAGCAGGGCGTCCATGTCTTTTTCGCTCAGCGCATCGTCGCCGCTGTTCAGGTTGATCAGGCGGCGCAGTTCGGCCAGACATTCCACATCGATGTGATCGACTTTACAGCCGATATAAATGACGCCGGCTTTTTGCGGAGACTGGCGGTAAAGCTGGATCAGATACAGTGTCATTAACGGACTGTCGGGATTTGCTTTAAACATCACAGTGTAAGGGTCGTGACTGTCGAAGGGCAACATGTCCAGCATGGCTTCTGCAGCGCTGAGGCGCAGGCCCTGCAGTGATACATCCTCAACAGTAACAGGTATGCTGTTACCGTGGAGACTGAGCTCTCCCGGTACCTTTAAATCTACACGCTGAAACTGTCGTTTATCCACAATTGTTCTTCCTGATAACTTACCCCTTAATTATTAGTGTAAACAACGGGGTAAGGTCAACCTGATCGTTCAAATTAATCCTGCGAAAGCCGGAAAATTAATCAACCAGATAGTAAAAGCCCCGCAAATGCGGGGCCTGTGTATTACTTCTTCGCCATACGCTTATATTTCAGGCGGTGCGGCTCTACCACATCCTGTCCGAAGTTTTCTTTCAGCCAGGTTTCGTAGTCGGTGTAGTTACCTTCAAAGAAGTTAACTTTACCTTCATCGCGGTAGTCAATGATATGCGTGGCTACGCGGTCGAGGAACCAGCGATCGTGCGAGATAACCATGGCACAGCCGGGGAATTCCAATAAGGCATTTTCCAGTGCCCGCAGGGTTTCAACGTCCAAATCGTTGGTCGGTTCATCGAGCAGCAACACGTTGCCGCCGGCTTTCAGCAATTTGGCCAGGTGAACACGGTTGCGCTCACCACCGGACAGATCGCCGATGAATTTTTGCTGGTCGCTGCCACGGAAGTTAAAGCGGCTGCAGTAAGCGCGGCTGTTAATTTCAAAGTTACCGATGCGGATAATGTCAGAATCGTCAGAGATTTCTTTCCACACGGTATTCTTGTCATTCATGTGGTCACGGAACTGCTCCACACTGGCCAGATGAACGGTATCACCAATAACCACTTCACCTTCGTCCGGCTGCTCCTGCCCTGAAATCATTTTGAACAGGGTAGATTTACCGGCACCGTTAGGACCGATAATACCGACGATAGCGCCTTTCGGTACCACGAAGTCCATATCATCGATAAGTACACGGTCACCGTAAGCTTTTTTAAGGTGTTTTACTTCAATGACTTTATCGCCCAGGCGCTCACCCGGTGGAATGAACAGCTCATTGGTTTCGTTACGCTTCTGGTAATCAGACGTGGACATTTCTTCAAAGCGGGCCATACGTGCTTTAGATTTGGCGTGACGGCCTTTCGGGTTCGAGCGCACCCACTCCAGTTCCTGCTTCATAGATTTCACGCGGGCATTTTCAGTGCGTTCTTCCTGGGCAAGACGGGCTTCTTTCTGTTCCAGCCAGGAAGAATAGTTACCTTCCCACGGAATACCGTGGCCACGGTCGAGTTCCAGGATCCAGCCGGCAACGTTATCAAGGAAATAACGGTCGTGGGTAATGGCTACTACGGTACCTTCATAGTCGTGAAGGAAGCGTTCCAGCCAGGCAACAGATTCTGCGTCTAAGTGGTTAGTCGGTTCGTCAAGCAGCAGCATATCCGGCTTCTCAAGCAGCAGGCGGCATAGTGCTACACGGCGGCGTTCACCACCGGACAGTTTGGAAACATCGGCGTCCCATGGCGGCAGACGCAGGGCATCCGCAGCACGTTCCAGGGCGTTGTCCAGGTTATGACCATCCTTCGCCTGAATAATCGCTTCCAGTTCACCCTGTTCCTTTGCCAGCGCATCAAAATCGGCGTCTGCTTCGGCGTAGGCGGCATACACTTCATCAAGACGGGTAAGGGCGTGTTTTACGTCAGCAACCGCTTCTTCGATGTTGCCGCGAACGTCTTTGGACTCGTCCAGTTTAGGTTCCTGTGGCAGGTAACCAATGTTGATACCCGGTTGCGGGCGGGCTTCACCTTCTATTTCGGTGTCCACGCCGGCCATGATGCGGAGCAGGGTAGATTTACCCGCACCGTTGAGACCCAGTACGCCGATTTTGGCGCCAGGGAAAAAGCTCAGAGAGATATCTTTTAAAATATGACGGTTGGGTGGCACAATTTTGCCAACCCTGTGCATGGAATATACGTATTGTGATGACATGTTCCGAACAGTGTCCTTGCTTCAATATAAGTAAATGATATGCCATCTATTGTACTCGCTTTGTCCTCAATCTGACCAGTAAAGCCAGCAGTGATTTTCAATAATGGGTTAATTTTGAACGTTTACATGGCGGATGGCAGGAAATTAATGGTGAGGGTCAGGACGAATCCGCGATTTTGCATTACCATACACACAGGAAATTGACTAACAGGTTAAGCTATGACGGCACACGCAAAACGCACATACACTTTAACTGAGCTGGCTGACCACGTGGGTGGCAGTGTGGCGGGTGATGAAACCCGTATCAACGAAACAAAGCTGAGTGGTGTGGGCACTCTGGCCGGGTCGAAAGGCCACCAGATTTCATTTCTGACCAACGTAAAATACAAGTCGCAACTGGCTGATACGGCCGCCGGAGCGGTGATTCTGAATGAGAAAATGCTGGACGACTGCCCGGTTCCTGCGCTGGTTCACAGTAATCCCCACGCAGCCTTTGCCCGCATAGCCCAGTTGTTCGACACCACACCTGAGGTGGCATCCGGTATCGCTGAAACAGCCGTTGTGGCTTCTTCTGCCACGCTGGGAACCAATGTGTCGCTGGGTCACAATGTCATTATTGAAGATAATGTCATGCTGGGTGATAACGTTAGAATCGGCGCAAATACCGTGATTGGTAAAGGCACGAAAATTGGTGAGGGTTCGACAATTTATCCCAACGTCACCGTGTATCACGATATTGTGATTGGTAAGCGGGTGACTATTCACAGCCAGACCGTTATTGGTGCGGCAGGTTTTGGATACGCAAACGACCAAGGAACATGGCTGCCCATTCCGCAAACCGGCAGTGTGCAGATTGGTGATGATTCCCAAATTGGTGCTTCAAGCAGCATCGACCGTGGCGCTATGGAAGATACCATCATCGGTAAGAATGTGATTATCGATAACCAGGTACAGGTAGGACACAACTGTATCATTGGTGATCACTCCTGTATTTGCGGCGCTACAGGCATTGCAGGCAGTTGTCATATCGGCAAATACGTCATACTTGGCGGAGGCTGTGGTGTGAATGGACATATCAGCATTTGCGATAATGTGCAGGTAACCGGTTATACCATGATTGTGCAGGATATTACCGAGTCCGGCGTTTATTCATCCGGTCAGCCGGCCATGAAAAACCGCGACTGGCGTAAAGTGACTGTACGGACCCGTCAGATCGATGATCTCTTTAACCGTGTGAAAGCGCTGGAAAAAGGTTAAATCTTTCTGAATTGTAATTAAACGTTATATATGGCCGCAGGCCGCGGCGTATAAGCGACAGGGCAGTGTTAAGAAATGCTGCCGCTGCGGATATAAACGAAACGGGCATAAAGCAGTATACATGCGGCTTAAAATGACTAAAATATGCCCCTCATTTTTTAGCTGTCCATAAAACGCAGAGTAAGGAGCCTTCATGTTACCTCGCGATATGACTATTGCGGATTACGATCCGGAACTGGCAGATGCCATGGCCAAAGAAGCTGAGCGTCAGGAGCATCACATTGAGCTCATCGCATCAGAAAACTATTGCAGTCCACGTGTCATGGAGGCGCAAGGCTCTCAGTTAACGAATAAGTACGCAGAAGGTTATCCCGGTAAGCGTTACTATGGTGGTTGTGAGCATGTAGACGTGGTAGAGCAACTGGCGATTGACCGTGCTAAGCAACTGTTTGGTGCTGAGTACGCCAACGTTCAGCCCCACGCAGGCTCTCAGGCCAACGCTGCTGCGTTTATGGCTCTAATTAATGCCGGTGATACTGTTCTGGGTATGAGTCTGTCTGAAGGCGGTCACTTAACTCACGGTTCTCACGTAAACTTCTCAGGTAAAACCTACAATGCGGTACAGTATGGTCTGAATGAAGAAACCGGCGAAATCGATTACGAGCAGGTTGAAGCACTGGCCTTAGAGCACAAGCCTAAGATGATTATCGGTGGTTTCTCTGCCTATTCAAAAGTGGTTGACTGGGCCCGTTTCCGTGAGATCGCAGACAAAATAGGTGCGTACCTGCTGGTCGACATGGCACACGTTGCCGGTCTGATTGCTGCCGGTGTATATCCGAGCCCGCTGGCTCACGCACACGTAGTGACTACCACGACTCACAAAACCCTTGCGGGTCCACGTAGTGGTCTGATCCTGTCTGCCTGTGGCGACGAAGACATCTACAAGAAGCTGAACAGTTCTGTATTCCCGGGCAACCAGGGTGGTCCTCTGTGTCACGTTATTGCAGCTAAAGCGGTAGCGTTCAAAGAAGCCCTTCAGCCTGAATTTAAAGAATATCAGCAGCAGGTTGTTAAAAACGCAAAAGCCATGGTTGAAGTGGTACTGGAGCGTGGTTACGACGTAGTGTCAGGCGGTACTGAAAATCACCTGTTCCTGCTGGATCTGATTAAGAAAGATATCACAGGTAAAGACGCTGATGCCGCGCTTGGCCGTGCAAACATCACTGTAAACAAAAACTCTGTACCAAAAGATCCACGTTCACCGTTCGTGACCAGTGGTCTGCGTATCGGTAGTCCGGCGATTACCCGTCGTGGCTTTAAAGAAGAGCAGGCGAAACAGGTTGCGACCTGGATCTGCGACATTCTGGACAACATGGGTGATGAAAGTGTTGTTGAGCGTGTTAAAGGTGAAGTTGTAGAACTGTGTAAAGCATTCCCGGTTTACGGGTAAGCCGCTTTATCAGTATGAAATTCCCCGCTCTTAGTTAGTAAGAGTTGATGCCGTCAGAGCAGCCTGTGCTGCCTGGCGGCTTTGTTGTTAAAAGGACCTGCTATGTTTTGCCCGTTTTGTTCGGCACAGGAAACCAAAGTTATCGATTCCCGTCTGGTGGCAGAAGGGCATCAGGTACGTCGCCGTCGCGAATGTGTTATCTGTCACGAGCGCTTTACTACCTTTGAAAGTGCTGAATTAGTGATGCCGAGAGTCATTAAACGGGATGGTTCCAGAGAGCCGTTCAATGAAGATAAGCTACGCGCCGGGTTGCAGCGGGCACTGGAAAAGCGCCCTGTGAGCACGGAGAAAGTGGAAGAAGTGATTTTGTCGCTGAAGTCTGCATTGCGTGCTACCGGTGAACGGGAAGTTTCCAGTGAATTCCTCGGTAATCTGATTATGGATGCACTGAAGGTGCTCGACAAAGTCGCATATGTGCGGTTTGCGTCAGTGTACCGTTCATTTGAAGATATTCGTGAGTTTGGTGAGGAAATTGCCCGTTTAGGAGACTGATAACCGCCATGAAAACCACGTCAGTTGTTTCCATTTCTCAGGACTACGCCTGGATGGCGAAAGCCATCAGACTGGCCACGCAGGGTCAGTTCACCACATCTCCGAATCCCCGTGTCGGTTGCATTATTCTTGACAGTAACGGCGACTTAGCTGGACAGGGTTACCATATACAGGCCGGCACACCCCATGCGGAAGTGCATGCTCTTCGTGAAGCAGGCGATAAGGCCCGTGGCGGTACGGCTTATGTCACACTTGAGCCCTGCAGTCACTTCGGGCGAACACCTCCCTGCGCCGATGCGTTAGTGGAGGCTGGTGTCAGCCGGGTGGTTATCGCCATGACTGATCCGAACCCTCAGGTGAGCGGCCGGGGTATAAAAAAACTTCAGGATGCCGGCATTGATGTGGTGTCTGATGTTCTGGCGGCCGAATCGGCAGCATTGAACCCCGGATTTATCAAACGCATGATATCAGGCAAACCGCGGGTAACGGTGAAACTGGGTATCAGTCTTGATGGCAAAATAGCCTTGTCTAACGGCGTCAGCCAGTGGATCACCAGTGCTGAATCCCGCCGCGATGTGCAATTACACCGTGCTGCCAGTTGTGCCATTTTAACCGGCAGTGGCACTGCACTGGCCGACAATCCGTCTTTGCTGGTCAGGGAAAATGAAGCCAACTTTTCTGATTACCCTGTCTCGCCGGTAAGGCAGCCGCTCAGGGTCGTGATAGACAGCCACAACCGGTTGCCGGACGATTTGCAATTATTCACAGACGGACATAAAACCCTGCGGGTAACCGGTCAGCCAGTTGCGCCGCAAACCAGTGTCCCGGCACTGGCCGTATCTATGCGTGGCAATTACATAGACCTGTCTCAGCTCATGGAGAAGCTGGGAGAAAGACAAATTAATGATGTGTGGGTGGAAGCCGGCCCGGGTCTTGCCGGTGCATTGTTTACTGCCGGTGAAGTTGACCGGCTTGTGGTGTATCAGGCGTCCAAACTGTTAGGTGACAAAGCACAAAGCATGCTCACGCTGGATGAATTTGTGTCGCTGGATGAAACGCCGGTACTGTCACTGACTGACGTACGGCAAACCGGCCCTGATATCCGCTTGTCATACGATATAATTAAGTAACGCTTTTGTAGAGGGTATACGATGTTTACCGGAATTATTCAGGCCCTGGGGACGATTCAGTCTCTTGATCACCGGGGCGAAGACATCAAGCTGACTGTGTCGTCAGAAAAGCTGGATATGTCTGATGTGGCCCTTGGCGACAGTATTGCCACAAACGGTGTCTGTCTCACAGTAACCGACTTCGGTACAGATTATTATTGTGCTGACGTGTCAGCCGAAACCATCCGTTACACCGGTTTTGCCAATTATAAACCCGGCAGTACCGTGAATCTGGAAAAAGCCATGCGCCCCACAGATCGCTTCGGTGGTCATATTGTATCCGGCCATGTGGACGGCGTTGGTGAAGTAAAAAAGATTGTTAAACACAGCACTTACATTGAAATCTGGATTTCTGCCCCCACTGAGTTAGCAAAGTATATTGCCCATAAAGGCAGTATCACGGTGGACGGCGTCAGCCTGACTGTGAATGAGGTGGATGGCAATGAATTAATGTTGTGGATCATCCCTCACACCCTTCAGGAAACGGTGATCGGCACGTATAAAGCCGGCAGCCGGGTCAATCTGGAAGTAGACGTGGTTGCCCGCTATCTGGAACGCCTGATGATGGGTGACAAGGCAGCAGAAAAGACCACCAAAAAAGACATTAGTATGGCCTTCCTGGCCGAAAATGGTTTTCTTAGAAAATAACCCTACATAAGTGAAATTATGGCACTCAACACCACAGCTGAAATAATTGAAGATATCCGTCAGGGTAAAATGGTTATCCTGATGGACGATGAAGATCGCGAGAATGAAGGCGATATCATCATGGCCGCTGAGCATGTGACGCCGGAAGCGATTAACTTTATGGTTACTCATGCCCGCGGCCTGGTATGCCTGCCCATGACGCAGGAGCGCTGTGAACGTTTGAATTTACCGCTGATGGTAGATAAAAACGGCGCACAATTTCATACCGCCTTTACCGTTTCCATTGAAGCAGCCCGTGGCGTAACCACCGGTATTTCTGCTGCAGACCGCGCGACCACGATTCTGGCCGCGGTAGGTAAAGATGCTAAAGCAACTGACATTGTGCAGCCGGGCCACATTTTTCCGTTAATTGCTAAAGAAGGCGGTGTGCTGAACCGTGCAGGTCATACCGAAGCAAGCGTCGATCTTGCCCGTCTTGGTGGCTGTGAGCCAGCTGCTGTTATTGTCGAGATCCTCAATGAAGACGGCACCATGGCCCGTCGTCCTGAGCTCGAAAAATTCGCCGAAAAATACGATATAAAAATCGGCACAATTGCGGATCTGATTGAATATCGCAATCTGAACGAAACCACTATAGAGAAAGTTGCCCAGTGCAGCCTGCCTACGGAATATGGTGAGTTTGAACTGCATACCTTTAAAGATGTTATCGATAATCAGATTCACTTTGCGCTGAAGAAAGGTGACATTGACCCGGAAACACCTACACTTGTGCGTGTTCACTTGCATAATACTCTGAGCGATTTACTGGGTTCTACCCGCGCGATAAACCGCACCATGACCTTACCTGATGCCATGAAGCGCATTGCAGACGAAGGTGGTGTGCTGGTGGTGCTGGGTAAAGAAGAAGACCTGGAAGGGCAGGTCAGACAATTTGCTGCAGAAGACCGCGGTGAAAAGCCTGAAGGAAAAACCTGGACCGGTTCGTCACGTACAGTAGGTGTTGGCAGTCAGATTCTGGCGACTATGGGCGTCAAAAAAATGCGTTTGCTCAGCAAGCCGGTCAAATACCACGCGTTGTCCGGCTTCGGACTGGATGTGGTGGAATACATTCATAATTAGTTCCCGTGTAATTCGTGAACATTCGATTTAGTTTGCGCGCAGTTATGCTATACTGCGCGCCGTTTTTTCATAGGGGTGGAATACCATGCAGGTAATTGAAGGTAATATTCGCGCGACAGGCAAGAAATTCGCGATTGTTGTGTCACGTTTCAACAGTTTTGTTGTAGAAAGCTTGCTTGAAGGTGCGCTGGATACGTTAGAGCGTCACGGTGAAGTCAGCGACAATGACATCACACTGGTTCGCGTGCCGGGTGCATATGAATTACCTGTAGCAGCAAAAAAACTGGCAGAAAAAGGCCAGTTCGATGCGATTATCGCTTTAGGTGCGGTGATCCGCGGTGGTACGCCTCACTTTGATTTTGTTGCCGGTGAGTGTAACAAAGGTCTGGCGCAGGTATCACTGGAGTATGGTATTCCGGTTTCTTTCGGTGTTATCACTACAGATTCTATCGAACAGGCTATTGAGCGTTCCGGTACCAAAGCGGGGAACAAAGGTGCAGAAGCTGCACTGGGTGCCCTTGAGATGGTGAACGTTGTTTCAGCGCTTAACGATCTTTAACCGGGGGTTACGTGAAAGTATCCGCACGTCATAAAGCCAGAGAACTTGCCCTTCAGGGTGTTTATTCATGGCAAATGAGCAAGAACGATATCGCCCAGGTGGAGTTATCACTTGCGACCAGTAACGATATGCAGAAAGTCGACATGGTGTATTTCCAGGCCATGTTGCGCGGTGTTGCGGAAAATGCAGAAGCATTAGACGTAAAAATTAAGCCATACCTTGGCCGTTTACCGGAAGAACTGGATCCTATCGAAAAAGCGATTCTGCGTATTGCTACCTATGAATTAACTGAGCGCATGGACGTGCCTTATCGCGTAATTATTAACGAAGCCATTGAACTTGCTAAATCTTTTGGTGCCGAAGAAAGCCATAAGTTTATCAATGGTGCGTTAGATAAAGCGGTGAAGACGTTACGTCAGCACGAGCGTTAACAGCGATCTATTTACGTACCTGTACGTAATGACACGACGACACTGAATTAACCGGTAAAACGTGAAAGAATTTGATCTTATTGGCCGTTACTTTGCAAATGGCGGCCATCAACGAAAAGACGTAATCGTCGGCATCGGTGATGACTGTGCTGTTACGTCTGTTCCTGCAAATCAGCAGCTCGCCATTACCACTGATACACTGGTGTCCGGCGTGCATTTCCTTAAAGATGCGCCTGCCAGATCCGTAGCCTATAAAGCAGTTGCTGTTAATCTCAGCGATCTCGCCGCAATGGGTGCAGAGCCAGCCTGGATTTCTCTTTCCCTGTCTATGTCTCATGTGGACGAAGCCTGGATGGAAGAATTTGCCAGTGGCCTGTATGAGCTCACCAGATACTATTCTGTGCAGCTCATTGGCGGTGATACGGTACGCGGTCCTCTGGCGATGACTATCACTGCACAGGGTTTCATTCCTCCTGAAGCTGCATTGAAGCGCAGCACGGCGAGACCCGGCGACTGGATATATGTTACCGGCACTACCGGTGATGCCGGCGCGGGTCTGGATATTCTCAAAGGGTCACGTGAAGCCAAAGAGGAAGACAGGGAGTTTCTGGTTAAACGTCATTTGTATCCCACTCCGCGTGTAGCTGTCGGAGCGGCACTGCGACGCATTGCCTCTTCCTGTATTGATGTGTCAGACGGCCTGCTGGCTGATTTAAATCACATTCTGAAAGCATCAAATTGCGGTGCAACTTTGCACGTAGACCGCTTACCCGTGTCTTCGGCCTTGTTCAATTGTGTGGGTGCACAGGATGCCTACCGATATGCGCTGACTGCCGGTGATGATTATGAACTGGTGTTCACTGTAAACGAAGAGCAGCGTGGCAATCTGGAAACGTCTCTGGCCAGCACAGGTGTAAAGGCTACCTGTATCGGTCAGGTAACGGGGCAGGCAGGCAAAACAGACTTAAAATTGTATGACGAGCCGTATCAACTGAAAGACGTTGCGGGCTACGAGCACGATTTTTAATGCAACCTGAGTACCGTGCCAGAGTATCAATGAAAAATCCGGTGCATTTTTGTGCACTGGGCTTTGGCTCCGGTCTGATCCCGTTGATGCCGGGGACGTTTGGTTCTCTGGCAGCGATTCCCTTAATTCTGCTCCTTGCGCCGGCCGGTAACGTTATTTTTATAACGGCGACGATATTGAGCAGCATCGCCGGCGTGTACTTTTGCGGTAAAACTGCCACAGATATGGGCGTTCATGATCACGGCTCCATTGTCTGGGATGAAGTGGCCGGTATGCTTCTCACTTTTCTGTTTGTTCCGCTGAGTATGTCTACGCTTATAGCCGGTTTCGTGTTATTCCGCATTTTTGACATTTTGAAGCCCTGGCCTATCGGACCGGTTGATAAAACGGTTCACGGGGGACTTGGCATCATGCTGGATGATATTCTTGCGGGGATCATGGCTTGTGTGTGCCTGCATGGTCTCATATGGCTGGTTCCCGCTATAGGTTAACTCACTGCTTATCGAATAAAAAAGCCGTTCTGTGTGAAGCAGAACGGTTTTTTCGTTTATCTTTTACAGTAACCTTTCTCAGTCGGCAAAATACGACTTTACCTGACGGATAATACCGGCGGTGTCGAGACCATGTTCAGCATACATTTCCTGCTGGGTACCCTGCAAAATGAAGCTGTCAGGAAGACCAAGATGGAGTGTGTGCATTCTTTGCTTCGCAGATTGCAGATATTCTGTTACTGCAGAACCGGCACCGCCCATGATACAGCCATCTTCCAGGGTCACTATGCCTTCGTGCTCCTTGCAGATTTCATCTATAACCGCTGTATCCAGAGGTTTAACAAAACGCATATCAACCACTGTGGCATCGAGAGATTCAGCAGCTTCCTCTGCATATGGTAGCAATGTACCGAAATTCAAAATAGCAAGCTTGTTACCTTTACGAAGCGTACGTGACTGGCCTAACGGGATTTCAGTCATGCTTTGCTGCGGCGTGATGCCTTTCCCCGCACCACGTGGATAACGCACAGCAGCAGGCTTCTGCGCCTTATGACCGGTATAAAGCATCTGACGACATTCATCTTCATCAGCAGGGGTCATAATGATCATGTTAGGAATACAGCGTAAAAACGCTATATCAAATACGCCCTGGTGAGTTGGACCGTCGGCACCAACCACACCGGCGCGGTCGATGGCAAACAGCACAGGTAAGTCTTGCAGCGCCACGTCATGGATCAACTGATCGTAAGCCCTTTGCAAAAAGGTAGAGTAAATGGCAACAACGGCGTTATACCCTTCTTTGGCAAGACCGGCACCGAAGGTCACAGCGTGCTGTTCTGCTATGGCCACATCAAAATATTGTTCAGGGAACTGCTGGGAAAACTTCACCATGCCAGATCCTTCACGCATGGCAGGGGTAATAGCCATGAGTTTGGGATCCTGAGCCGCCATATCGCACAACCACTGGCCGAAAATGGCCGAAAACGTGGGGGCTGAAGGTGCAGATTTAGGCAGGGCGTTATCTTCCGGATTAAATTTTGGAACAGCGTGGAATTTTATCGGATCCTGTTCCGCTACCGGGTAGCCTTTCCCTTTTCGTGTAACTACGTGCAGGATGTGCGGGCCTGAGAACTGACGCATGTTGCGCAGGGTATCGACCATGCCATTAACATCATGGCCGTCAATGGGACCAATGTAATTAAACCCGAGCTCTTCAAAAATAGTGCCCGGCACTACCATGCCTTTGATGTGCTCTTCTGCACGGCTGGCAAACTCTTTAATCGGCGGAACATTACTCAGCAGCTTTTTACCGCCATCGCGGATTTTATTGAAAAAGTTACCGGTAAGCAGACGGGCCAGGTGACTGTTCAGTGCACCGACATTTTCCGAGATAGACATCTCATTGTCGTTAAGTACCACCACCAGGTCTTTGTTTATGTCCCCGGCATGGTTCAACGCTTCAAACGCCATACCTGCTGTCATCGCACCGTCGCCGATAACAGCAACCACTTTACGGTCTTTGCCTTCTTTATCTGCTGCGACAGCCATACCCAGTGCGGCGCTGATGGATGTAGACGAGTGACCGACAGCAAAGGTGTCGTACTCACTTTCCGGGGGCCACGGGAACGGGTGCAGACCATTTTTTTGTCGGATCGTCGACATGCGGCCGGCACGGCCGGTCAAAATTTTATGCGGGTAAGCCTGATGGCCAACATCCCACAATAAACGGTCGAATGGGGTGTTATACACATAGTGTAAAGCCACGGTCAGTTCTACTGTGCCAAGGCCGGAAGCAAAATGGCCACTGGTCTGACTAACTGAAGCCAGTAAAAACTGTCGCAACTCATCAGCCAGTTCACGGAGTTTTTCCTGTGGCAGCTTTCTGAGTTCATCCGGCGTCAGTGCCTGTGCCAGAACAGGATAGTGCGTTAATTCTAAACTCATTGTTATCGTTTCATTATGTTGTTTAGCATAAATCAGTATGTCCGTTTTACCATCAGGTCCGTAAACTCAGACAGCAATCCGGTATTGTAGGGCAAACTGTCTAAAGCTTGAAGGGCACTGGCATGAAGACGGTTTAATTCAGCCTTCGCCTGTGCCATTCCCAGTAATGCCGGAAACGTATTTTTGCCAAGTTCAATATCGGAACCCTGCGGTTTGCCGGTGACTTCGGCATCACCTTCCACATCCAGAATGTCATCCTGAATTTGAAAGGCCAGTCCCATGTCTCCCGCGTAACCCGTCAGTGCTTCCCGGTGCTCCGGTTTAAGATCACTGCAAAGTACCGTAATCATTTCCGCGCAGGCCTGCAGCAATGCGCCGGTTTTAAGGCGATGCAGGCGGGTAAGGGACGCAATGTCTATCGTGGAACCGGTAGCTGCAAGGTCTATCGCCTGGCCACCGCACATGCCGGCGTATCCAGAGGCTCTGGCAAGAATACTGACCAGTTTTGCGCGCTGACCATTGGCGAAGTCGCTCATGGGAGCATCAGCAAGAATACTGAACGCCAGGGTTTGCAAGGCATCTCCGGCAAGGATAGCCGTCGCCTCATCAAACTGAATGTGACAGGTGGGCTTTCCGCGGCGAAGATCGTCATCGTCCATTGCCGGCAGGTCGTCATGAGCCAGAGAATAAGCATGAATGCATTCTATCGCCATGCTCACTGCGGCCTGATCCTGACCGGGAATATCCAGTGTGTTACCTATGATATGTACCAGTAACGGACGCATACGTTTGCCACCGGCAAGGAGCGCATATTCCATGGCTGCGCGAAGTTGTGGTGCGTGATCAGGAAGTGCGGCAACGAGGCGCAGCAAGCTTTCGTCAGTGTCGTGCTTAATCTTCTGACGTAAGCTGTCAATATTTGTCATGAATTACCTGTATAACAAGGTGGAGCGGAGCGGTCTCTCCGCCAGATTTTATCAGTCTTCAGAAGGGGTGAAATCAACCAGCGTTTGTTCACCTTGCTCAGCGAGCAATATTTTGACTTTCTGTTCTGCCTGCGCGAGAGTCTGTTGACTCAGACGGGATAATTTTACGCCACGTTCGAATTTTTCTAAAGCTTCATTCAGCGGCAATTCTCCCGATTCCATTTCCGTCACGATGGCTTCAAGTTCTGCCAGTGATGCTTCAAAAGAGGGCGCAGATGGCGTTTTTTCTGTGGTCACGTCGGATATCCGGTGCAGTTTTAATGATAATCGCGCACATTAACCGGGCAGGCACGCGGGGTCAATTGGTTTGTCCTGTTCCTGTGTGGTCAAACGGCGGGTATCTCTCTGGTTTTATTGACGATACCTAATAATCAGCATTCATCTGGTAATCTTGTATTTTGATTATAGAATTCATAATACCGGCCGATAGAGTTAATGGCATCGCGATAAGAGAGTTTTTTGAGGAGCAATAAGTGGATTTAGCAACCGTCATAGGCATGTTAGGTGGTATCGGCTTTATTGTCATGGCCATGATCCTGGGTGGGGATTTGGGCATGTTCGTCGATGTTGCCTCAGTGCTCATTGTATTCTGTGGTTCTATCTTCGTAGTGATGTCTCAGTTTACGCTGGGTCAGTTTTTCGGTGCCGGTAAAGTGGCCGGCAAAGCATTCATGTTCAAAATCGATCCGCCGGAAGTGCTGATTGAAAAAATCGTTGAAATGGCAGATGCGGCCCGTAAAGGCGGGTTTCTCGCACTGGAAGAAGCCGAAATCGATAATGCCTTTATGCAAAAGGGCGTAGATATGCTGGTAGATGGCCACGACATTGAAGTGGTCAGAGAAACGCTGAAAAAAGATATTCAGATGACCACTGAGCGCCATGAGTTCGGTGGTTCAATTTTTAAAGGTCTGGCCGATGTTGCGCCGGCGATGGGGATGATCGGTACACTGGTTGGTCTGGTTGCCATGTTATCAAATATGGATGATCCTAAATCAATCGGTCCTGCCATGGCGGTAGCACTTTTAACAACACTTTACGGCGCCTTCCTGGCAAACGTTATCTGTTTGCCGATTGCCGCTAAACTGGAAAACCGTAAAGAGGAAGAGAAACTGAATCAGTCTCTGGTCCTTGACGGTATCGTCGGTATTGCTGACGGTCAAAACCCGAAAGTCATTGAGGGGATTTTGAAAAACTACATCGCTGCCGGCAAACGTGGCGGCGGGGACGAGGAGTAATCTGCTATGTCAGATGAATGCCCTAAATGTCCCCCTCCCGGCCTGCCGGCGTGGATGGGGACGTTCGCTGACCTGATGTCTCTGTTGATGTGCTTCTTCGTTCTGTTGCTGTCTTTCTCGGAAATGGATGTACTGAAATTTAAGCAAATCGCCGGCTCCATGAAGTTTGCCTTCGGCGTGCAGAATAAAATTGAAGTTAAAGACATTCCCAAAGGAACCAGTGTTATCGCGATGGAGTTTCGCCCGGGCCGTCCGGATCCGACGCCTATTGAAACCATTCAGCAGCAAACCATCGATATGACTCAGCCAACGCTGGAGTTTCAGGCAGGGGATGAGGACTCATCCGGTGGCCGGCAAACACAACGCGGGTCCCAGCGTGGTGGTCAGGCTCAGCAAACTGCATCAGATTCTGCGGCTTCATCATCAAAAAGCTCTGACAAAGAGCAGGATAACGAAATGATGAAGAAGGTGGCTGAACAACTGCAAAAAGAAGTGGCGGACGGCTCTATTGAAATGGAGTCTTTGGGTCAGCAACTGACTATCCGGATCAGAGAAAACGGCTCATTTTCCGCCGGTTCGGCATTTTTGCAGCCTCAGTTTAAGCCCGTGTTGAGAAAAATTGGCACTTTACTCGCAGAAATGCCCGGTGAAATAGAAATTTCAGGACACAGTGACGGCCAGCATATTGCCAATGAGCTGTACCGCTCTAACTGGGATTTGTCTGCACAACGCGCTGTGGCCGTGGCGGAAGAGATCCGCAAAGCGCCGGGATTTGATGAGTCACGCATGTCCGTGACCGGTCTGGCTGACACTAAACCTCTGGTTGAAAACGCAGCCACTGCTGACGACCGTGCCCGCAACCGCCGGGTAGAAATTAACATCAATCAGGGCAAACCGTTATTGTCTGAACCTATTTCGGTGCTGGAAGAATAGCAGGGCGGGAGAAGGGCGCAGCGCTAAAGCGCTACGCTCCCCGTTGTATTGTGTCTCTGAAGTGAGGTTTTGACAGGACCAGCTGAACTGTGGAGATAGTCCGTTCCAGAAATCCGCCTTCGCAATATTTAAGATAGTAAGTCCACATGCGCATGAAGCGCTCGTCATAACCATCCTGCATCAGCGGCTCTTTGGCATTGATGAAAGCTTTGTACCAGTGATCCAGCGTCCTGGCATAATCCAGCCCGATATCCTGTAAATCTCTTACAGATAAATCACTGAAACGTTTGAGGTAGTCGTTGATAACCAGCTGCGAGGGCAGAAACCCGCCCGGGAAAATATATTTCTGAATAAAATCCACACTTTTGCTGTAGCTGTCGTAACGACGGTCATCAATGACAATAGACTGCAATAACATCAAACCATCGTCTTTCAGTAGGGAGGCACATTTATCAAAAAAGTTGCCCAGGTAACGTTTACCTACAGCTTCAATCATCTCGATGGACACCAGTTTGTCATACTGGCCTTCAAGGGTCCGGTAATCCTGTTTTAGCAGGGTGATTCTGTCACTCAGATTTTCTCTTTCTATCCAGGCTGCAGCGTAAGCATGTTGCTCTTCAGAGATGGTTGTGGTGGTGACTTTGCAGCCATAGTGCTTTGCTGCATAAACAGCCAGGCCGCCCCAGCCGGTGCCGATTTCCATCAGGTGATCTGACGGTTTCAACTGTAATTTGTCACAGATTGTTTTCAGTTTGTGAGTCTGGGCATCGCTCAGCGAAGCATTAGGATCCGGATAAATAGCCGAAGAGTACATCATGGTCTGATCAAGGAACCGCGTGTATAGCTTGTTGCCTAAATCATAATGGGCTTCAATATTTTTCTTCGCCTGACTTTCGGTATTACGGCGTAAGAAATGCTGTACCTTCTGGAGAGGGAGCACCAGCAGACGGAATTTCTCTTCCCACTTGTCCAGTACGGGTAAGTTACGGGCGAACACTCTGATCACAGAAGTCAGGTCCGGGCTGGTCCATAATCCGTCAGTGTAAGTTTCACCTGATGCCACACTGCCGCCAAACAGCAAATGACGGTAAGCTTTTACGTTGAGTATGTTTACATCAGCCTTAAGCTCACTTTCCGGATCGCCAAATTGGGCTACGGTAGTGCCATGTTCTTTGATTGTCATGTGACCTTCGGGTAACAGTGACAACACTTTAAAAAATGCACTTCTGCAAGCGCGGTCAATACTGCTGGCTTCCTGCTGAAATATAAAAGTGGATTCGCCGTGTGACATTATCTCGGTTCCTGACTTTTAGGGTGATCGTAAATTGGCGCGCGCTTGATAAATAATTTCAGTGCCTGCCAATAGATACCGGCTACGGTTTTTATTGTCATACTGGGTATACGTCTCAGTGTAGAGCGCAGATTCTCATTATTAAGTGAAATTCTTGTCATGTTTACGCCGGCTACAAAATCCTTTTTCTCCGTGTGACAGGCCAGGGATAAGGAAAAGCGCTCACCCGGCGGCGTTATCTGCCATTTATAGGTCATCTCCAGCGGGTTGAATGGCGACACATGGAATGCTTTTTCCGTATCCTGTTGGCTGGCCATATCGACCAGATAATAATGTCTTTCATTCCAGGGTGTATTGCTGACTTCAGCCATCATGTGAGTATAGATGCCTGAGGCAGGGTGCCGTAAAAAATAGAAATTTACCGGACTGAAGTACATGCCAAGGGTGCGCAACTGGCCGAGAAAGTAAACATCACCGTCGAGTTCAGCTCCCTTGTTCAGTGACGTCATTTTAGACTTTACCGCAGTTTCAAGGGGCACGCTGGCGTCGCCGCAATAATCGGGGCGGTAGAAGCGGGTGAAATTTCTGCTGTGTACGGAAAACCACTTAAGTGATTCACCGAGACTGTCTGCTTCCGACAGTTTCAGCCAGAACAAAGCGATATCGTATTCAAACTTGTGTTCCACCGGCCTGAACCGCTGGTGGAACGTTTTGCCCAGGTAGATGCCGCTTTCTGTCTGAGAAATGTCTTGCTGACTCACAAAGTTGCTCCGAAGCGTTCGCACACATCCAGAGCGCTTCTGACGCCATCTTCGTGAAATCCGTTGTACCAGTAAGCGCCGCAAAAATGCAGACCGTCTTTCCCGCAGATTTCGCCGCGCCGCTGCTGGGCTGCGACCATGGGCGCACTGTATTGAGGATGAGCGTAATCGTAGCGTCGCAGAATTTTTGCCGGATCAATGGCAGCAGTATTATTGAGCGTGACGCAAAAGGTCACCGGTGCGGTGTCGAAACGCTGCAATATGTTCATATTATAGGTAACAGCTGCCGGGGCATGATTTTCTTCAGGTGTTTCTTTCAGGCGGTAGTTCCAGCTTGCCCATGCCAGCTTTCTTTCGGGTAGCTGAGTGGTATCCATGTGCAGCACGACTTCATTTTTAGCATAAGGGATCGCACTGAGAATGGCGGATTGTGAGGGCGTAGGCTCAGCCAGCATGGCCAGCGCCTGATCTGAGTGGCAGGCGAAGATAACCTCATCATATTGCTCAGGTTCCTGACCACCTGCCGTTACCTGCCAGCCGTTACCGTTTTTTTCTACCCGTGAAACCGGTGTCGACAACTTTATATTGTCTGCAAACCCTTTTGTCAGCTTAGGAATATAGCTGTGAGAACCGTCTATCAGGGTGTACCACTGGGGGCGGTTAGTGACGTTAAGCAGACCATGGTTATTGAAGAACTGCAGGAAGAAGGCCAGGGGAAATTGCTTCGTTTGCTCCAGACTGGCAGACCATATTGCCGCACACATTGGCAAAATATAGTAATTAGCGAATTCGTCACTGAGCCCGAGAGACTTGATATAGTCGAAAAGTGTGATGTCGAAATCACTTTGTTGATTTTCCGCAGCGCGTTCTTTGCAGGCTTTGTTGAATGCCAAAATATCACGTACGATCCGCCAGAACCGTGGTCTGAAGAGGTTACGTCGTTGTGCAAACAGAGTATTCAGGTTGTTTCCGTTATACTCAAGGCCGGTTTTTTCGCTGCGGACGGAGAAGCTCATCTCCGTGGGCTGCCGCCGGACCCCCAATTTGTCCATTAATTTTATAAAGCGGGGGTAAGTCCAGTCATTGAAAACGATGAAGCCCGTATCCACGGGCCACTGTCTGCCTTTTACGTCTATTAATTTTGTTGCCGTGTGTCCGCCAATATAATCGTTGGCGTCGTACACAGTGATCTGATGTTCTTTGTGCAATAAATATCCGCACGTAAGTCCGGAAATCCCTGTTCCGATAATCGCAATTCGCCGTTGCATTATTCTCGTACCTTACTGCTGTTGTCTCATTTTCAGAGACAGCCACCTCTGTATGCCTGCAGGCAGGTTATGCAGCGTGCGCATAATCCAGCCAAACCCTGTAGGGAAGAACAGACTCTTCTTTTGTTTTTCAATGCCGTCCAGCATCGCTTTTGCCGCTTCTTCTGCCGTTATTTTCATAGGCATATCGAAGTCATTTTTATCTGTCAGCGGGGTTTCCACAAAGCCCGGAGACACCGACTGAACTATGATGCCTTTTTCTGCCAGATCCACATCCAGACTCTTAGTAAAATAATGCACAGCCGCTTTGCTTGCTCCGTAAGCTTCTGTGCGGGTAAACGGAATGAGCCTGGCCATACTGTCTACGATTACCAGCTGATCGCCTTTTTTAAGTTTAGGCAATAATGCGTCGACACTGTGAATAATCCCGAAAAAGTTGATCTCAAACACCCGTCTGAACATGTCAGGTTCGAATTTATCTACGTCTACATATTCACAATTGCCGGCATTGAGTACTGCGATATCAAATTGCAGCGGCGCGATGGCGGTGCGTGTAGCTTCCGGGTCTGTTAAATCAAATTTTGCGGTGGTGATATTGGATTCAGATGCCAGCTCCGCCAGCGCTTCCTCATTTCTGCCACAAGCAATAACATGATATCCCTGACGGGCGGCATGCAGCGTGAAAGCTTTTCCTATGCCTGACGTAGCCCCGGTAACCAACATTGTTTTCATGAAGCTAACCTTGCCTTTATTTTTTTGATAATCCAGCGGAGAAGCGGAATGTGTTCATAAACCATTTCTCCCATGTCGTAATAATCACGGTGGTAGAAAATTTTGTCATCACGAACCGTTACAATACTGACACCATCCAGCGTGATAGTTTTCGCAGGTTGCGCCAGCACTAAATGCATTGTCCAGATAACAGTATATGCGCTGGTGTTATCTTTCTGAGACAGCAGGGTTTCGTGAATATCGAACCGGCATGATTGGGTTTCATTCAGCAACTTACTGAAATACGCAATCACATTATCCAGCCCGTGATGAGTGGTGATAGGGTCTATGAACTCGATGTCAGCTGTATAAATGCTATCAAGGTCGTCAGGGTTGACCTTATGTAATTCAGAATAAAATTCACAAAACCGTTCAATGATGCTCATGATGCAATATTTACTGACTGAGTAATGAGGTATGTAAAATCGTCCTGAATGTATACCAATTTTACTTAGTCGCGGATCAGAATCAGGCCGGCAGACGAATTATTAAAGCGTGTAAATACTCCGATCCAAATTTATTTTTCGCCGTAGTTAAGCTCAGTGAATAATGAAAATACTGTATTTATGGCGGCTCAAAATCTCCCTTTATTTCCCTTGTCAGCACACCTTCTTCCCGGTGGCCGGATGGCACTCAGAATCTTTGAACCACGCTACGTGCGCATGGTTAAAGAGGTATGTGCCGGTAATGGTCAACTGGTGGTTTGTATGCTCAACACACAGGGTGAAAAGGAAGCCAACACACACTTCTATCCTGTGGGCACTGCAGCGACTGTTATCGACTTCGATATGCTCGATGACGGGTTGCTTGGCATAAAGGTTGCTGGTGTTAACTGTGTAGAGATAAGTAATGTGAAGACTGAGCCCGACGGGCTGCGTACAGGACACTGTCAGCCACTACCAGACTGGCACTGTGATATTACTTCTCAACAAATTTCACCTATAGACGAACGTTTGCAGGAGATTTTTGAGCGCTACGCTGAGGTAGGCCAGTTATATGATGTTCCGGAGTTTCGGAATCCCATTTGGGTAATGTACCGCTGGCTCGAATTATTGCCCGTAGACGCTAAACAGAAACAGTATTTTCTTGCTCAACGCGATTGCCATAAGTTACTGGATTACTTAAAGGCACTTGTGCAGTAAATCACCGTGTAAACTTTACATGGTTGGGGCATGAAACCATTACAATTCTGTAATCTGCTTGAAACACTCGTCTGTAGCAACTATTAACTTGATAGGATATGGACAAATACTTATGTTAGTTGGAATCCCAGTGGAACAAAGTAACAGTGTAATTAAGCCGAAAGATTGTGCGGCAGAAATGTCAGACTATATTGTTAAAGTTGCCGAACAGCGCTGCAAAGCATCGTTTGCAAGGGTGTTTGGATATTTTGCTCCGCGTTTACGTTCTTATGCGTTAAAGCAGATGGGTAATGAAGCTTTAGCCATGGAAATGGTCCAGGATACCATGTCCAACGTATGGCAAAAGGCACATCTGTTTAATGCAGAGAAGGGAAGTCCTTCAACCTGGATTTTTACGATTGCCCGTAACATCCGTTTTGATATGTTACGGAAATTACAGAACAGAAAAGAAGATGTGTGTTCTGACGACTTGTGGCCGGTTCTTTGTGAGCAGACACCAGACGTGAACGAACAGTCGTTGGACGAACAGATCACCCTTGAACAAATCGGGTATATGTTTGAAGAGTTACCGAAAAAACAAAAATCTGTTATTGAAGCCATCTACATTGATGGTAAATCTCAACAGGAAGTTGCAGATGAACTGCATATTCCGTTGGGTACTGTTAAATCCCGTACCCGACTTGCACTGCAACGCCTGAAAGGCATGCTACAGGATCATGATTAATCACCATCCGGAACAAAACCAGCTTTCACAATTTGTTCAAGGTAGTTTATCCCCCGCCGAGTCATTCATTGTCTCGGCGCATTGCGATCTGTGTCCCAGATGCAGAAAAATAGCGTCAGAAGAAACTTCACGGTTTGCTGCAGAGGTATTTGATTTTTCCTCACTGTCTCAAGACGAGCAACTGGAAAGTTACAGCGCCATGCTCGCTGACATTACCCAACTCCCTGCTACGGCAAAGCCGGCAACAAAGGCCGCCTCTGTAAGCTCTATCACTGCTAAACGGGGACGTGGAGAGAAAACCATTGAACTGGATGGTCAGACTTTCGAACTTCCGCCGACGTTACAGCGTGTTATCCACAAAACGGGTTCGTGGTCAGGGCTTGTTGGTAAACTTTGGCAGGCCCCGGTCGATCTCGGATATGCCGGTGTCGCCAACTTTATTTACATGGGGCGGGGAGGCAGTGTACCGGAGCATACACACCGGGGTGTAGAGTATACGCTGGTACTGGACGGTGAATTTCATGACGGCAAGCACCATTACCGCACCGGAGACTTTGTGGTGATGGATGGCAAAGATACCCATGCGCCTTATTCGGATCACATCAGTGGATGTCTGGTATTTACCTTACTGGATGAACCGCTGCATTTCACATCAGGTATCGCCAGACTGTTGAATCCGTTCAGTCATCTTTTCTTCAGATAAGCCTCTCTCAGCTTAGCTGAGCGGCTCTGTGAGCATGCTCAAGACACAAAAAAAGCGCCGTAGCGCTTTTTTGTTGATATCTGATTAACTGATGAAATCACTGTCCGGAAAATTCAGACGCAGTGTTTTCATAGCATTTTCTTTCAGCTCAGTCAGACCTAACTGGTCATAGCTTGATACCATGATTTCCAGCGCTTCCTGCACCTGGTCTGTATTCGAGTAGTTTTCCAGTACGTAGCGTCCGCGATTTGCCGCTGCGACAAAAGCTTCCCGGCGCATATAAAAACGGGCGATGGCAATTTCATACTTCGCCAGCCTTTCTTTGATAAACACCATCCGCTTTTTAGCATCAGCAGCATATTTACTGTCAGGGTATTGCTGGATCAGACGTCTGAAATCTGTGAAAGCTTCACGCGATTTACTGGGATCACGGTCTGAGCGGTCAATCTGCATCAGTTGCTGAAACATGTTTGCATCGGCTTCCATGTTGGTCAGTCCGCGCATGTAGAACGCATAATCCACGTCTGAGTGGTTCGGGTTTAAGCGGATGAAGCGGTCGATGGTCGCTAGTGTTTCGTCAATTTTACCTGATTTATAGTAGCTGTAGATCAGGTCAAGTTGTACCTGATTGGACAACGGACCAAACGGATAGCGTGAATCCAGCTCACTGAGTGCGGTAGACGCAGCACCGAAATTACCGTTCTGCATATTACGTTTGGCATTATCATACATTTGCTGGGAACCCATGTTCGCCAGCGCCGCGCGTTGTTCTGAATCGTCAGACGAGCTGCAGCCCGTTACGCTAATCATGACACCAACAACAAGGGGCATCACTAATCGAATTGATTTCATATCTGTTGTCTATTCCTGCTTAACCGACTGATACGTTTAACTGCATTTGCATTATAGCGGCATTCTAGCGCACTCAAACACGCAAACTCCACATAAAAACCGGAAACTTTCCGTTTAACTAACGTAAAGATTGGTATAATGCGCTTTTTTGTAACAGCGAAAGAGTTATATGACCCAGCCTGTAAACACCGTCAAGCTTGAGGCAAACACCGGGCCACACCATTTTGGTCAGAGGTTAGATCAGGTTTTGGCTGATTTGTTCCCTGAATATTCCCGTTCAAAGTTAAAAAATTGGATTCTGGAAGGGAATGTCACTGTGGATGGCGATGTTTTGACCACTCCCCGGCAAAAAATGCTGGGTGATGAATATGTACAGGTCACGGCTGAAATGGAAGTGCAGACCGCCAGCCTGCCACAGAAAATCGACCTGAACATTGTCTACGAAGATGATTCGATTTTAATTCTGAATAAGCCTGCTGATCTGGTGGTACACCCGGGTGCAGGTAATCAGGACGGCACTTTGCTGAATGCGTTGCTGGCCCATGTACCGGGTATTGAAGTGGTGCCACGGGCTGGCATTGTGCATCGTCTGGATAAAGATACTACGGGTTTGATGGTGGTGGCGAAAACCGTTCCGGCGCAAACCCATCTGGTCAATCAACTTCAGGACCGGGTGATGAGCAGGGAGTATGAAGCACTGGCATACGGCACTATGGTCGCCGGTGGTATCGTCGATGCGCCTATCGGCCGTCATGCAACTAAGCGTACACTCATGGCCGTTCGTGAAACCGGTAAGCCGGCAGTTACTCACTATCGGGTTATCGAAAAGTTCCGTGCACATACGCACCTGCGCCTGAAACTGGAAACTGGCCGTACACACCAGATCCGCGTGCACATGGCACACCTCAAGCACCCGCTGGTGGGTGATACTGCCTATGGCGGCAGAACCCGTTTGCCAAAAGGCGCTACAGAGGCGTGTGTTGAAGCGTTACGTGCTTTCCCCCGCCAGGCCTTGCATGCTGCGCAATTGTCTCTGTTCCACCCTGAAACCGATGAATGGATGACCTGGCAGGCGCCGCTACCTGATGACATGGTGCAACTGATCGCCACTGTGCGTGAAGACACCAAAATTAAAGGCATGGACGACTATTAATTGTTATCGCTGATTGTTCCAGACTGGCCAGCGCCATCAAATATCTTTGCTTATACCTCGACCCGCCAGGGTGGGGGAAGCACCGGTATTTACGCTGGATGCAACGTGGGCTTGCATGTTGGTGATAATGCCAGCCATGTGCTTGCTAATCGTGCGGGTTTGCCGAAATCTGACAGGCTGGTATGGCTCAATCAAGTACATGGCAACACGGTTGTAGAATTGAATGCCACATCACTCGCACCAGAAACCAGTGCCATTGATGCGGATGCGTCACTCAGTCGAACGCCAGATGTTGCCTGCGCAATCATGACCGCTGATTGTGTTCCCGTATTGCTTACTAACAAAGCGGGAACAGAAGTCGCAGCGGTTCATGCTGGCTGGCAAGGTCTGGAAAGTCAGATAATTGCTGAAACCGTTAAACGCATGCATGCCTGTAGTCAGGATTTACTCGCCTGGATTGGTCCTGCTATCAGTCAGGCGTGTTATGAAGTGCCCGATTCCCTTGCGGGTCGATTTGCCCAACACGACGGTGTAATTAAACCTGCGGGCGTCGACGGAAAGTCATTACTTGATTTGGCTGGCATAGCCGCGAAACAATTAGCGGCTTGTGGCGTAAAGCATGTAGTGAACTCAGGTTTATGCACTTATCGCGACGAAACACGGTTTTTTTCTCACCGTCGTGCAACCCATCAACACCATCAAACCACTGGCAGAATGGTCTCTGTTATTGGTATGAAAGCCGTAGAGCCGGGTTAATTTCCCCGCTTTTTATAAAGGGTTGTGCGGGATATTCCAAGTTCACGCGCTGCCGCAGTGAGATTTCCATGGTGCCGCTGCACCGCCGCCTCAATAGCATTTTTCTCAATATCAGCCAACGTTAGCAGCTCAACTTCCTGAGGCTGGGCGTCGAATTCGACAAAATGCTCAGGTTTTAGCGCTTTCTCTCCATCAGCGATTACCGTGGCTAAATGAATGGTTTGTCTCAATTGCCTGATGTTGCCCGGCCAGGGCTGATTGATCAGCCACTGCATGGCATCTTCAGTAATTTCAGCGTGGTTGAACGATGCCACGATGGTGGTGATCAATCGGCGTAAATCCTGACGAAGATGCAGTGGCGGCAACTTTACCTGCATACCTTTCAGGCGATAATATAGGTCTTCGCGGAACATCTGCTTTGCCACCATGGCAGGTAAATCTCTGTGGGTAGCGCAAATAATGCGTATTGATAGCGGGCGACTCATTGAGCTGCCGATGCGGGTGATTTGTCGCTCTTGTAAAAACCGGAGTAAGCGGGTTTGTAGTCGAAGAGGCATGTCACCGATTTCATCAAGTAGTAGAGTGCCACCATCCGCGTCTTCCAATTTTCCTCTCGCCCCACCTTTTTTAGCGCCGGTAAAACTGCCTTCTTCGTAACCGAATAATTCCGATTCAATTAAGTTTTCGGGCATTGCTGAACAGTTAATTGCAATAAAGGGCGAGTCAGCATCAATAGTGTCGTGTAGTGCTTTGGCGAAGACTTCTTTACCTGTACCGGTCTCGCCGGTAATCATAATGGGAATATCGGCTTTGCACGCTTTTACCGCAATCCCGAACTGCTTTTCGATGGCCGGTTCGGTACTTACACTTACCGGCACATAGCTTTGTTGCTGACCATTGCTAAATGTGGTGACACCAGCGGCAAGATTGCGCACATAGATGTAGGTGCCATCGGGTAAAGCGCGCTTTTCGGTTCTGGCCCCAAGGTTTTTCAGGCTGCTCTGATTAAACGGTAATGACCGGGAAGAAATGCGTAGTTGTAGCAATTGTCTTGCAGAGTGACTGGCCGCCACAAAATCGCCGTCTGCTGACAAAGCAACTAAACCTTGAAAAGGTGTGTTCAACAACGTGGGAGATGATTGAATACTGAAAATATCACAGCCAGCATAGTGGTCGGTAAATAACTGGTTTTCTATTGCCATTGCCGATAAGCGCAGCTGTTCGAATACAACCTGGGTATTACGCTCGCCGATCCCCGTCATATCGAGGGCACCGGCAAGTTGATTGTCAGGGCCAAAAACCGGCACTGATACACAGAAAAAACGGTCAAATTCTTTTAGATAATGCTGTGGGCCGGTGAAGACAAAAGCCCTCTTTTCCCGCAAAGTGCATGCTGGCGCCGTGGTACCGATATCCGCTTCCTGTACACGTACACCTGTCTTGAGCATGCTCAGCGGCGGGGTTTCGGCATTGGTTTTGCTCCGCACTATCACCGCGTCACTATTTACACAGAAAAGACACCAATCTTCACCACCGAACACGTCCCATAAACGGTCGATTTCCGGTTGGGCGGTGGCTGCTAAGTGTTCATCGGTTTCTGACAGTGGGTAGTTGTCATTTACGCGGTTTGCTAACCGGCTTTCCCAGGGGTGTAAACCCGCATCCCGGGAACGCTGCCATGAACGGGCTACCGCATCCGGTAACAGATTCTCTGGAAGAGGGTGCCCCAATAATAACTGGCGCCTTGCATCATCCAGCAAATCAGGATTTATCATAAGTTCTTGATCATGATTATTGAACACGGCAACACCTTCACCAGTTTATCTGGTGTCGATGTTATCACAATGTAAAATTGACGGTTGGCCATTGATGGCAGGAAGGAGTGATTTCACCCCTTCCAGTGGCGGCAAGGTTACAGTTCGCCGATTTTGATGATCGGCTTCAAGGTTATGCCTTTTTCGCTATCTTCAGCAGCCTGATTGATATCGCCAAATTCGTAGAATTTAACTAATTTATCGAAGGGAAAGCGGCCTTGATTAAACAATTCTACAAGTTGTGGAATGAAGGTTTTTGGGGTGGAATCACCTTCAACGATACCGCGAATCGATTTACCGCCGAGCAGTACATCATTTACGTCAAAGGTAGCATCGGTTCCTAGTGCTGGCGCACCGACTACACCAATGGTGCCCATCAGCCCCAGGGCATCAATCCCTTGTCTTAACACCGCAGGGCGGCCGGTTGACTCAAGGGCAAAGTCGGCGCCACCACCGGTAATTTCTTTTACCCGTTCAATCACGTCTTCGTCTTTACTGTTAATAACATGGGTTGCACCGAGTTCCTTTGCCAGTTCAAGACGGGATTCAACCACGTCGGTTGCAATAATCGTGGTGGCGCCGGCAACCCGTGCCGCCATTACTGATGACAAGCCTACCGCACCTGAACCATAAGACACAAAACTGCTACCCGGCGTGACTTTCAGTGAATTAATTACCGCACCAGCACCGGTTTGAATACCGCAACCGAGCGGACCTAGCAGCTCCAATTTGGCGTCTTTACTTACCTTGATGGCGTTACTTTCCAAACTCAGTGCATAGGTGGCAAAGGACGACTGAGCAAAGAAATGATCGTGCAGTGGCTTACCATTGGCATCTTGAATAGCGGTTTCGCCATCGGTTCCTATGCCACTGAAGTTGCGGGGATAGAATTCCTGGCAATAGGTGGCGTGACCGTGGTTACAGGGTTTACAGTGTGTGCAGTAACCGAATGTGAGTACCACGTGGTCGCCCACCTGAAGATCTTTTACCAGCGGGCCCACCGCCGTAATCACCCCGGAACCCTCATGACCTAATACCGCAGGAAGAGGGACGGGATAGTATTGATCACGCACAATCATATCCGTGTGGCACATACCGGTTGCCACTATTTTAACCAATACTTCATCGTCTTTCGGTGCACGGATTTGCGCCTCTTCTAATTCAAAAGGGGCGCCTTTGGCGCGAGTCACTGCCGCGCGAATTTGCGTAATTTCAGACATTATCTTGTTCCTTATAATGGATATCGAGGGGCTTCAGATTGGATAGTCAGCCATTGCCATTGGGTGAATTCTTCCCAATTAGCAGCGCCGCCCACACTGGTGCCGTTGCCGGATGCGCCGGTTCCACCAAATGGATTAACTACCTCATCATTGACAGTCTGATCATTAATATGAAGCAGACCCGTGTTGAGTTGCTGACTTAAGTTGAGCGCCCGCCCGACATTACTGGCGATGATGCCCGCTGATAAGCCATACTCGGTTTGATTCGCCAGTTGCGCTGCTTCCTCGTCGGTATCGAAAGGGATAACAACGGCTACCGGACCAAAAATTTCTTCATTAAATGCCGGACTTTCCGGCGTCACACCGCTGAGCACTGTCGGTTGGAAAAACAAACCGGAATAATCGCCGCCAGCCTCTATTTTGGCGCCACCTTCTACTGCCGCTTTGAGAATTCGGCTAATGTTATCGCGCTGTTGCTCATTAATGATTGGGCCAAGTGCGACCTGCCCGGTGGCAGGATCTCCCACTGGCAGTTGCCCGGCTTTTTCTGCCAGTTTACTGACAAACGCCTGATAAATTTTACGCTGCACAAGAATGCGGCCGGTAGACATACAAATTTGCCCCTGGTGTAGCCAGGCACCCCAGGTCGCGTTCGAGATAGCAAGATCTATGTCGGCATCGTCCAGAATAATCAGTGAGTTCTTTCCACCCAGTTCAAGGGACACTTTTTTGAGGTGGCGGCTGGCAGCTTCGCCTACTTTTTTACCTGCGCTGGTCGAGCCGGTAAACTGAATCATCGCCACATCCGGGTGCCCGGTTAATGCGGCACCGGCCGCGCCATCACCCGGTAACATATGCAGTATACCTTCAGGTAATCCGGCTAATTCGAACACCCGGGCGATAGTAACGCCGCCGCACACGGCGGTTCGGGGATCAGGTTTAAGCACAACCGCATTGCCCACTGCAAGCGCCGGAGCAACCGCCCGAATGGCAAGATACAATGGAAAGTTAAATGGCGAGATAACGCCTATAACACCCAGAGGTTTACGACGGGCGATACTGATTTTGCCCGGCGCGGCAGGTAAGACTTCTCCCTGGCTTTGTGAAGGCAAGGCTGCGCTTTCGTTCAGTACTTTTATACTGAGTGAAACTTCAAATTCGGCTTTTGCTCTGATTGAACCACTTTCACGGATCAACACATCGGTGATGTCGTTAAAGTGCTCTTGCATCACCTGAGCGGCTTTGCGCAATACCGCAGCCCGCTCTTCAAAGTGGGTGGCAGACCAGGTGGGAGACGCTTTTTTCGCTGTTGTACAGCTTCGACTCACATCTTCCGGACTCGCCATGGCGATTTGTCCAAGTTCTTTTCCAGACGCAGGTTCAGTCACAATAACCGGCTTGGCTGAACCGGATACCCATTTGCCGGTAAATAGTTTTTCCTGCCAAATCGCATTGGCAATGAATGATTCTGTCATTACAACCTCTTTCGCTCAGGCTCTCAGAGCCAGTGAATGATTCATCGGTGTCGATGTACACCTTATTAACAGCATCACCTGTGCCAGATTAACAGCATCACCTGTGCCAGCCGCTGTTTTCGGGCAATAGGTATCGAAAATGTCCAGCTAATGAACAATGCGATTGTCTGGCATGTTCATAACCTGAACGCTGTACGCGAAACGTGAGAGCCGTTTGCAAATTTTTCGATTGTGGAAGGAAGAATCGAAATGACCCACTAAAAAGATTGACTGACGTCAATAAGTGGATAGGTTCGTCACTAATTTTTTGCGTAATGAACTTGAATAGCATGTGTACGATACCTATTTAAATAGCACTACTTTTGCAGGGGATTTTTCATGCGATTAGATAGATTTACCAGTAAATTTCAATTAGCGATTTCCGACGCACAGTCTCTGGCACTGGGTCGGGATCATCAGTTTATTGAGCCCGTGCACCTGATGACAGCCATGCTGAATCAACAGGGCGGCTCTGTACGTCCGTTACTCGATCAAGCCCACGTAAATGTGAATGCATTACGCTCTTCTCTGGCTGAAGCGATCGAGCGGCTTCCACGGGTTGACGGCATCGGTGGCGATGTACAGTTAAGCAAGGACAGCGGAATTTTGCTGAACCTGTGCGACAAGATTGCCCAGCAGCGCAAAGATGAATACATCACATCTGAAATTTTTGTGCTGGCAGCGCTTCAGGACAAAGGCAAATTAGGTGATTTGCTGAAAAGCCTGAATGTGACAAAGGATCAAATCGAAACGGCCATTGATAAAATGCGTGGCGGTCAGAAAGTGACAGATCCTAACGCTGAAGATGTGCGTCAGGCGCTGGAAAAATACACCACTGATCTGACCGAACGGGCAGAACAGGGCAAGCTGGACCCGGTGATAGGCCGTGATGACGAAATCCGCCGCACCGTACAGGTATTGCAACGCCGGACTAAGAATAACCCTGTGTTAATTGGTGAACCCGGTGTAGGTAAAACCGCCATTGTTGAAGGACTTGCCCAGCGTATTATTAATGGTGAAGTACCGGAAGGGCTGAAGGATAAGCGGGTACTGTCCCTCGACATGGGCGCGTTAGTGGCCGGTGCGAAGTACCGTGGTGAATTTGAAGAACGGCTGAAAGCGGTACTCAATGAACTGGCCAAAGAAGAAGGCCGTGTCATTCTGTTCATTGATGAGCTCCATACCATGGTCGGCGCCGGTAAAGGCGACGGCGCGATGGATGCCGGTAATATGCTTAAGCCAGCTCTCGCTCGCGGTGAACTGCATTGTGTGGGCGCAACCACGCTGGACGAATACCGTCAGTATATCGAGAAAGACGCCGCTCTTGAACGTCGCTTCCAGAAAGTGCTGGTGGATGAGCCGAGTGTGGAAGATACCATCGCCATTTTACGTGGTTTGAAAGAACGTTATGAGCTTCACCACTCGGTAGATATCACCGACCCGGCCATTGTCGCGGCGGCTACATTGTCACACCGTTATATCAGTGACCGTCAGTTGCCTGATAAAGCTATCGATCTTATTGATGAAGCGGCTTCCAGCATTCGTCTGCAAATTGATTCCAAGCCTGAAGATATGGACAGGCTTGAGCGCCGCATCATCCAGTTAAAACTGGAAGAGCAGGCACTGGCAAAAGAAACAGACGATGCCAGCCACAAGCGCCTGGAAATGATCGAGCTGGAGCGTGAACAGGCTGAAAACAAATTGTCCGGTCTGGATAAAATCTGGCGCGAAGAAAAGGATGCGATGCAGGGTACGCAAACCATCAAGTCTGAACTGGAGCAGGCGAAACTCGATTTGGAAATCGCCCGCCGGGCGTCAGATCTGAATCGTATGTCAGAGCTGCAGTACGGTCGTATTCCTGAGCTGGAAATGAAACTGGAAAAAGCGGCGGAGAACGAAACAAAAGAAACCTTCTTATTGAAAAATAAGGTTACCGACGCTGAAATTGCAGATGTGCTGTCCCGCTGGACAGGTATTCCCGTATCCAAAATGCTTGAGGGTGAACGGGAAAAACTACTCAGAATGGAAGATGTACTCCATAAGCGGGTAGTGGGGCAGGCGGAAGCGGTAAATGCTGTGTCCAACGCTATCAGACGCTCACGGGCTGGCCTGGCAGATCCAAACCGTCCCATTGGTTCGTTCCTGTTTTTGGGGCCTACCGGTGTAGGGAAAACCGAACTGTCGAAGGCACTGGCCGGTTTCCTGTTTGACACGGAAGATGCACTGGTACGTATCGACATGTCTGAGTTCATGGAGAAGCATTCGGTATCCCGTTTAGTAGGGGCACCTCCGGGCTACGTTGGCTATGAAGAAGGGGGTTATCTTACTGAAGCTGTGCGGCGTAAACCGTATTCCGTGATCCTGCTGGATGAAGTCGAAAAGGCCCATCCTGATGTGTTTAATATTTTGTTGCAGGTGTTAGACGATGGTCGTCTGACAGACGGGCAGGGGCGTACGGTAGACTTCAAAAATACCGTTGTGATCATGACATCGAACCTGGGTTCTGACGTGATTCAGGACACCCACGACGACAGTCAGTATGACGAAATGAAGCAACGTGTGATGGGCGTGGTCGGACAGCACTTCAGGCCAGAGTTTATTAACCGTGTGGATGATCTGGTGGTATTCCATCCGCTGGGTAAAGAGCAAATTAAATCCATTGCTAAAATACAGCTGGCATCATTACGTCAGCGTTTATCTGAAAAAGGTTACAAACTGGAGTTGTCCGGTGCGGCCATGGATAAGCTGGCTGACGCAGGTTTTGATCCGGTGTTCGGTGCCCGTCCACTGAAGCGGGCTATTCAGACACAAATCGAAAACCCGCTGGCACAGCAGCTGTTATCCGGTGTGTTGTTGCCTGAATCAACGATTCGTATTGATGTGAAGGACGATCACCTTATCGTGATGTAAGCCATTCCGTCTCTGGTTTGGAAATAAGATGTCCGGACAAAATGAAAGACCCCTCTGCCTGGCAGAGGGGTCTTTTTTATTCATTAATGAACTGAGTTCATTGAGTCACTGAAGACTTTTGTTGTTTGCGTCTCCAGAATGCCAGTGAGCCACCCATCAGGAACAGCGCCAGAGTACCGGGTTCAGGTACATCGGTTTGTGGCATTTCTTTTTTGGAAAAACCGATAGAAGCCAGTTTAAAGGCATCGTCATACAAGGTTCCGCCAATATCTCCGAACACGAGGTTATACGCTCCAATCAGCCAGTATTGGGAATAGGTTGTATCCATATCCACCATCGCCAGATTGGTGTCTTCGCAATTGAGTACGTCATACGAACCCACTGCCAGCGCCTCTCCGGCTATATCTGCCCAGGTGTTTGCACCGGATGTCAGCATAGAGGTGTCGTTCAGAGCTGCTACAGATACCTGCGTATCACCGCTGTTCCAGAGCCAGCTGAACGTTGCTCCGGTTACATTAACCTCTTCATCAAAGGAGATAAGGTAAAAATCGTAATCGGTTTCAATTATGTGATAACCGCTGGCATACCAGTCCAGATTAATATTATCTGCGGCATGCTGGGGGACACCATATTCGCCACTGCGGGTGTCACTGGTAAACGGCGTATTAGTCACATCTTTATTGATGATACCGTAACCCTCGCCATAATTAATCAGGCTGGCGGTTTCTACTATGTCATCGCTGAGGTAATGTTTGCCGTTGGACTGGCTGTAGGTGTAATCGTAATTACGGGAAGAAAAGCCCTGGCCTCCCGTATCCGAATACGCTGTTGTACTGATTGTCACGCCATCGACAACGGCGCTGGTGATACCATCGTTGGCAATCATGTAACGCAAATCTTCAGCAAAGTAGTCACTGGCTGAGCAGCCGGTGTGACTATCGCCACACTTACTGCTCCAACTGGTAGCCTGTGCAGGTACGATGAATATCCCTGACGCAACCAGTGTGGCGACACTCATAATTTTATTAAATTTCATAAATAAAACCTTACGTGGGGACAATGAATCACTGTCTTCACTTTGAGCACAATTAACCGTTTATCTTCCTGTTTTACACCCGGAGGGTTGCAGCAGAAATCTCTTACGTGACGCCGGAAGGCAACTCATAAGCTGAACGGACTACAGGCTTGTATTTTAGTTTGGGCGGGTCCTTTATGAAGTATGTGTCTTTATACAAAGGGGACAGGATGAATACAGAGCGCGGGTGTGCAGTACAGGATATAAGAACAAAAATGTATGGTCCGCCTCGTTATTGCAACAGTAAATGTCGATAACGGGGTT
>NZ_CFHOXV010000011.1:67923-101510 GCF_984505615.1 Alteromonas sp. | reverse complement strand
CGGTTTCGCCCGGAGTGGTTGTCTCGCCGGTTTCGCCCGGAGTGGTTGTCTCGCCGGTTTCGCCCGGAGTGGTTGTCTCGCCAGTCTCACCCGGTGCGTCAGGTGCTGTCTCTTCTGCTGGTGCCGGCTCTGACTCAGCCGCTGTTACAGAGAAGGTGTCGTTAGCCTGAGTCTGGTTGCCGGCTGCATCCGTTGCGGTTACACCTACTGTGTAATCACCCTCAGCGAAGTTGTCCGGTAAAGTCAGATTAAAACTGCCGTCCGCGAGGACATCAGCAGTAAAAGTCTGACTGGTGCCATCTGCACCGGTCACGGTAATTTCAACGACACTGCCCTGAGCCAAATCAGTCGTACCGCTTAGTACAGGCGTTTCTCCTTCAGCAGCATTTACCTCAAAAGTAAGCTCTGGTGGAGTGAAATCTGTTTCACCGGTGGCATTTACTGACGTCGTATTACCCGCTTCATCGCTGGCGGTAACCGCTACATCAAAAGCGCCTTCCACAAGAGGGGCTACCGGTGTTGCGGAGAAGCTGCCATCTTCAAGAACGATGGCAGTGATAGTTTGCTCGTTTCCGTCTGCATCAGTGATTGTGATGGATATTTCGCTGCCTGCAGGCAAATCTGAAGTGCCGCTGATTTCGGGAAACTCATCGTTGGTAACCTCGATGGGATTTACATCGATAGTGGGAGGCGTGGTATCAACTACGAATGTTTCTGATACCGTAACAGTACCGTTCTGAGGATCCGGTGCTTCAACGACAACATCGAAAGTACCGTCTTCCAGCGTATCCGGTAAGGTAGCATTGAAACTGCCATCATCTGCAACGATAACGTCAATAACTGTTTCAGCGCCAGTCTCATCAATAACTGTAATTGTAATCGGGGTACCGGGTTCCAGGTTAGAATCACCGGCTACTACAGGCGGAAAATCACCGGAAATGGTGATGTTGTCCAGTGTAGTGGGTTCGTCCTGAGTCGCTGTACCGGCAGGATCCTGCTCGATATTCTGTGGTTCTGTCGTCGCAGGCTCATAGTCAAATGCCAGCGGATCCACATCTTCAGCAATACGGCTTAATTGCACAAATGACGCACCGCCGCCACCGGCACCACCGCCGCCACCGGCCGCAGTTTCTTCTAACGCATCAAGGATGTCTCCGTCGCCACTCAGCAGGGCGTCAATATCCGGAACGCCCTGCGAACCGGTGGAGTCAAATCCCGCATCACCACCGTCAACCATGGCAAGCATGTCATCAAGAGAATCGTCGTAAACCACGAATTCATCATCGAAGGCAGATGCTTCAAATGACTCTACATCTGCTACCAGTTGCGGTGCACCCGGAGCAAGGTCAATGGCTCCCTGTTCCTGAGTGATGATCTGGCCACCGTTGTCTGAAACGATTTGCGCATCTGACGGGATCGTATCGCCGGCTGAGACCGGGAATTCATCCCCGTTGGGAAGGCGGATAAATACGTCACCGGACACATTAGTTACGTTCAACATAATTCAATACCTTTTGCGTTTGATGCACTAAAACTAGTCGCCGCGAAAAGTTTGACCCTGTACCAGAGAACAGTCTGAATCTAAATATCTGTTTTTATAGCAATTAAAAATTAATTTTTTTTCCGTAATAAAAATTCATTCCTGCCGGTTTGCGGGCTTCAAAGTTCATGACTACTTTTACAACTACAGGGAATTAATAGTGAAAATGGATATTTGTCGGTAAACGGAAATGGGGTATTCATGCTGATTCGAATTTTGGCCGTGGGTTTGGCAGCAGGTTTTTCGCTGGGCGGCTCACTTGTGAGCGCAGTACCAGTGAGCCTGACAGAAGTCGTTAAACAAGCCATTGACACAAATCCTGATGTGCAGGCAGCGTGGCGCGAATTTCTGGAAGCAGAACAAAATGTGAAGATTGCCAGATCGGGCTATCTTCCGAAAGTGGATGTTACTGCCAGCTCGAGTCTGGTGCGCCGGAACTATGGTCTCGATCAGAGCTATGTATCCAATGAAGCCCGTATTTCTGTAACCCAGATGCTTTACGACGGCTTCTTTACCTCATCGGAAGTAAAGCGCCTCGAGTCGGCGAAGAAAGTCAGATTCCTTGAACTGTTAAATCAGGTAGAACAGATTTCATTAGAGGTTGCCACTGCCTACTCGGATGTATTGCTTTACCGCGAATTGTTACTGGTGGCAGAAGACAACCTCAAAACCCACGTTGATGTTTATAAGCAAATTGAAAAGAGTGCTGCTGCCGGTGTGGCCAGACGTGCTGATCTGGAACAAATCAGCGGACGTCTGTACCTGGCGGAATCTAACGTGATGACCGAACAGTCGAATTTGCATGATGTTTCTTCCCGCTTCCTGCGATTAACCGGGTTTCGCCCGCCGGCGGAACTTGAACCGGTAGACAATCTCATAAACGCTGAGATCCCGTTATCGATGGAAGAGAGTTTACTTGAAGCCTACAAGCGCAACCCCGGTTTTCTGGCGTCATGGTACAACGTAAATTCAACTAATTACGGCATCGATTCAGCCAAGAGTCGTTATCATCCCACATTAAATCTGGTGGGCAGTTACGGTTCCCAGTCAAGGGATGATGCGGGCCTTGATAATACCCAGACCGAAGGGCAAATCGGGCTCCAGTTCTCATACAATCTTTACAACGGTGGTGCAGACCGGGCGTCGATCCGTGCCGCGCTGGCGGTAACCGACCAGGCTAAAGATCTGCGTGATAAATCCTGCCGCGATGTACGCCAGACGGTGCAGATAGCCTACAACGACATTCGCAACCTCGACAGACAGATCCCGGCACTAAATGAACACCGGCTGTCTTCCAGCAGGGTACGTACCGCTTACCTGGATCAATTCAAAATTGGTGACCGGACTTTATTAGACCTGTTGGACTCAGAGAACGAAGCCTATGAATCAGGCCGGGCATACACCGAAGCTGTTTTTACCCAATACAAAGCCATTTTACGTTTGATGGCCGGTGGTGGCGAACTGGCTGAATACCTCACGGTGACCCGGGATGAGTTTGATGTAACTGAAGCTATTCGCCTTTCAGAAGCCGTGTACGATCCCATGTATGTTTGTCCGGCTGAAACCATCGATGTGATGTCTCAGGAAACCAATATTCTGATCCGTGATACAGACGGTGATGGCATAACCGACTTGTGGGATGAATGTCCTGACACACCTTTTGATACCGCAGTGGATGACTTTGGTTGCGCAACTCAGCAGCAAAACACCGGCGATATCATTGGTGTAAAACATCAATCAGAAGTGGTTATTCCTTTCGGCGCTGATTCCGCTGAACTGGACCCTAAATACCTCGTTAAACTTGAGCCTATGCTGGATACGCTCGGTAAAGACCCTGCAGCCGGCGTTGTTGTGTACGGCCACGCCTCTCTGGAAGGGGAGTCTCATTACAATATGATGCTCTCTGTAAGGCGTGCCAATGCCGTTGCTGACTGGCTGAAAGTTCAGTCCGGTAGTAATGAGCAACGCATCTCTGCCATCGGCCTGGGTGAAGATAAGCCCCTCATCGATGACATTTCACCTGAAGCGAACCTGGCTAACCGGCGCGTGGAAGCCGTTGTCGTGGTGCTTAATTCTTCATCCGATTCGCCGGAGTACATCAATTAATGGCGCAACCTAAGTTGCCTGACCCCGCAATTGAGAAGCTGGCCGAGTCCTCTGCAATTCATGGCGGCTGCCTGATGGCCTGCCTGAAAGCAATTTGTGATTTCCACGGCATAACCCTTGTGCCTGATGCGGTAATGGCAGGATTACCAATGGACAACGGGGAATTATCACCATCGGTGATGCCCCGCGCTGCCAGCCGGGTGGGTCTGAACTGCAAAGTGGTCAAACGTGAGCTGGTTGAAATAAACCCTGCGTTATTGCCGGCAATTCTGGTGTTGTCAGAACAGCGTTCCTGCGTGTTAGTTTCCTGTCAGATTGAATCCGGCCAGGCTGAAGTGGTATTCCCTGAAGCACCGGAAACCGTTGAAGTCGTCGATATAGAGGATATTGAGAAGGACTATACTCAGTTCGTTATGTTTTTGCGTCCGGACAGGCGCATCGGAAAACCGGCATCGGTATCCAATTCTCAAAAAGGTGTGCACTGGCTCTGGCATACCGTAGGTTCAGCGGTTTCGCTGTATAAAGATGTATTGCTTGCCTCAATATTCATCGGGCTGCTGTCTCTTGCCATGCCACTGTTTGTGATGAATGTGTATGACAGGGTAGTGCCAAACGCGGCGACGGAAACGTTGTGGGTACTGGCTATCGGTGCTGCTATGGTGCTGTTTGCCGAGTTTTCATTACGTATGCTGCGGCATTTCTTTGTTGAACTGGCAGCCAGTCGTATCGATATCACTCTGACGGCGAATTTGATGCAAAAAGTGCTCGGCTTTTCGTTTAAGGAAAAGCCGGCCTCCACTGGTGCCTTTGTCAACAACCTGCAATCCTTTGAGGCGATCCGCGGATTTACGAACTCACTGACCCTTGTGGCGCTGGTCGATCTGCCTTTTGCAGTATTTTTTATTGTCATTATTGCGCTGATCAACGGCTTTTTATCACTGCCAATTCTGGTGGGAGGACTTTTACTGATTTGTTTCGGGCTTTACGCCCAGCGCAACATGGCCAGGCTTGCCAGCAGTGCAAGTGAAGCTGGCTCAGTCAGAAACGGGCTGGTGACTGAATCAGTCAACATGTTCGATGACGTTAAGTTTTTTAATGCCGGTCATCATGTGCAGCATGAATGGGAACAGCATTCCATTTATCTGGCAAAACTTAATGCCAAATTACGTATCGCAGGAACATCGGTTAGCAGTGCTGCTCTATGGATCCAGCAGACTGTGGGCGTGTCTATGATTGTCGTCGGTGTCTTTCTGATCGTGGACGGTGAACTTACCCAGGGTGGACTGATTGCGGCGTATTTGTTGTCGTCCCGGGCCATGGGACCGCTGTCACAGGCTGCCAGTTTGCTGTCGCAATACCATCATGCCAAAACTGCCTATGAAACCTTGTCTGATCTGATGGCCAAAGAAGACGAGTCAAAAGCCGAACAAAAGTGGACGCAGCATACCCGTATCAATGGCAGGTTACACTTCGATAAAGTGTCATTTGCTTATCCTGAGCAGCCATCACATGTGATTAGCAGAATGTCCCTGACCATTGAGGCAGGAGAGCGGGTAGCTATTCTTGGCAATAATGGTTCCGGCAAAACTACCCTGCATAAATTATTGCTGCATGCCTATGCGCCGACCAGTGGCCTTATCACTCTGGATAATATTGATTTACAGCAATACGAGCCGAGCACGCTGCGTAATCAGATTGGTTATGTTCCTCAGGATATCAACCTGTTTACCGGCAGCCTGCGTGACAATATTACGGTGTTTCAGGAAGACTACGACGAAGACTTTATCTGGGAAATACTCAATGCCTGTGGTTTAACCGACTTTGTTAACCATCATCCCGACGGCCTGAATCTCAGTGTGGGAGAAGGCGGAAAATTACTGTCCGGAGGCAAACGTCAGTCTGTCGCTCTGGCACGGGCACTCATCCGTCGTCCGTCACTATTTTTGATGGATGAACCGACTTCGGCCATGGATGCCACTGCCGAACAACGTATAAAGGAACTGCTGGACAGAGAAACGAAAGGGAAAACCTTAATTCTGAATACCCACCGGCACTCTCTTCTCTCACTGGTCGACCGCATTATTGTTATCGATCAGGGGCACATCATTGTTGACGGTCCCCGTCAGGAAGTCATTAAACGTCTCGCTGCTGCGGTTAAAGGCTAAGGATTCATTATGCTTATGTCATGGGCCCGCGAATGGCTGGCACCACCTCCGGAAAATGACTGGGTTTTGGAAGCCGAGTGGGCGCGTATTCAGCAGCGGCCACTGCGAGCCAAAGCGCTGCTTTATGTGGTTGTACTCACAATCACGGCATTAATTGTGTGGGCATGTTTTGCTCCCATCGCAGAAGTAGCGAGGGGTGAAGGCAAGGTTGTGCCATCCAGCCAGCTACAAATTTTGCAGTCCTATGACGGCGGTATTGTTCAGGACATTCAGGTAAGGGAAGGGCAGAAAGTCAACGCCGGTGACATTATTCTGAAAGTGGATCCTACCCGTTACTTGTCTTCACTGCAGGAAAACAATTCAAAAAGAAACGCTGTGGCCGCAAAAGTTCACAGGCTGACTGCACAGACACGGGCGCAGCCATTGAGTTTCCCGGAAGAGCTCAAACAGGCCGCGCCTGAAATTGTTGCCAATGAAACCGCATTATATTTTTCCAGTGTGAAAGAGCTTGAAGAAACCTTGTCGAGGTTTGAAAGCCGGATTGCCCAGCGCCGGCAGGATTTGCAATCTTACCGCGCCGAATTGCAGCAATATCAGGACACTTTGTCTATTGCTCAGCGGGAGCTTACCGTGACCCGTCCGTTGATGGCTTCGGGCGCTGTTTCTGAAATCGATATTTTGCGGCTGGAAAAACAGGTTATTGAAAATCAGGGGGCCATTCAGCGCACACGGGCTGCAATAACCCGCAGTCAGGCAACCATTGATGAAGAACAGAACAATCTGAAAGAAGCCAGCCTGAAAATGCAGAACCGGTGGAATGAAGAGCTCAATGAAGCGGTTGCCACCATGCAATCTTTACAGGAGTCTCAAACCGGTCTGGAAGATGTGGTGAAACAATCTGAAATCCGCGCGCCGGTGGCCGGTACCGTTCAGCGACTGCTGGTAAATACTGTAGGTGGTGTGGTGACGCCGGGCAGTGCCGTTGTAGAAATTATCCCTGCCGATGACAGGTTAATCGTTGAGGCAAAAATCCCGCCCAAAGATATCGCGTTTCTGAAATTAGGGCAGCCCGCCATTTTGAAATTCAGTGCTTATGATTTTGCTATTTACGGCGGTATGGAAGCCAGCGTAGAGCACATCAGTGCTGATACCGTGACTGACGATCAGGACCGGACTTACTACCTCGTCAGGCTTTCCACCGAAGACAAAAACGCCCTCAATATGGATATCCTGCCGGGCATGATGGTGCAGGTAGATATCATCACCGGTAATCGTACTGTCATGCAGTACCTGCTAAACCCGCTTATCAGGGCCTCTTCATCAGCATTAGGAGAACGTTAGGAATGAAATTTTTCGTGTTAGGAGAGTTGCTTAAGGAGTATGCACCGCTATCTGATGCAATAGCGTGGCACGAAGTTTCATTCTCTCTTGCTGCAGAGGGGGGAATTTGCTGGATTGATACCAGAGAAGCTGACTGGCTGCGCTTTGTGCGGGAAAGCAGTGTGCTGGGTGTGCATCCTGTGGTGATCAGTCACGCACCCGACATTAAAGAAATGCAACGAAGTCTGGTGGTTGGCGGACGGGGCTACTGCAACGGAACCGAATTGATACGCCATTGCAATGAAATTGCCAGTGCTGTCATGGCCGGCGGCATGTGGATCCCCGGCGGACTCGTCACGGCGATGGTTCACCGCCTCAGTGAACATCCGGATTATGAGTTTAAAGAAGCGCAGACCGAAGTGCTCACCGAACGGGAAAAGGAAGTTTTGCGGCTTTTACTGGACGGTGATTCTAATCAGGATATGGCGGATAAGCTAAATATTACTGTCAGAACGGTAAAAGAGCACATGTCGTCTATTCTTAAGAAATACAGAGTGAAAGACAGGGTGGCCTTGCTGCTTAAGATTGGCCAATTCAAACGAACTGCCCTTTAACAGCGCTGAGAATCCGGAGAGGTAGGGGTGAATTTAATTCTTCAAAAAAACGTGCTCACTTTTTTGAGTGTGCTTTTCAGTATTCTTTGCACCTTTGGCGGTTACAAGGTGTACATGCAACTGTCAGAGCAGGAGCGCGCGGCATCTTTCGATGGACCGGTTAAAGAGTTCAATGAACATTTTAATGAGAATCTGGAGGACATGGAGTATACCCTGCATTCTGTGAATCAGCTGTTTGACTCTTCCTCAAATGTAGATGAAATTGAATTTGACTCTTTCAGCGGTCTGATTCTGGAATACAACCTGTCCATCGCAGGTATCGGCGTTTTCAATTTTGACTCCCGTGAAATGGGAGCTAAAACCACGTTGCCGGAGCCTCAGTACTGGCTGGCATCTGATTCATATCCCCAATTTACCAAACGGGAAGTAACGCTGGCGATGAAGCGGAACGTTGATTTACGGGAAGCGTCAAAACTGGACAATTTCGCCTCCGACCTTTTCAGTGTTAATGATAGTCAGCAGCAATACGTATTACTTACCCGCATTATGCCAGAACACAATTTATTGCTGGCTATGGTGATTGATCTACACCGCGCTGCCAAGCTTTCTATAAGTAATAGGATTGTCAGTAATTTCATTGTTTACCGCGAGGGAGAAAACAGAAAAGAGCTGGCTTTTTCTGATGTGAAATATTCTGCGACGCTGGCAAAACCTTTTAACGGCGAAATCTTCCTGTTTAACCGTGTCTGGCCCATGGTGATTTATCCGCCGGCAAATTTATTCAACCAATATTACGTAGCTATCCCTGTCATAGCGTTCCTGTTCAGTTTGATGGTGCTGTATCTGGTTTACTTTGCGTTCAAATTACACAAGCTCAGTGATGACCGGCAACTGGCCCTGCAGGACCTGAAGTTCGCCCAGAGTAAGATGGTTGAGGCCGAGAAAATTGGTGCGATGGGGGGACTGGTTGCCGGTATCGCCCATGAAGTGAATACGCCCCTGGGAATCAGTATTACCAGTTGTTCCCACGTGAACGATTTGATGCGGGATCTAAAAGAAGATTTCGATCGCGGTGAACTGGATCAGGAGAAGTTTGAAGATTTTCTGTCCTCCGGCAAGGAAATGCTGGGTATGGCGCTGGAAAATATGGGCCGGGCATCTAAGCTGATTGCATCATTTAAGAAAATTGACGTCATTAATGCAGACGATTCCACCAAAACAGAGCTGGTTGACGTGGCCGAAATCGTTGAAAACTTTGTTGAGCATTATCAGCAAAATGCCATGTCAACGAAGATTAAATTTGATGTGGAAATTGGCAAGCGGGCACAAATTCATACCTACCCTACTGTTATTACTCAGGTGCTCGCCAGCCTTGCATCGAACTCAGAGGTTCATGCGTTTGCGAAGAAAAATGAAGACTGTGTTATTTCAATCCGGGTATCTTCCTTCGGTAACTCCGTATTACTGAAGTTTGCAGATAACGGTAGCGGCGTGAAAAAGAAAAATCTCGCACAAATTTTCGACCCCTTTTATACCACTAACCGTGGTGCCGGTAATGCCGGTCTCGGCTTAAGCGTGGTGTACAACCTGGTGAAAAGTAAGCTGAAAGGTGAACTGAACCATGGTGCAGTACCCGGAGGTGGTCTGTGGATATCACTACGAATTAAAGACTTAGAAGAGAAGGAGTAAACTATGGGGAATCCATTATTTGCCAAGCAGAAAGCTGCACCAGCTGAGTCTGTGGATGACGCGACAGAGCAGAAAGATACCTCACCGTTGAAAGTGTTGATTATCGATGATGAAACCGAAGTTCACCGGGTAACCGACCTGACGTTAAAGCGCTTCCGTTTTGACGGCAAGAAAATTCAGTTTTTGCATGCGTATTCCGGAAAAGAAGCGAAAGAGATTTTTGATAAAGAGACCGACATCGCGCTTGCCCTTGTGGACGTAGTTATGGAAACAGATCATGCCGGCCTGGATGTGGTGCATTATGTGCGTAAAGAGCTGAACAACACAGCCTGTCGTCTGGTGTTGCGTACCGGTCAGCCCGGTCAGGCGCCTGAGCATGAAGTCATTGAGCGCTATGACATCAATGACTACAAAGAAAAAACGGAATTAACCAGCCAGAAGCTGAAAACCCTGATGTACACAGGTCTGCGCTCATACCGTGATATCTCGACCATTGAGAGCCACCGGAAGGGGCTGCGTCAGGTCATTGAAAGTACCACTAAAATGTTGCAGACCCATGCGCTGAACGAGTTCGCCTCGGCGGTGCTGAAAGAAATCATGAACCTGCTGCAACTGGACTCCAGTGCTATTTATTGTTCTACCTTCCCGCAAAGCGCCGAAGCCACTAAAGGCCGCACGGTATTGGCAGCTACCGGAAGTTTGGCTGACATTAAGGAAAGTCACCAACCTGAAGTGCCTGACGAAGTGGAAAGTTGCTTTAAAGAGGTTTTGGCATCTAAACAGTCTCAGCATTTCCCTTCTGGTTACGTGTTCTATAACTGCACCGACCTGGGTTATGAAAATCTGCTGTTTATCGACACCAAAGGTACGCTTTCTGATGCACAGAAAGAGTTTCTGGAAATTTACTGCATAAACGTATCACTGGTTTACGAAAACCTGATGATTACAGAAGAAATTTCAGAGACACAAAAAGACATTATCCACATGTTGGGGAATGCTGTTGAATTGCGCACCAAGGAAGTTGGAGCGCATGTTAAACGTGTGGCGGAAATCAGCTACAAACTCGCGGTTATGGCAGGTTTGAGTGATGATGAAGCTGAGAATATCCGCCGTTTTGCACCGGTTCACAATCTGGGCAAGGTCGCCATACCCGATTCTATTTTACATAAGCCCGGAGAACTCACCCCGGAGGAGTGGGACATCATGAAGTCTCACCCCAAAGTCGGTGCGGATATGCTGAGCCTTTCTAACAAACCCATGATTAAGAATGCGGCGAAGATTTGCTATGCACATCACGAGCAGTGGAACGGTGGCGGTTACCCTGAGGGCCTTAAGGGTGAAGACATCCCTGTAGCTGCGAGGATCACAGCGCTGGCTGATGCCTTTGATTCCATGGGCTCAAAACGCAGCTATAAAGAGGCGTGGCCGAAAGAAAACATTATTTCAGAGATAGAAGCACAAAAAGGTGAACAGTTTGATCCCCAACTGGCGGAAATCTTACTGGCCAATTTTGATGACTTCTGGGCTCTGCGTGCCCGCTATCCGGATTAAAAGGAGAGTATCGTGTCCAAATCTGTAACCGAATCGATGGCGGCGTTACTCAGCCCTGATTTGCTGCGGGCACTCCCGGTACAGTCTCAGTTTCCGCTGCTGGATCAGGCCGTTTATATTGGTGCTGATTGTTATCATGTATCAAGCTGGCATGTGAGTGACGAGGCAAGTATTGCCGTGGACTGCATGGGGTGTATTCCCGGCCGTCAACTGGAAAACAGCGTGTTAAGTTCCCTGCTGGCCTGTAAGGGGAAAAATCGCTGGGCAGAACGCAGTGTCGTTGATGCCAGTTTCTCTGACTGGATGGCACAGGCAGGCATGGCGGACAAAGTTTGCTCTGTGTATGTGATTGCCGATGAACAGCATGTGGGGGGATTCATTGTTTTGGTAACGCAAACGCCGGTAGATGAAAACGATGCAGGTCTGACGAAATTGCTGGACGAATTCACACCGTTACTCATAGAAAGTGAGTATCTGAAGGAAAAGAAGGAAGCGGCCATCGAAATGGAGAAGCTGTGCAACTTAGGTGGCATGGTGGCAACGGTGGCTCACGAGGTAAATAACCCTCTCGGTGTAGCGATCACATCTTTGTCGCACCTTAAAGAAAGTGTTGATGATCTTGATAAAAGTTTCAAAGACGGAACCCTGACAGAAGAGTATTTCTCAGACTTTATAGACGACAGTAACGAAGTAAGTGATTTGCTCTCGTTCAACTTAGGGCGTGCTGCCAAACTTATCCGTGACTTTAAAACCAATGCGGTAAACCAAAGCGCTGATGTGCTGATGGCGTTCCCGCTGAAGGGCACCATCGAAAGTGTGCTGAGCAGCGTAAAACCGCAGTTGAAAGCGAAGCAAATTGAAATTGTGCTGGATTGTCGGGTGCCCGACACCTTTATTATGAAGGGATTTCCGGGAGCCCTGTCTCAGGTGCTGACAAACTTACTGTTCAATGCGTCTATTCACGCTTTCGATAAATCCATTACGTCTCCTAAAATTCAAATCAGGGCAGAATCAGCGGATGGCAAGGCAACGATTACCTTTAATGATAATGGTAAAGGGATCCCTGAAGAGTTTCGTGAAGTGATGTTTGAGCCCTATTTTACCACCCGCCGTGAAGAAGGTGGCAGCGGTTTAGGCCTACATATCGTGAAGAACCTGACAGAAAACAAGATGCAGGGACAACTGACACTGCAAAGTGAAGTGGGCAAGGGGACTGAGTTTGTTATGGTCCTTCCCGTTGAGATAGATGCTGAATAGAGTAGTTGTGAATGACCCTGAATAAGCAGCTGTGGATTGCCATTCTCACCATTATTGCCATTAACAGTGTGGTGAGCTTTCTGGTGCTATTTTTCTCTACGCAGAAAAATACTGAGGAACAGTTGTATCTGAAGAACATTGATGATGCGAATTCACTGGCACTGGTGCTGACGCAGGCGGAGAAATCACCGGCCGGCATTCGCCTCATGTTGTCTGCAAAATTCGATTCAGGGCATTATTCACTCATCCGGCTTGAAGGCACGGACGGGAATGTTATCGACGAGATCTACTTTGAGGGGGAAGCGTCAACCGCGCCGGACTGGTTTCAGTCCATGGCGGAACTGACCGTGCCGCCCGGCATTTCCCAGGTGAGTGACGGTTGGGATCAGTTTGGTACCCTTTATGTTGAAAGTCAGACTGCCTTTGCCATGGATACATTGTGGTCGAAGTTTAAAAGCTTTGTGATGAGTATCGTGATCCTCACTGTAGGGATCGGGATAATCGGCTCCCTCATTTTACGTGTCATCCTGAAACCGTTGGGGACTATTGTCGACCAGGCCAACAGTTTTTCAGAGAGAAAATTTATAAAAATTGCGCTGCCCTGGACCGCCGACTTTGCCCGGGTGGTAAATGCCATGAACTCGCTGGCCGACCGCTTTAAAGCAAACCTCGTAGAGAACAACCGCCGGCTTGAACTTGCCAGGGAACGGGAGCAGCATGACCCGGTGACGAATATTCCTAATATCAATGCCTTCTTTACACTACTGGAATCTCAACTGAGATTTCGTGATAAAGATGGTCAGAACGTGCTGCTCATGCACAGTCTGATGAAAGACAAAGGCGATATTCAGGCGTTTGCGCCGGAGATTTTTAATCAGTTCATAAAAGAGTTTGCTGACAGACTGGACGGCTTCTACCGTGAACACAGTGAGCTTTACACCGACTTCCGCATGGCCCGAATCAATGAAACAGATATTTGTGTATTGCTGACAGAATGCCGTGATCTGGAAGGGATTCAGGAAGTGTATATGGAAGACAATCCGCTGGAGCACAGTCCGGATTTTGCCGATCTGAATATTCACTGCGTCACCGCCGGCGTTTACATACGGGCCGATGAAGCGAGTTACGAACTGCTCGACCGGGTCGACGGATTACTGGAAGAAGTGCAGGAAAGTGAAACCGTGTTCGGTTTTAATCTGCAGCCTTTACCGGAAACGCACTATCGCTGTGACAGTAAAGAAAAATGGCAAAAAGATTTCGATATCGCCAGTCAGTCTGCCGAACTGATGACGGTGAGCGTTCATACCCATAGCGGTAAGACCATGCATTATCAGGCTTTCATGCTGTACAAAGACGGCGATGAAATGCGAGGATTCGGACGTTTTACTGAAGCGGCCCGCCGCTTTGGTACGGTAGATAAAATCGATCTTCTGGCTATAAAGAAAGCGCTGGCATGGCTGAAAGATAATCCCGAAAAATGCTGCGCGGTGCTGCTTTATCAGGAAACAATTCTGGATACGTTTAACAGATCACAACTGGAAGATTTATTAAAAGCGAATCAGGATGTGATCACCCGGTTATCGCTGGAGTTGCGGGAGCACACAGCTGCAAGCCATCCTAAATCCTTCCGTCAGTTCTGTGAGCTGGCTGATTATTTCAAAGTGGATACCGGGCTCAAAAGAGTGGGAGAAAGCTTTTCGAAGGTGGCCGATGTGCATGAATTTGGCCTTAAATATTTGAAGATTGACAGTACTTACGTGTATGACGTGGTGAACAACCGCTCAAATCAGGTTTACCTGAATGGTCTTGCCGATCTTGCCCACTCTTTGGGAATGGCGGTGATTGCCGATGGCGTAGTATCTGAAAAAGACGAGGAAGTTCTGCTGTCTATCGGTTTCGACGGTGTGGCGCGGCTTAACATTGATGAGCAGGTTGCAGCAAAGTGACAAACTCGCCGTACGTGGTACAGTACATGCTCAGTCTTTATCAGGGTAAGTAGTTGTGCTCCTGTTGAAACAGCCACTCTTTCAGGGTAACCCCATATCATTCAGTCAGCGCCGGCTGTGCATTATGGTGATTGCCTGTTTCCTGCTGACAAACGCATTTGTTACCCGCGCATTTGTCGATATTAATTTTGGCAAATTCTGGCAGGCCGTCGCCAGACATGGCGGTAAAGTTGATGCGGGCCGTCAGGCGGGTCTGGAAGGCATGTTCAATGAAGCGCAGAATCTGCCGGAGTCGAAGCAGCTTCTTCTGGTTAATGCTTACTTTCGCGATAACGTAACCTACAAAACCGATGATATCGTCTGGAAGCAAAGCGATTACTGGGCATCACCGGCAGAGTTTCTGGCTAAAGAACTGGGCGATTGTGAAGATTACGCTATCGCTAAATATATCTTCCTGCTTAAACTGGGGGTCCCCGAAGAAAAGCTGCGTCTTATCTACGTAAAAGCTAAAGTAGGGGGGCGCCGCAGCACTGTGACACAAGCGCACATGGTTCTGGGTTATTATGAAACTCCCACCAGTCAGCCAATGATCCTCGACAGTTTAATTTCAGAAGTGTTGCCTGCACGGCAGCGAACAGATCTCATTCCTGTGTTCAGTTTTAACAGTATGGGGATCTGGTCTCCGGGCCAGAAACAATCATCCGGTTCTCCTTCGGCCAGATTATCACGGTGGCGTAATGTGCTGGACAAAATCAGCTCTGAAGGCATCACCGTAACATCCTGATCCCGCTTAAGCCTGTACGAATCATCGCCGGTGCCGCGGCGTATTGTTGACTCGCCGCGCCGGTGTGGTCAACATAAGGCATGACGTGTCTCTGACTTTATATTGTTGTTCTTATGAAAATCCTCCATTCCTCAGACTGGCATCTCGGTCAGAGCTTTTTTACCCAAAACCGCAAAGACGAACACCAGCAGTTTCTCGACTGGCTGTTGCTGGTTGTGGAAGCGCAACAAATCGATGCCATCATCGTTGCCGGCGATGTGTTTGATACCGGCACGCCACCCAGTTATGCCAGAGAAATGTATAACCGTTTTGTGGTGGCTTTGCAGGCTCACCGCTGTACCCTGATTGTGCTGGGCGGAAACCATGACTCTGTGTCAGTGCTGAATGAGACGCGGGGGCTGCTGTCTTGTCTGAATACCCATGTTATCGCCTCGGTGCTGGAAGACCCGGCGGATCAGGTGGTAGAACTTAAAGATAAAAACGGCGAAACCGGCGCATTTGTTTGTGCGATCCCGTTCATCCGCCCCAGAGACGTGCTGGTGAGTGCTGCGGGTCAGTCCACAGATGAGAAGAAACAGCACCTGGGTGATGCAATCAAAGCCCATTACCGGAGTGTGTACGATGTCGCGGCTGAGCGCCGCGAAGCTTCAGGCAAGCCTGTCCCTGTTATTGCTACAGGCCATCTTACTGCGCTTGGCGTATCTGCCTCGTCCAGTGTGAGGGATATCTACATCGGTACGCTGGAAGGCTTCGCCGCCGACGGTTTTCCGCCGGCAGATTATATCGCGCTGGGACATATTCACCGGCCACAGAAAGTGGCTAAATCAGAGCATATCCGCTACAGCGGCTCTCCTGTTGCTCTCAGTTTTGATGAGCTGGGTACGCAAAAGCAGGTGGTGCTGGTGAGTTTTGAGGGCAGCACAACCCCTGTTATCGAAGCCCTTCCCGTACCGGTTTTCCAGCCTATGGCAGTTATCCGTGGTGATCTGGATACCATTGAGCAGTCACTGAAAGCGTTCACTGATACGGCAGCAACCACCTGGCTGTGTATTGAAGTCACCACGCAGGGGTATTTGTCTGATTTGCACCAGCGTATCCAGGCAATGACAGAAGATAAGCCGGTAGAGGTGCTGCAACTCAGGCGGGTTCATGAAAGGGCTGCGGCGTCGATGACGGCAGAATATGAACAGGATTTGTCAGAACTGTCGCCGGAAGAGGTCTTTGAGCGGCGCTTGCTGTTAATGGATGAGGCCACAGAGGAAGAGGTTAAAGCAGAGTTGCGTACACAGTTTCGTGAAGTAGTATCGGGTCTTGATGCAGGGGAAGCAGCACAATGAAAATATTGACCCTGCGGCTTAAAAACCTCAATGCGCTCAAAGGTGAGTGGAAGCTTGATTTCACCGGCGCCCCGTTTACGGATAACGGCCTCTTTGCCATCACCGGTGCTACCGGAGCTGGCAAAACCACCTTACTGGATGCAATCTGTCTGGCGCTTTATCATCAGACGCCCAGGCTCGGCCAGCTGTCTGCGTCATCCAATGAAATCATGACCCGTGGTACCGGTGACTGTCTGGCTGAAGTTGAGTTTTCTGTAAAGGGCACGGCCTACCGTGCTTTCTGGAGTATGCGGCGGGCACGGGGTCATGCCGGCGGAAACCTGCAACCGGCGGAAGTGGAACTGGCCGAAGTAGAAAGCGGGAAGGTAATGGCAACACAAATCCGTCCGAAAGCGGACGAGATAGAGCGGATCACCGGTTTAAACTTTGCCCGTTTTACTAAATCCATGATGTTGTCGCAGGGGGACTTTGCAGCCTTCCTGAATGCGCAGGAAAACGAAAGAGCGGAACTGCTTGAAGAACTGACCGGAACCGAAATATACGGTGAGATTTCCCGCCGCGTGCATGAAAAATATAAAGAAGCTGAACAGGAACTGGCATTGCTGCGGGGAAACCGCAACAACATCTCTGTGCTGAGTGAAGAAGAAAGAGCATCGCAGGTTTTGGCACTGGCGCAAGCCGACAATACGCTGAAAGAAGCCCGCGAAGCGTGTGAACACTGGCAGAGCGGACTGAACTGGCAGGCCGGTTTTGCGCAGCGCTTGTCACAGAAGCAGCAGGCAGAAGCCGCGCTGGCTAAAGCAAAAGATGATCTCACTGCGTTTGCACCGGAGGCAGAAAAACTGCGGCAGGGTGAACTGGCAGAGCAAATTAAACCTGAATATGAGCAACTGAGTGCGGCAGAATCTGAAGTGCAGACATTGCACCAGCGCAATGAACTGCTGAAAGAGCAGCAACAGCAAAGTGCACAGCACGCAGAAAGCAGCCTTAAAGAGAAAGACCAGTGCACCGCAGCCCTGGAAATCGCGGAGCAGGAAGGAAGTGCCCGCATTGCACTTATTCATAACCGCGTGATCCCGCTGGATAACAATATTGCCAGGCTGACTCAGGAAAAGCGTGAACTTGAATCCGCGCTGGAGCAGCAAAAAGCAATCACTGACAAACTTGCCGCAGATATTGCAGGATATGAGCAGGCGTTGGTAAGCATGCATGAGCAACTGACTGCGCATAAAAACTACCTGGACGCACATCGGGCCGACAGTGTTTTGCTGACGAAGCTGTCAGGCTGGCGCGGACAAATTAATCAGCTTGGCGGGCTCACCGCCAGTGTGGCGACTTCAGAAGAACAAGCCGTAAAGGCCCGTGAGCAGGTTGACGGGCAGACACATCAGGTTGCACAGGCGGAACAAGCCCGCAATGAGGCTATCAATTTTTATAACGACAAGCAGTCTGCTGTGACAAAACAACAGCAGATAGTTAATTCGCTGGCCGCTGAACAAAGCGGGCAGCAGATCGAACAGGAGTTACTGGCCATAGAACAGCGCTGGGCGCCGCTTAACCGGGCGATGTCGTTACAACAGCAATACCTGGAGTTATGCGGGAAACAATCTGAGCACAAAGCTGAACAGGCGAGGCTGCAAAGTGACTACGATGAAGCGGTAAAGCATCGCAGCGTTATGCGCGAAGAATTTGTTGCCCTCAGGCAGTCTTTAAAGGATGTCACGTTATTGCTGAAACAAGAGGAGCAACTGGCAGAGTACCGGATGCAACTGACAGACGGTGAGGCCTGTCCGCTATGCGGCTCATTGTCTCATCCTGCCTCCGGGGAGGTCGCACTGGATGTGTCTGCTACTTTAACCCGCAAACACGAACTGGAAGCACAACTCAAAGAGGCGGAAAGTCGCGGCATTGGGCAAAACGAGCGTTGTGAGAGATTAAGGCTCGGACTGGAACAAACCACGCAGGCGATGGTAAAAGCTATTCAAGATTCAACTGACATTGCCGCACAGTGGGAAACCATATCGCAGGAAGCCGGTATTTCTGTTGCTCTGAATGATGAAACCGGACTGACTCAATATGAGCAGCAGCAAAAAAATCGGGGGGCAGCGCTGCGGGAACAGCGAAGCAGAGCAAATCTTGAGAAGGAAAAGCTTGCTGCACTCACCACAGAACTCAACGAGCTGCAACGGCAGGTAAGTCATGGTGAAAATCAGGTAGCACTCGCCGCTGAACGGTTGGCCCAATATCAGAAGCAGGCTGGTGACACACAAAGTGCACTTAAAAGCGCACAACAACAATGCGCTGCGCTGCACAATGCCATAGCGAAAGAAACCGCTGACGCCGGACATCCGTTACCGTCATCGGGTTTTGAAGCCTGGCTGAACAGGCTGGAGGAGAAAGCGCAGCAGTGGGCAGATACCAAAGAACAGGTGACTGCCCTTGAGCAGCAGGCATCTCAGCAGGCGGTGTATCGTGAAAATGCGCAGCAAAACTGGCAGGCAGCAAAAGCGCAGGCCGGTAAGCTGACTACTGCATTTAACGCTTTATGTGAAACCCTTACTCAGCATCAAACCGAACGCCATGCTCTGGCCGGTACAACTCCGTCGCAAACAGCCATCACGGAAGCGGAACAGCGCATCGCGCAGGCAAAGCAGGTAGCACAGCAGGCACAGGAGCGGGCAACGGCCGCAAAGGAGCGCCATACCGGCATCACATCTTCATTAAACGCTGCTGTTGAAGCGCTGGTAGCCGCCCGGCAAAAGACGGAAGAATTATCTGAACGCTGGCAAATGCAGCGCAAGCGGGCCGGTTTTGACAGCGATATTGATTTTCAAAATGCGTTACTCACACCCGGACTACGTGACCAGCTCAGCCGTGAGAAGCAAACCCTGGAAGCTGCAACTCAACGCCATTCGGCGTTATTTGAAAGCGCCAGTATGCATTACAACAGCTGGCTCAATGATGAACAGGCTGCACTGTGGCAACAGGCTGACGGCGATGAGTTGCAGAGTAAATATCAGCAGGCCAATGAAGAACGGGATCGCATTCTCACCCGGCGGGGAGAACTGGCTGCCAGATGTCAGGCTGATGATGAGCAGCGTGAGAAATTGCACAGTTTGTCAGAAGGTATAGCGGAAAAAGAACAGGCGTTTGAGATCACATCTGCCCTGCACGGTCTCATCGGTTCCGCCACCGGTGATAAATTCCGTAAATTTGCCCAGGGCCTGACGCTGGATAATCTCATTGTGCTGGCGAACCGTCAGTTACAACGTCTGCATGGCCGCTACAGGTTGCAGCGAAAGCAGGCGGACGGTCTGGCTATTCTGGTAGTGGATACCTGGCAGGGCGATATCACCAGAGACACCCGGACTTTATCCGGTGGCGAGAGCTTTCTGGTCAGTTTGTCGCTGGCACTGGCGCTGTCTGATCTGGTCAGTCATAAAACCAGCATTGATTCACTGTTTCTGGACGAAGGGTTTGGTACGCTGGATGCCCAAACACTCGATATTGCACTGGATGCGCTGGATAACTTAAACGCCTCCGGCAAAATGATTGGCGTGATCAGCCATATCGAAGCGATGAAAGAACGGATCCCGGCACAGATTAGGGTGAATAAGCGAAGTGGCCTCGGGATCAGTGAGCTGGATAAAAGCTTCCGCTTTTCCCCTGAAGCCCCTCTTGCCGGATAGCACAATGCAGTCTTAGACTGTGCTATTCCGGATGCTGTATCAGCCCCAGCGAAGCCAGTGCCAGTTCATGGGCGCCGGCTGATGCGCCGCAAAGCGGGGCGGTATCCGGCATTGCACTGGCAATTACCCTGGTCGGCATCAGTGTTTTTTGTGGAATCGTGTCTTTCAGTGTTTTCATAAAGGCATCGTGACGGGAAAGCGGGCCACCAATCACTATGAGATCCGGATTCACCAGAATTCCCGCGTTAGAAATCACGTGGATAATTTTATCCATAGCCGGATGATCGTACAAAGAACGGTTTTCCAGCAAGGCTTTACCCAGTTGGTTTTCAACCACGTAATCCTGAAGGTTCTTCGAACCGTCCACTTTAAAATAGCCCACTTCGCCGGCAATACCTGAACTACCGCGGATAAGGTGCCCGTTGATATAAATGCCGGCACCGATCCCCCGGCCAAAATAAAAGAACATGAAGTTCTTCTCGCCAATAGCATTACCCTGCGAACGTTCCGCCATGGTTGCCCAGTTCACGTCGTTATCAATGGTAATGGGGCAATGGAACATGCTGGCAAACAGGGAGGGAAAATTAATATCGTGGGCGAGGGGGAAAGGGGCACCGTGCAGAGGCAATACCTGGCCCGTTTCAGAATTCACCGGGTCGGCAATAGAAATGCCGATGGCGAGGACTGCGCTTTTCGTTCGTGCGACCATGTCTTCAGCCATGGTGGTCAGCTTCTGGAAAAAGGCTTCGCTGCTGTCTATGCGTGTGGACGGCACGTGTGCGGCTTCTACATCGTAGTCGGGGATGGCGTGGCCGTTAAGCGCGGCTAGTTTAAACTGTTCTTCTGCAACAATATTTTCAGCCAGGTCGGTAAGACGCATCTGAATGTGCTGACTGTCCAGGGCAACAGACAAGGTAACACCCCGGTTAGCATTAATCTCATAAAGTATGCCCGCACGGCCCTGTTTATTCTGGGTTTTCTTTTTCGTTTCATTGACCAGAGACTGGCCCTGCAAACGTCCTGCAGCCTCTGAAATAGTGGGGCGGGAAATACCGGTGAGCTGAGAGATGGCTGCTCTGCTCATGGGGCCATTTTCGCGAAGACAGCGGAAAAACTGTCTGTCTGTGTCCAGTGCCAGGCCTTGCTGTTGGAGACGCTGACTCGATTGCTTGTGTACGGGCATAGTATTTTTGTTATGGAACAGCTCGCGCTGTTTTATCCTGTTGTTGAATAATTGTTAACGGTAAAGGGACTTAAAAAGTCGTTTTCGTGACACACATTGTTAAAACCAGATCCCTGTTAAAGAGTCTTCTGCACTAAAAAAGTTCAAGGTTTACCGCTGTTTGTTTTTTGTTCTTTTTGCGATAATTCAGGCTTTACGGAACTTTCTGGTTTCTTTACATTTGTGTGACAGCAAAGTCAGTTTTATTATTGTTTTTTGCTTTGCACCATTCCCTTTTCAGAAGCCTCTATCATCTTCCGGTTATATTCTCTATCACTAATGCTTATATTTTTCCTTTATTTTTCATAGCGAATTTCAGCCTTTCCAAACAGTGACTTATCATAAAAATTTAATATGACTAATCCTTGCACTCCGGACAGTTGTCACCTTTTCTTAACCTGTATTTGTAAATAAAAAGTGCCCGACAGGCCATTTATTCTAATCAGATACAGATAGTAAAATCTGCATTTACCCGCTCATTTAAGACTAAAGAATACTTCAATTTCAAGAAAAAGGTTAATTTTGTTAGGCAACCTAACAAAATACTTGCAATTGCTTCACAAGGCGGGCTATAACTACACCGTTACAATTCGTTAACGTTAAATGGCGGCTTGTAACGCGTTACATTGTGAGAATGGGATCACAACGTAACGGTTTGCACAGCGAGTGCGTGATGGGGTTGAGTGAACTGATTGACCAGTGTTTTATGCGCGGTAGTCATCCTCCTCATAAGGGACACGCACTTTAATTCACGTGTGAAAACTCAACTGGAAACCAAACTATGTTTAATAAAACAAAGCTATCTTGCGCAGTGTCAGGGGCACTCTGCGTAATGGTCGCATCACCTGTATTTGCTCAGGACGCACCAGAACAAGTAGAACAGATTGAAGTACGCGGTGTTCGCGGAAGTTTGTCTCAATCTATGAACGTAAAACGTCAGTCTACTGGTGTTGTTGACGCCATCTCTGCTGAAGACATGGGTAAATTCCCGGACACCAACCTGGCAGAATCTCTGCAGCGTATCACTGGTGTTTCTATCAACCGTGTAAACGGTGAAGGTTCAGAAGTTACCGTTCGTGGTTTCGGTGGTAACTTCAACCTGATCACATTAAACGGCCGTCAGATGCCTGCTGCTAACGTAGCATCTATCACCGGTAACCCGCTTGATCAGGGTGCTTCCGGTACAACCCGTTCTTTTGACTTCTCTAACCTGGCATCTGAAGGTGTAAGTGGCATTGAAGTTTATAAGACTGGCCGTGCAGCCGTACCATCAGGTGGTATCGGTGCAACAATCAATATCAATACGTTAAAGCCACTGTCTCAAGGTGAAAACCGTGCCTCTATCGGCGCGAAAGCCATGAAAGACTACAGCGGTGACGGTGTAACACCAGAATTAAGTGGTGTTGCTAACTGGTCAAATGATGACAACACATTTGGTGTAGCTGTGTTCGGTTCTTACCAGGAGCGTGACTCCGGTAGCCGCCACATGAGTGTTGAGAACTACCAGCTGTACAACTGGGATTCAACGTCTCCGGGTACTTTCGGTCTGGTAGACGGCGCTAACGTGACTAACGCACCTGAAGAAGGTCAGTTGGTTGCCATGCCTTCTAACTTAGGTTTAGGTTTGAACGAAGATAACCGTGAACGTCTGAACGGTATGGTTACTTTACAGTTCGCACCTTCAGAAACGCTGACATTAACTGCTGACGCAACTTATGCCAGCAACGAAATCAACTCAACCTCTATCGTAGACGGTGTTTGGTTTGCCCGTCAGTTCACTGATATGGAATTCGATGGTAACCCTGTTGTTGCTACGCCTATCCGTTTCACTGAAGACATCGACGGCGGTAAAGACTTCTTCTTCCAGAACCTGGTGATGGCCGCTAAAGATGAACTGACATCTTTCGGTTTCAATGCAGACTGGTGGGCAAGCGATTCACTGAACCTGCGTTTCGACGCTAACATGGCGAATGCAAAATCTGGCGGTAACGGTCCTTACGGTAAAAACGTAATCCGTTTCAACGTTGCAGGTGCAACTGCCGGCTGGCAAACCATGGACTTCGGTCTGGATATGCCTCAGGCAAGCATCGTTGTTGATGACTCTGTTAAAGGTAACAACAACGGTGTCTTCGACCTGGCCGATGTTGGTCCTCAGGTTACCCGTGCCATTTCTTCTGATCAGGAATCTGACGTTAAACAGTTCCGTTTCGACGGTACCTGGGACGAAGGTTCTGACGTAAAAGTTGATTTCGGTATCGGCTACATGGCGACTGAAATGAATCAGCTTCGTTATGAAACTGAAGCGCAGCTGGGTGGCTGGGGTGTTGCTGATGTAGGTAATATTCCTGAAGGTCTGCTGGAAGTGACTTGTACCGCATGTGCGTTTGAAGATCACAACATGAGCGGTGTTGCCGGTGCGGATTCAATTGCTCAACCTGCAGGTTCTACCACAATCCCTCTGGGTAGCGTATCTTTCCGCGGTAACGCAGTAGACCTGCTGAACGCTGTTGCGCCGGCTTACGGCTTCACCCCGGGTGATCTGCCTTCTGTTGGTGCTCAGAACAACACCGTTAAAGAAGATATCCTGTCTCTGTACGCGATGGCGACAATGGACGGCGAAATCGGTGGTTTCGAAGCTAATTTAGTGGTTGGTGCCCGTTATGAGAAGACAGACGTTGAGTCTATCTCTCTGCAATCTGTACCAGAGCAAATCATCTGGTTGTCAGATAACGACTTCACTATCAGCTACGGCGATCAGACTGAAGCGCTGTCTCAGGATCACTCTTATGAAGCGTTCCTGCCTAACATCGACTTCTCGGTTAACCTGACTGACGATTTAAAAGCCCGTGCATCTTACAGCATGACGCTGGCACGCCCTGCGTATAACCAGATGTACACTGCTACCAGCATTGGTGCGCCTGGTCGTCCTACTTACTTAGGCGGTGTGGCATCAGGTAGCCGCGGCAACGCTGCGCTGGATCCACTGGAGTCCAACAACTTCGACCTGTCACTTGAATACTACTATGGTGATTCAAGCATGGTGTCAGTAGGTTACTACCGTAAAGACGTAGACAACTTCGTTGGTACACAGCAGGTTTCTCAAACTCTGTTCGGTCTGCTTGATGCGACTTCAGGTGCTGCCGGTACTGTTTCAGGTGAAGCTATTGCAGAGCTTGAAGCACGTGGTATCGAAGTAACAGAACGTAACTTCTTCACCATGTCTGCATTGCTTGCAAACCCTGACGTGTTCCCTGGTGGCGCTGATGAGTTCGAAGAAGGTCAGGCATTTGCTGATGACGTATTCGCTAACAACAACGTTGAGCCAATGGCAGGCGACCCTGAAATGGCCTTCGAAGTTACTCAGCCTGTAAACAACCAGAGTGCACGTATCTCCGGTTACGAGTTTGCATGGCAGCACTTCTTCGGTGACAGCGGTTTCGGTTACCAGGCTAACTTCACCATCGTTGACGGTGATATCGGTTACGATGTAGGTGCAGATCCGGCAATCGACCAGTTCGCACTGGAAGGCTTAAGTGACTCAGCTAACTTAGTACTGATTTACGAAAAAGACGGCCTGTCTACCCGTGTTGCTTACAACTGGCGTGATTCCTTCCTGGCGGAAGTAAACCGTGGCGTATCTTCTGTTCGTAACCCATTGTTCATCGATGAGTACAAGCAGGTAGACGTTAACGTAAGTTACGACTTCAGCGAAGACCTGACAGTAAGCATGGACGTAATCAACCTGTTCGAAGAAGGTTCACGTCAATACGGCCGTAGCTACAACAACACGTTCTTCATCCAGGAACTGGACAGACGTATTGTACTGAGTGCCCGCTACAGCTTCTGATAGCTGTCAGCATCCGGTCACAATCCTCCCGGATTGTGACCTTTGATTCTCAGGCCGGTGTGCCCTCGCATGCCGGCCTTAATCCTTACAAACATGACATTGCGCCTGACGGGGTAGCGCGATAACATCCTGCGTATACCTTTCGCTCAACCCGCAGTAACGGGGACCAATCTATGTCTAAACCAGCTGTTCTGAATAACGTCGATCATAAAGATCTGAAAGTTAATACCCGTCCGGGGGCTTTTTCCGGCCATCAGGTAAACCGTACCCGTGTATTCGCATCTGAAATCAGTGAGCTGCACAAAGAGTTTCCGCTGGTATTTTATAAAGATGCCGACAGTGGCGAGTTGCAGATCCACAGTATTCTGGGGCTAAGCAAGGACGAAAACCTGTTCCTGAGTGAAGACGGATGGACAACCCGTTATATTCCTGCCGTGCTGGGGCGCGGACCATTCAGTATTGCCTATCGCGAATCTGATGATGCTGCACCGGAACCGTTTATTTGTATTGATATGGACGATCCCCGTGTTGGCGATGAAGGTGAAGCGGTCTTCCTGCCAATGGGTGGCGAATCCGGTTATCTGAATTATGTAAAAAAGGCATTGCAGACCATTGAAGCCGGTGCCCAATACAACAAAACTCTGTTTACTCTGGTGGAAGAGATGGACCTTCTGGAGCCGGTGAACATTGAGATTAAGCTCAGCAATGTTGAGCAGGTGAATTTCTCCAACTACTATTCTGTCAATCAGGAAAAGCTTTCTCAGCTTGACGGTGACAGTCTGGCAAAGTTAAGTCAGTACGGTATGCTTGGTCCGCTTTACTTTATTTTATCTTCACTGGGTAATTTTCAGCGTTTAATTGATTTGAAGAACGCAAAATCTGCGCTGATTTAGGTACAGTGCTGGTCCGGATTGTCAGTGCCGGCAGGTACTGACATTTAAGCCGCTTTTTATTAACGGACAAAAACCATGGTTACACCTTCCCGACAAACAGTAACAGTGTGGGAAGGCATCACACCAGATGCCATCCCGTTTGATGATCTCTTCGCTCTTAACCAGCCGGTTATTCTTAAGGGGCTGGTAAACGACTGGCCAATGGTTAAAGCAGGGCGGACATCCCCCCTTGAAACCATGCAGATGCTGGAAGATAACTACAGCAATAAACCCATGCTGGTGTATCGCGCACCATCAGAAATTCAGTCCCGCTTCGGATACAACGATACCTGTACCGGATTTAATTTCTCTGCAGAACGGTCAACGATCCCCGATGTGTTTAACACAATCCGTAATGAGCTCAGTGAACAGGAGCATGAATACCTGTACGTCAACTCTCTGGTGCTGAAAGAAGGATTCCCTGCACTTGCAGACAGTCATTCTCTGGCGTTTACCCATCCTGAATTTAAGCAAAACCCGGTAGTCGCTAAAATCTGGCTGGGAACAGAATCTGTAGCTGCTGCGCATTTTGATCAACCTAAAAATCTGGCCTGTTGTGTTGTGGGCAAACGACGGTTCATGCTGTTTCCGCCGGAACAGGTGGAGAACCTTTATCCCGGGCCGCTGCATCCTACGCCGGGCGGTCAGGTTGTTACGCTGGCGAATCTCGCTGACCCTGACTTTGATAAGTTCCCCCGCCTTAAAGAGGCAATGGACAATGCGTGGATTGCTGACCTGGAACCCGGTGACGGCCTTTATTATCCCAGTATGTGGTGGCATGAAGTTACGGCATACGACCGTTTTAACGTAATGGTTAATTTCTGGTGGATGACCACAGAGCGTCATAAAGGCAATCCCATGGATGTGCTGTTACACGGCATGATGAGTTTGCGGGAAAAACCAGAACAGGAAAAACAAGCGTGGAAGGCGTTGTTTGATTATTACGTGTTTGGTGATGCGCAGCGTGTTCGTGAACATCTTCCGCCGGAGTGCCGCGGTGCGCTGGGGGAAATGGACGACATTAACGCCAGGCGTTTGCGTTCCATGTTAATCAGTAACCTGAACCGGTAAGGAGCAGGCGTGAGCGAAAATAAAAAAACAAAAGTTGTCATTGCCGGTGGTGGTACAGCCGGCTGGCTGAGTGCATTCAGTTTGGCTACCAGGCTGGGAAATTTACTCGACATTACGCTGGTTGAATCCGACCAGATTGGCACCGTGGGTGTGGGCGAAGCCACTATTCCTACCATGCGCAGTTTCCATCAGTTGATGGGCATAAACGAACAGGAATTTATGTCTGCCACCCAGGCCACATTCAAACTGGGCATTCAGTTTGAAAATTGGGGGTGTAAAGATGAAAACTATCTGCATTCCTTTGGCGAAATTGGTCAGCGCGCCTGGATGGCAGAGTTTCACGCTTTCTGGATGGCGGCAAAAGAAAGTGGCTACAGTGCCGGACTGGACGACTTCTGTCTTGAGCTGAAAGCCGCCAGAGAAGGTAAGTTTGCCCTTGCGGCGGGTAAGAAACCACTGAATTATGCCTTTCATCTGGATGCCACGGCCTATGCCTCCTGGCTGCGTAAAAAGAGTGAAGCCGCCGGTGTAAAACGCATTGAAGGCAAAATTGCTGCAGTGGATCTTCACAGTGACAGTGGCAACATTACGGCATTAAAGCTGGAGACGGGCCAGGTCATAGCAGGTGATGTGTTTATTGACTGCACTGGCTTTCGCGGACTGCTTATTGGTGAACACCTGGGTGTTGAGTACGAAGACTGGAGTCATTATCTCGCAGCCGACAGCGCCATTGCTGTGCAAACTGAGTCCGTTGAACCACCTTTACCTTACACCCGTGCTATTGCTCACGATGCCGGCTGGCAGTGGCGTATACCGCTGCAAACCCGCACCGGTAACGGTATTGTCTATTCCAGTCGTTTTCTCAGCGATGAAGAGGCCGAAAAGACACTGCTGGCAAACCTTGACGGCAAGCCCCTGACTCAACCACGGAAACTGAAGTTTAAAACCGGAAGGCGGGTAAAGTCGTGGCATAAGAATTGTGTCGCCATCGGTTTATCCGGCGGCTTTCTGGAGCCGCTTGAATCAACCAGTATTCACCTGGTCACCACGGCACTTATCCGTCTTATGAAGTTATTTCCGTTTTCGGATAATTTTGGAATATTAGCCGAAAGGTTTAACCAGGAAACGGCGGTTGAACTTGAAACTATCCGGGACTTTATTATCCTTCATTATCATCAGACTACACGTGATGACAGTCCGTTCTGGAACCATTACAGGACAATGGATGTGCCGGGTTCGCTGAAACACAGACTGTCGATTTTTCGTGAAAATGGTTATGTGTGGCCTGACGATGTATCGCTGTTCAGAGTGGACTCATGGGTACAGGTAATGATGGGGCAGGGACTGATGCCCGGAAGCTATCATCAGGCCGGTAAATTGCTCCCGCCTGAAGGACTGAAACAACAGTTAACAGCGTTAAAGAATCAAATTGATAACCAGTTGGCGCAATTGCCGCCACACGCACAATTCATAGAGAAATATTGCCCGGCAGGGAAGGTGGGTTAATTTTCAGGAGACTGGAAAATGACGAACCGTGTTGTAATTGTAGGTGGTGGTGCCGCCGGATGGCTGACAGCAGGCATCCTGGCCGCGAAAAATGGCGAAAAATCCGGATGCACACATCCGGTTCGCATTGAACTGGTTGAATCTCCCAACGTTAAAAACCTCATGGTAGGCGAGGGCACCTGGCCTACCATGCGGGATACTCTCCGCCAGATTGGCATATCTGAAAAAGACTTCATGCAGTTCTGCAATGCCGGGTTTAAACAGGCTTCTAAGTTTGTGGGCTGGCAATATGGAAACGGAGAGCATTACTATCATCCGTTCACTGCGCCGGCTGGCTACGGCGCGGTGAATCTGTCGCAATATTTTCTTAAAAATCGTCCCGGTTCTGATTTTGAAACATTAGTCTGTGCCCAGGGGGCTGTGTGTGAGCAGTCACTAGCACCGAAGACGCTGGCAACGCCGGAATTTGCCTTTGCTCTGAATTACGGTTATCACCTCAACGCCGGTAAATTCACTGAAATGCTGCGTTTGCACTGCACGCAGAAACTGGGTGTGGTGCATACCACCGGTCATGTAGAACAGGTTAATGGTGCGCCGGACGGTGATATTGCTTCAGTAACATTGTCGGATGGCCGTGTCATTGAAGGTGATTTGTTTATCGATTGCAGTGGTTTTAAAGCATTATTGCTGAACGGGTTTTATAACGTTCCTATGGTGTGCAGGCGTGATCAGTTGTTCAATGATGCTGCGCTGGCACTTCAGGTGCCTTATCGTGATGAAAATACGCCGGTAGCTTCTGCAACCGTAGCAACGGCACAAAAGCACGGTTGGATTTGGGATATTGCCTTATCCGGCCGCCGGGGTATTGGCCATGTATTTTCCCGCCAGTACTGCTCAGCAGACCAGGCTCAGGATGCACTGATGCAGTATGTGAAAAATGACCCGCATCTGGATGCGTCAAAAGCAGAGCCCCGGTTAATCACTTTTGAACCCGGTCACCGTTCGGTGTTCTGGCACCGCAACTGTGTAGCCATTGGCGTGTCAGCCGGATTCGTGGAGCCTCTTGAAGCAACGGCGCTGGTGCTGGTGGAAAAATCCGTTGAATGGATAAGTCACCAGTTTCCCCGTTGCCGCAATGCCATGACGGTACTGGCTAAACGGTATAATGAAATCACCCACAGCCGGTGGGAAGAGATCATCGACTTCATCAAGCTGCATTATGTGTTGTCGTCCCGGGATGACAGTGAATACTGGCGTGCTCACCGCGATGCAGCCTCAGTGCCGCAAAGCCTGAAAGACTCCCTGGCATTGTGGCAAACCCAGCCGCCCTGGCTTTACGAGAGCGATCGCCGTCTGGAGCTGTTTTCCTCAGCCAGTAAGCAATACGTACTAATGGGCATGCAATCTACATTTGGTGAGGCGTGTACAGGCCTGTCGCAACATGAAATGCGGGTGGCGGATAAGGCTTTAAATGATGTGCGACGCTCTACAGAGCAATTGCTGAATGGCTTACCTACCAACCGCGAGTTTTTGTCACGGCTGGCAGGCGCAGTTAAAAAGGACTGCAGGGCTACAGCATAGCGCTGTCGACAACATGGAGTTAAATGAATCCGCCGGTACGGTTATGGTCATAAATTTTCGCCCGGGGAAACTTTTACCGTCAGTGGCTCCGCCATCCCGTTCTGGATAACCAGAACCTGGCTGCCATCGTGGCTTTTTGAAAGGTTTGTGTTTAATATAAGCCTTTTAATTCATATGGTTACTGGGTTTAAAAGACTCTTTGCAACTAAAAGCTTTTATTTTTGCCATAACCAGTCGCTAAAGTTAATACATTATTTAGCTAGAATTCGAATCGCAATGCCCGCCGCCGTGGTGCGATTCTCTACCCCAAGTTTTACAAAAACCTGCTCGAGATGTTTATTTACCGTGCGGGCGCCGATGTCGAGAATCAAGGCGATTTCTTTATTGGTTTTACCATTAGACAGCCAGTAGAGAACTTCTGATTCACGAATGGTAAGACCCAGCTCGCTGCGCAGGCGCTGTTCGCCGGAAATATCCTCAGTCACACTGTTAATTCTAAAGGTAAAGTCACCGTTGGCGCGTTTAGCGACCAGTGTGAGTTCGCATTCACCATCGTCAAAGAAAATACGCTGGGGTTTGTCCTGCTGAGCAGGTAGCGCGATGATGGCACTCACAGTTGGTGTGAGCTGCTGTGCGAACCATTCGTCGAAATGGGGAATCGCAGATAAAAAATCATGAGTTTGCGGGGTTGCCCACAACAGTTCTGCGGCCTCGTTTACGGAAAATAGTTTTTGTCCAACTGAGTCAAGCGCATGCTGAGCGCTTGATGTTACCTGAGCGTTACCGGCATGTATCTTTATGCGTGCAATGAGTTCATCGGGATTAACCGGTTTTACAATGTAATCCACGCCGCCGGAATTGAGACCTTTCAGGGTGCTTTCGGTATCTGTCAGGCCCGTCATAAATATTACTGGAATGTGTTGTAGCTGACGGTTTTGTTTTAGCCTGATACAGGTTTCAAAGCCATCGAGTTTGGGCATTATGGCGTCTAGCAAGATGATGTCAGGTTTGATTTGCTCGGCAATCGTAATGGCTTGTTGGCCTTCCAATGCAACCAGTGTGCTGATCCCTTCCTTTTCAAGAATGTCGTTGATTAAACTGAGCGAGTCAGGTGAGTCGTCAACTACTAATACCGTATACATGTCTGTTTGTGGTGGCTGGTGGTCTATGTATCACTAAAGGCATAAATTTATACTACACCGTTCTGCCAGATAGATCGACACAGGATAGTGCTGTAAATCACTGTTTTTGCACACTGCGCGTTTTCGCTGGCAAACCATATTGCCCCCCCATGATACGCAATTTGACGTATATTCCGGTGTCATCCTGCTCGCTACTATCGACGCTTAATAACCCATTGTTCAGGACACAGTGGATCAAGTGTTTAAATGAACTTAATGGAGGTAATATGAAACAGGCAAACTATCGTGTCAGTTTGTTGATGGCCGGGATGATGACTGCAGTGCCCTGTCAGGATGCGAATGCGGCAGCAAAAATTGAATTTGGTGACGAGCAGTACCTTAGTGTGGAGTTTGGACTTCGCGGCGCATTGCGTTCGTTGGAATATGCGGCAAATGATGGCGACCGAAGCTACGATGCGGCGCTGGACAGTGCTCGCTTGTATGTTGCCGGGGCGGTCAATAAGCGGATTCGTGGTATCCTTACCAGCGAAAAATCCGGCGCCAACGATACCGTACAGGTCATTGATGCTGCGGGTATCTTTACGCTGGGCTCCAACCTGGAGATTTGGGCCGGGCGTTTTCTCTCGCCGGGGAGCAGAGCCAATCTGGCAGGGCCATATTACTCGCTGGGAGGCGACTACTGGCAAAACATTGCTGCCCGTTACGGGTGGAATGGCGGAACTATCGGACGCGACGACGGTATTGCGCTGGTTGGCAATGTACTTGAACAGCGTCTGGTCTATTCGTTTGGTGCATTTGAAGCCAATAAGATATTTCACTTTAGCAATGTTGACGTCGTAACGGATAATCCACAGCAGCAAGAATCGTTGATGTACGCTTCACGTGTACAGTATAGTTTTTGGGACACTGAGCCCGGTTACTATGGTACTGGCAATTACCTTGGCAGTAAGGATATTTTTACCCTTGGGATGGCTTACCGGCATAAAAAAGACGGCGCGGCCTCGGCAGTCGCGGTGGGGGACTATGCCCAGTTTACGATTGACTTGCTGATCGAAACCCTGCTGTCAGGGGGGACAGCATCATTTGAAGCTGCTTACTTTGACTATGATACCGGTGATGTTTTTCTGAGTGAACAAGGGCAGGCGTACTCAGCGGCACTGGGCTATATCTTCGTTGAGCCTGTGGGGTGGGGCCGATTGCAACCTTACTTACGCTACCAGCGTTTTGCCGCAGACAATGATATTACCACCAAACGAACGGATGTTGGCGTTAACTATATTATTGATGCTTATAATGCACAGCTTGGCGTTGGTTATGCCAATCATGAGATCTCTCAGCAAGCCAGCGCTGGTAGCTTAACGCTGAGTATGCAGCTACAGTTTTAACCGCTATGTTCTGTCACCCATCCTGCGCGCTAACTGGTTGGGTAATATGGGTGACAGAGTTATACAGGGAGAGGTTATTTCTTGTGGTTACACAGTTCTTTGTAGCCCCACCATGCCAGCCTGGCAGCTAATAGCGCTAACAAACCATAAAAAATCACATGATAAAATGCATGTGCGTTTTCCGTCAGCAAATGATCATCATGAGCCATCGAAGATGTTGAAAAAATTAGTGAAATCAGGGTAAGCAAATACTTCATAGGAACTCCTTATCAGGGTTTAACTAACATGCCTTCAACCTCAATAAAACGAATAATTTCATCGAGACCTTGACCGGCTTTTAAATTGGAAAAAACAAAGGGCTTGTCACCGCGCATCTTGCGCGAATCCCGCTCCATGACCTCAAGCGATGCCCCCACCATATCAGCTATGTCGATTTTATTAATGATCAGTAAATCTGATTTAGTAATTCCGGGGCCGCCTTTACGGGGAATTTTATCGCCAGCAGAGACGTCTATAACATAGAGGGTTAAGTCTGATAATTCAGGGCTAAACGTGGCGCTGAGATTATCTCCGCCACTTTCTACCAGCACAAAATCCAGCTCGGCATGGCGGGATTGCAGTTCATCAATGGCAGCAAGGTTCATGGATGCATCTTCGCGAATAGCCGTATGGGGGCACCCGCCTGTTTCTACACCGAGAATCCGGTCTTCATTAAGGGCACCGTGACGGGTTAAAAATTGCGCGTCTTCATGGGTATAAATATCGTTGGTCACTACTGCCATATTGTATTTGTCGCGCATGGCCAGGCACAGGGCTCTCAGTAAAGCGGTTTTGCCCGAGCCTACCGGCCCACCAACCCCAACTCTAAGAGTTTGTTTTTTCATAGATAAAATCCTTAAGATC
>NZ_CFHOXV010000011.1:0-67913 GCF_984505615.1 Alteromonas sp. | reverse complement strand
CGGAAAAGTCGTGAATATTGTTGTTCATGCCAGGCGCTTGCCATCGCCAGTGATGGCAGCGACTGGCCCATGTCTGACAGCGCTACTTTTTCACTGCTGCTAATACATTGCTCAATATGTTCAGCCAACGAGAACAGCAGGTTCTGGCCATCGGTCTGACCCAGAGGGATAAGTTTAGTCCCGGCAGCTACCTGCGCATCCAGTATGGTCCATACATAGCCGCTCAATGCGGCTGGCAAGGTTAACGCAAAAATATGTGCGGCAAGGGCAAATTGGCTGATAAAACAGTTTGCGTTAGTCTGTGCTAACCACTTGACTGCTGAAATCTCAGGCTTATTTGACAGGTTGACCAACAGCCGTTTCAAAGCTTTCCCCATGGCTTGTTCAGCCAGCAGGATCTCGGCACTTTCGCGGGTTGCGGCGACCCAGTCATCCTGTTGTTCGAAAATCTCGGGCTGCCCCGACTGAATGGCTTTATATTGCGCAGAGAGCAGGGGGAGGTCAGTGTGACTGATGCTGCTTTGCAAAAATACACAGAGCCATTCATGCAGGGCTGATGCAGAGGTGATCCAGCCGCGCTCAACCGCCTGCTCGAGACCCTGAGAAAAAGAAAATCCGCCAACGGGGAGGTTAGCACTGCACAGCTGCAATAATCTTGCACTCTGCAATGTTGCTTTATCAGTCATGATGATGGCCGTGACTACCGTGCAGGTAAGCGCCGCGCTCCGGTTCAAACACGGCTGGAGTTTCGTCGGTAGTCAGATGATACATTTTAACCATTTCGGCAAGAACATGATCAGGTTTAAAGCGTAGCCAGCGTTCGCCGACCTGTAGCCGGGTGTGGCGGTTACCAAGGTGATAACAGACTTTCGCAAAGGTATGCCAGTCACTGGTTGACGCAGTGATCACCTGTTCTAAAGCGCCTTTAATTTCAATCACCTGACCACAGTCACTTTGCAGCCACTCGCCGACTAATAGCGGTTTTCCGCGTTCAACAAAAATACCGGCCGGATTACCCTTGTCGGTAGTGATTTTAATCCGCGCCTTTTGCCGGGTATCAAAATCCAGGGTCACAGAGTCATCTGCTATGCCATGAAAGTGCGAAAGGCGTTGAGTGATGTTGAGCATATTCATCTCTTAAAATAAACAGTAACGTTGTGCCAGTGGCAGGACTTGCATGGGCTCGCAAGTCAGCAGTTCCCCGTTGGCTTTTACTTCGTAAGTTTGCGCATCCACTTCAATATGGGGTTGCCAATTATTCAGAATCATGTCCTGTTTGGTAATTGACCGGGTGTTTTTGCATGGGGACAGACGGCGGCGAATGCCATATTTAGCGGCTATACCCTGGTCGATACTGGCCTGAGACACAAACGTGGTGCAAAGCTGGGCAGTGACAGCGCCGAAACTACCAAACATATTGCGATAATGCACTGGCTGTGGCGTTGGTATCGAGCCGTTGACATCCCCCATCGGGGCGGCAGCAATAAAACCTGATTTAAGGATGAGGCTGGGTTTAATGCCAAAAAATGCCGGTTTCCATAATACTAGATCGGCCATTTTACCTATTTCGATGGAGCCGACTTCATCGGCAATACCATGGCTTATTGCCGGGTTAATGGTGTACTTGGCAACATAACGACGTGCGCGGAAGTTATCATTGCGTGACCTGTCTTCAGGTAAAGGCCCTCGTTGCACTTTCATTTTGTGCGCTGTCTGCCAGGTGCGGCAAATCATTTCGCCCACCCGGCCCATAGCCTGGCTATCGGAAGCAATCATACTGATGGCTCCGAGATCCTGCAGGATGTCTTCTGCAGCAATACTTTCTTTGCGTATTCGCGAGTCGGCAAATGCGACGTCTTCGGGAATAGCCGGATCCAGATGGTGACAAACCATCAGCATGTCCAGATGCTCGTCAATGGTATTTACCGTGTAGGGCCGGGTAGGGTTAGTTGATGATGGCAGTACATTGGACTCACCGCAGGCACGAATAATATCCGGCGAGTGCCCACCACCGGCACCTTCTGTGTGGTAGGTATGGATAGTGCGGCCTTTAAAGGCGCCTAATGTATCTTCCAGAAAGCCCGCTTCATTGAGGGTGTCGGTATGGATAGCGATTTGCACATCATAGCGCTCTGCTACACTCAGGCAGTTATCAATGGATGCAGGTGTCGTGCCCCAGTCTTCATGCAGTTTTAATCCGCATACACCCGCTTCAATTTGTTCTTCGATGGCTTTGGGCAAGCTGGCATTACCTTTACCCAGAAAGCCAAAATTCATGGGCATATCCTGAGTTGCCTGGAGCATTTTCTCGATATTCCACGGTCCGGGTGTGCAGGTCGTTGCATTGGTGCCTGTGGCCGGGCCGGTACCGCCACCAATCATTGTTGTAACGCCGGACATCAGGGCTTCATCTATCTGTTGCGGGCAAATGAAATGGATGTGTGCATCGATGCCACCGGCGGTTAGAATTTGTCCTTCGCCTGCAATCACCTCGGTTCCCGGACCAATAAGGATGGTAACACCATCCTGAATATCGGGATTGCCTGCTTTGCCGATGGCCTGAATCCGGCCTTCTTTGATGGCAACATCTGCTTTGACAATGCCCCAGTGGTCCAGAATCAGTGTGTTAGTAATCACCAGATCAGGTGTATCGGCACAACTGAACTGACCTTGCCCCATTCCATCCCGAATGACTTTACCACCACCAAACTTAACCTCGTCACCATAGCGGGTATAGTCTTTCTCGACTTCTATAAATAACTCGGTATCCGCTAAACGGACCCGGTCGCCGGTCGTTGGGCCAAACATATGCGCATAAGCGTGTCGATCAATCCTGGCCATCGGTTACCTCCAGTGTGCCCATAATTTCTGCACGAAAACCGTAGATTGTTTTACTGCCGCCATAAGGTACCAGCGCTACGGTTCGTTGCTGACCCGGTTCAAAACGCACGGCGGTGCCAGCGGTAATATCCAGACGCAATCCTTTGGTTAACTCGCGGTCAAACTGCAGTGCAGGGTTAACTTCGTAAAAGTGATAGTGCGAGCCAACCTGTATGGGGCGGTCGCCACTGTTTAACACAGTGATTTGAGTGACCGGCAGCCCGGCATTCAGTTCGATATCACCGGGGTCCGTAATTATTTCACCAGGGATCATAAGGCGCTCCTGTTAAACGATGGGATCATGAACGGTGACAAGTTTGGTGCCATCCGGAAATGTGGCTTCTACTTGCACGTCGTGGATCATAGATGGCACACCTTCCATAACCTGGTCGTTGGTTAATACCGTGCGGCCAAAATCCATGAGTTCGGCAACGGTTTTACCGTCTCTTGCACCTTCCAGAATTGCCAGCGAAATAAACGCTACGGCCTCCGGGTAATTTAATTTAAGACCCCGCTGTAACCGACGCTCGGCGAGCAGACCGGCGGTAAACAGTAATAACTTGTCTTTTTCTCTTGGGAGTAATTCCATGAACGTTGTGCCTGCAATATTGAATTAAGTAAACCAAATCCGCGGTGGTACCGCGGTGCGCTGAGATACCTTGGGACGCACTGCTGACCAGATGTGTGCGAAACATGTACGGCACTGCTCGCTGTTGTCGCCCAGATAACGCACTACCACTACCCCCTGTAAGGCAGTGACTGCCAGGGTACCGCTGTGTTGTTCGCTGCTGGTGGCTTCGCGAATAATCTGGCAGAGATGCTGTACGTAACTGCTTTCATTGGCAAACTTACCGTTAAATACAATCATCGTGCCGCTAACATGATGGCCCGCCAGACCAATACGCGATGTGGTGACAGGCTCACCGGCAGTGAGGGACAGCCGATCGTGAAAGCGAATTCGCTGATTAAAATAAATACTGAGAACTTGCTGAAACTGCCCGCCGTTAAAGGGCTGTTTAATGTGCGGAAGCCCCAGACAAGCGATTTCCCAGCCAATGTACTTAGCATTATCTGCTAAGTGAATTTCGGTATGGCTGATGGCATTTGCATTCGCATACACCAGTGTTTCATGAGGAAGGTATTCCAATGATGCATTCTGACTCGCCGTTAAACGGGTGTACTGATACTGGCGGGCGGCGTGACCTTGTGCATGCCGGGCACGATAAAAACGGTTAGCTCCCGGCGTGGTTAGCAGTGCCTGACTGTTGTCGTCCAGTGTTGCGCTAATGTGTAACTCGTCACCGGAGACAATGCCGGCGGGCGGATGCAGCAAATAGAGGTGGGCTGTGCCATTGGCTTCCGGGTAAAACGCCCGCTGAACTGATAATGGCCCTTCCCGCTCGGTGCGTTGCAACTGTGTTCGGCCCTGTCGCGCGGTAAATTGCATATGCAGCCTCGCCAACCATTGTGAATGGCTGGACGGTGTTGTGATATGTGGCTCACACAACGCCATCGAATTTGCCTGCAGACAGAACAGAGCCGGGTAGATTTGCCATGGTAACATCCTGTTGGTTGTGGCTGTGTCACAGCTGATGGATAGGCAACGCTTACATCAACAAGAACAGCGGCTAATGTGCTCTGCGTTATAGTATTGGCAGGGGCTGAAGAAAAACATGGGGTAAATTACGTAGATAAAGATCGTACAATGCCCATGGCTGTTTAGCGGTAACATCGCTATTGTGGTAAACAGCTTTACCCAATATAAGAAATGTCTTCGGGTCTATCTCAACAGGAACGTTAAACACTATGCCTGCATCGCATAATATTTCGTCAAATCGTCGCACGTACAATAAGCTTGTCGCGAATGAGATGATGGAAGATTTTGCCCTGCGCTTTACATCCCGGCGGGCGCGTAAATGGCCATATAGCCGCATCGCGAATACTGCACTGGGTATTGTTTCGTTTATGGTACTGGAAGCCATTGGCGGCGCGATTACATTGAGTTATGGCTTTGTCAATGCCGCCTGGGCTATCGTTGCGCTCATCGCAGTGATTTTTATCAGCGGTACACCCATCAGCTACTACGCCGCGCGTTATGGCGTAGACATAGATTTGCTTAGTCGTGGCGCAGGATTTGGCTATGCGGGATCAACTATTGCCTCACTGGTGTACGCCTCGTTTACGTTTATCTTTTTTGCGCTCGAAGCCGCTATTATGAGCATGGCGCTGGAGCTATTGCTCGGTATTCCCCTGTATATTGGTTATGCCATCAGTGCATTGATTGTGTTGCCGCTGGTGAGTCATGGAATTGCCTACATCAGCCGCTTCCAGGCCTGGAGCCAGCCAGTTTGGATTGTCCTGCAACTGATCCCTCTTTTTTACGTCTTTCATCATCCGGAATCGAGCGTGCAGGGATGGTTTGCTTATGAAGGGGAGGCCGGCAGCGAAGCAGCGAGTTTTAATATTTTTTTGTTTGGTGCGGCCTCAGCAGTCCTGATGTCGTTGGTGGCACAGATTGGTGAACAAGCCGACTTCCTGCGCTTTTTACCGCCTAAAGGGCAGCAAGACAGCTCATTTAAATGGTGGGCCGCAGTACTAATGGCTGGTCCTGGCTGGATTGTCTTTGGCGCCGGCAAACTATTTTTGGGCTCGATCCTAGCCTTTCTTGCTATAAAACAGGGGTTTACCAGTGAATTGGCCAGCGACCCTGCACATATGTATGAGTTAGCATTCGGTTACGTATTTAACAACACTACGGTCAGCATCCTGGTCGCCACTTTATTCGTCGTGGTCTCGCAGCTTAAAATTAATGTGGCGAACGCTTATGCCGGTTCACTGGCGTGGTCTAACTTTTTTTGCCGGATTACCCATAATCATCCGGGCCGTGTGATCTGGATGGTATTTAATGTACTGATTGCGCTATTGCTGATGGAACTGGGTATTTATCAGACTATCGAAAGCATTTTATCGGTGTATTCGGTTGTTGTGTTGTCCTGGCTGGGCGCAGTGAGTGCTGATTTATTAATTAATAAGCCGCTGGGAATCAGCCCCCCGATGATCGAATTTAAGCGGGCGAAATTATTCGATGTAAACCCGGTTGGCGTGTTGTCGATGAGTATAGCTTCGGCTGCCGGCTTTATTGCTTGCACGGGAGTATTGGGCAATATTGCCGAGGCCATGGCATCATATCTGGCGTTTGCTCTGCCCTTTGTCAGTGTGCCATTGATTGGTCTGGCAACCGGCGGGCGCTATTACCTTGTTCGCAGTCAACATGAACACCCACTGAGTCGGCAAAGTCATAGCTGCTGCATTTGCGAAAATACCTTTGACTACGAGGATATGACGTTTTGCCCGGTGTATAACAATCCAATTTGCTCATTGTGCTGCAGCCTTGATGTGCATTGTGGTGATAAATGTCGCGAAGGGGCTACGCTCGCTGCCCAACTGACTTATTTTATTGACCGCTTCGCCACGCCCGGTGTATCGAAATGGCTAGGTCGGCCATTAGCCCAGAGTATTCTGTTAACCCTGCTGTTAAGCGGTATTTCAGCCGTGTTGCTGAGCCTTGTGTATTGGCAGATCGCCGCGGGTTCTCCTGAACTTCAGGCTATTGTTGCCAGTGCGTTAGTTAAGGTGTTTTTCTTTTTGTTGATCATTATTGGCGTGGTCAGTTGGCTGCTGACACTTGCCAAACAGGGCAACCGCCTGGCGTTGGGGGAGTTGCGCCTTCAAACGGATGCGTTGGCGGAAGAGGTGTCTGCCCATGAAAAAACCAGCCTGGCTTATCAGCAGGCAAAAGATGAAGCAGAATCGGCTAATAACGCTAAAAGTCGTTACCTGGCCGGCCTCAGTCATGAGCTCAGAACGCCATTAAATGTGCTGCTTGGTTACGCACAGCTGCTGGCTAATGATGGTCAGTTACCTACCCACGTGAAAGGACCAGTGCTCACCATGAAACGCAATGGTGAGCATCTCAATGATCTCATCGAAGGTGTGTTGGAAGTCTCTAAAATTGAGGCGGGCAGACTCTCGGTTAATCGCGATGAAATCGAACTGCATGAGTTACTTGAGCAACTGTTGCATATGTTCGACCAACAGGCTTCTGGTAAGGGCCTGACCTTTAATTACGAGGTGCCTAAGTTTCTGCCACGCCGGGTTTCCGGCGATAAACAGCGGCTGCGCCAGATCCTGATTAATCTGATTTCCAATGCCATCAAATTTACCGAGAAAGGCAGTGTGTCCTTACGTGTTAGTTATCGTAATGAAGTGGCTCACTTTACCATTGAGGATACCGGTCCTGGTATTAGTAAGGCCGATCAGGAGAAAGTGTTCCAGCCCTTTGAGCGGGTATCACCCAGCCAGTCTTCTATTAGTGGCACAGGGTTAGGTCTGACCATATCAAGAGCGCTGGCTGAACTCATGGGCGGTGATATTGCCTTGTACAGTAAGCCCGGCCAGGGCAGCCAGTTTCATTTGAAGTTACTGCTGCCTCGCCTGAGCGAAAAAGACAGCGAGATTAGCCTCGAGCATAAACAGATAGTCGGTTATGAGGGGAATCGTAAAACCGTGCTGGTTATCGACGATGATCTAGGACAACGCCAACTGCTCAACGACATTTTGTCACCCATTGGCTTTAACGTTATTACGGCCGATTCTGCCGGGGACGGTATGCAAAGCCTGACCGCGCATAACGTGGATTTAATTTTACTGGATCTGAATATGACCTCGGTAGATGGCTGGCAGGCGGCGAGAGACATACGGGATGCCGGATATTTACTGCCAATAATTATTGTTTCAGCAAATGTGCGAGACCTCGATACGGTTGCCAGTGCGCGGCGCAATCACAACGATTACCTGGTTAAACCTTTCGTGATCAATCAGTTACTGAGCAAAGTCGGTCAGTGGCTGAGCTTGCGCTGGGAATACCAGGTGGCTGAAGTAACGGCGGCCAATGTCAGTAATCAGCATAAACCGGATGCCGGCCCATTGCAGTTTAAAGCGCTCAAATCGCTCGCTGAAATTGGCTATTTGTCGGGATTCGTAAATAAGTTAAATGATATTAACGACAATTATCAGCTCAGCGCCGATGTCAGTTCCGAGCTGAAACAACTGGCTGCACAATGTCAGTTTCAAAAAGCAATAGAAAAAATTGATGTATTGATTGCCAATGGACACCCTCCCTGAATGGCTTTAGCGCCTGTAATTAGCAAGCGCCATTGATCGCGTTTTTGCTAGCGGCGCACGCAGTTCCAACCATTCTATTTACTCACTGATTAAACGTTAATTTTAAGTAGCGGGGATTGTGCTGCTTAAAAAAAGTTGAACCATACCGGAGATCGACATAATGGAAAGTATTAAAACCCATCCGGGTGAACCAGACTCGGCTGAATTACATTCGCAGAGTGCAGCAGCCTCTGAAACCCTTGAAGATTATACCCTGCGCTTCGCGCCGCGACACTATCGGCGCTGGACGCCCACGGTCGTCGCGACGTCTGCCCTGGGTGGCATTGCCTATTTAGCTGATTTTGCTATTGGTGCTAATATTGGTATCGCCTATGGCACCAGTAATGCCGTGTTAGGCATTTTGTTTGCTGCCCTGATTATATTCTGCACCGGCTTTCCGCTAGCCTATTATGCGGCGCGATATAACCTGGATTTAGATTTAGTTACCCGTGGTAGTGGTTTTGGTTACTACGGTTCGGTTATTACCAATATCATTTTTGCGAGTTTCACGTTTATCTTTTTTGCTTTGGAAGGTTCGATTATGGCCCAAGGGCTTGAGATTGGACTCGGCGTACCGCTCTGGCTTGGTTATGCAATTTCTACCCTGATGGTAATACCGCTGGTTATTTATGGTATGAAAGCGCTGGCAACATTACAGGTGTGGACAACACCACTGTGGTTAATATTAATGGTACTGCCCATGATTTATCTGGTTGCTACCCAACCAGAAAGTATTGATGCATTTGTCACTTATGCCGGTGAGAGCGGTGCCGAAGGGGTGGCATTGAGTAGTGTCATGCTGGCGGCGGGCGTGTGCCTATCGCTGATAGTACAGATTGCCGAGCAGATTGATTACTTACGGTTTATGCCGCCACGGACTGCGGCAAATAAGAAGGCCTGGTGGGCATCGGTAATCTGTGCCGGCCCGGGCTGGGTTGTACTTGGCGCGTTAAAGCAAATTACCGGTTTATTTATTGCGGTGTATCTTATTGCGACGTTGTTACCACAAGAAATTAAGCTAGCAAGTGAACCGGTTCACCAGTTTTTAGGGGTATACGAACAAATGATGCCAGGCTGGTTGGCGATGACACTTGCAGTCATTCTGGTGGTGATTTCACAAATTAAAATTAACGTCACTAATGCCTACAGCGGATCGCTGGCCTGGACAAACTCTTTTACCCGGGTAACTAAACATTACCCTGGCCGGATGGTGTTCGTAATATTCAATCTGGCAATAGCGTTACTCCTGATGGAAATGAATATGTTTGATTTCCTCAATAATATTCTTGGTTTTTACGCTAACTGCGGGATCGCCTGGATTGTGACCGTAGCGACCGATATTGCGATCAATAAATATGTACTCAAGCTCTCTCCTAAGGTGCCGGAATTTCGCCGAGGAATGATCTATGCGTTTAATCCGGTTGGTTTCGTGTCTTTAACCTTGTCAGCGGGTTTGTCGATTGCCACATTTTTTGGTTTGCTGGGTTCATGGTTACAGCCGTATTCACCGTTGGTTGCGCTGGTAGTGGCATTTGTAATGACACCAGTGATGGCCATAGTAACGCAGGGCAAGTTCTATCAACGCCGCGCTCACGATGGCATCGACATTCCTATGTTTGATGAGTTTGGTAATCCAAGTGGCGTAATGATGACGTGTGTAGAGTGTGAAACAGACTACGAACGCCCGGATATGCTGGCAACTGCGGCAGCGCCAAAGGCCAGTATTTGTTCACTTTGTGCAAGTACTGATTCCAGCGGCAAACATATACTGCCCGCATTTAAATAGGGGGATGAACTAAAACTCGCTCCATTCAGCATGTAACTAATGAGCGAGGTGTAGTACCTGGGGTAATGGTAACACACGCCGCAGTAATCAGACACAAACCGACTTTCGTCGGTTTGTGTTCACTTCTAAAAGTGTTACCAGAGGCCCGGGCTTGATTGAACCGATACTCGGACGGCATAGTATTGCTTGCTACCGGCGGATTTTGAAAAGTTAGTTTTTAGAATAATAACTTTAAATCACTGATTTAATCTGCCAGAAGTGACTTTGCAAATTCTTTGTATGCAGTAGTGATTTCCCCCTACTTCCTTACATCATTCTTGAAGCGTTCAGCGTTTTCACGTTCCTGAGCTTCAACGTCGCCTTTACCAAAAAAAGCCCAAAATGGTTTTGGAATTTCAAGCGCACGTTGTGTAGCGGGCCTTTCGTCAATCCTATCGAACCATGCTTGTAAGTGAGGCAGGCCGTCAACGCTGACATTCGCCCAATAATAGGCACGTGCCCACGTGTAGGTAGCCATATCGGCGATGGTGTACTCGTTGTTTACGAGGTAGTCTTTCTCTTTCAGATGTGTATTTAAGACCTCCAACAGCCGGCGGCTTTCGTCAACGTAACGTTTAATAGCGAATGGATCTTCATTGCCGTTTTTAGCCGCAATACGTTGGAAATACATAGCCTGGCCCATCATGGGTCCAACACCACCCATTTGGAACATCAGCCACTGTAGTGTTCTTGATTTCTCATTCGGATCGGATGGAAGAAATTTCCCGTACTTTTCTGCCAGGTACCAGAGAATGGCCCCTGATTCGAAAACAACAAAGTCGTTGTTGGAGCGATCTACGATGGTAGGGATGCGGCCATTTGGATTGAGCTTCAGGTAGTCCGGCGCTTTTTGCTCGTTCTTTGAAAAATCGATATGTGTTAAATCGTATTCAACACCCGCTTCTTCAAGAAAAACAACTGGTTTCCAGCCATTCATGGTAGAGGCTGTGTATAGGTGTATTTCTTTTTGTGAACTCATCGTCTTATTCTCCTTCACGTCTCAGTGAGTAATCATGTGCCAAAGCATAGTTTCTGGACGATCTGTAAATAGCATTGCAAACCTCTCTTATTTTTCTTCTACGATAATCGCTATAGCCGTCTGCTCACCGACGTTTGTCACTCTGTGGGTCCAGGCCTCATGCCACATAACATGGCCATCGGGAACGTCAGCAACAACCGACTCGCCGCCGGGCGTTTCAATTTTTAGCTTACTGCCTTGTTCGAAATAAACCGTTTCGTTGTTGTGACGATGAAACGCATCACTCTCGCCAGGCTTTAACACCATTTTCAAAACCAGAGCACGGTCGTTTTCCAGCAACACTTCATACATTTCCGGTGAAGCAATATGCCCTGGTTCATGCTGCTCGTGAGCATAAGCGTTGGCAGACGCTGCCAATAATAAGCAAAGTCCGGTCTTCCACACGGGACGTAAAAAAGACATAAAAAATCCTCAGGCGCTTTTCAAAGACGCCGTTTTAAAACTGTTAAAAGTGTTTATTGATGTGGGCTTCGAAGCGTTTAAAGTCGTTTTCGACGTCTGCGTTTTTCATCACGTCGAAGCTGGCAAAGGTTTCCATTGGTGTCATGCCAAAAAACTTGAAGTTCATATGCATCGGGAACATTAAATCGTCAACAGACTTGCCGTCGAAAAACTCTTCATTATCATTGAATGACTCTTCTGGTGCGTTCAGGGTCAAAGACATCATGTACTTCACTTCAGAAAGCGTGCCGCCAGTACCGTAGTTTTTCTTAGGTGCTTCTGCTACTCGTCCGTCGCCTGCACACATAGCACCGCCCATACCTGCGGTATAAACTTCATCCATGTATTTTTTAAATGACCATGGCACACCCATCCAGTTAACAGGCGATTGAAGAATGATATAATCAGCCCACTGATGATGTGCTAGCTGCTCATCCACATCGTATTCTTCTGCCATCGTCACTACGCGTGTTTGATAGCCCTTGTCTTCAAGCAGGGAGATAGCTTTATCGACAAAGGTGGCATTCAGCTTTCCTTCTGAGAATGGGTAATACTGGTGTGCATTAATGATTAGAACATTGCCTGAACTTGTGGTGCTCATTGTAAAAACTCCTGAGATTGCTGATATACAAGTTAAAGAAAGTAAGCGCGTTTTCTCGCTTAACGACATGTGGTATATTTTAGTAACCTTTGAACCGTAATCAATTAGTATACTTTTAGTAACCTTGTTTAAATGGGGGCGGAGATCGTGGAAAGCTCAATAAAAACAGACATTAAAGGGCGAAAAAAAGTTTATAACGCTTGTATGGAACCCTGTGCTATTGAAAAGGGAATGCGATTAATAGGCGGAAAATGGAAGGGGTCGATTATTTACCACCTGAAAGATGAGCCTGTCAGATTTAACGACCTTGCACGTATGCTCGGTGGCGCAAGTAAAAAGATGGTTGATCAGCGCCTCAAAGAGCTCGAAGACGAAGGCATGGTGTTACGGAAGGTGATAAGCGACAGGCCTGTTGCCGTTACTTATGAGTTGACCGGGTTTGGGCGAACAGCTTTGCACATTCTGGATGAACTCAGAGTGTGGTCTGAGACCCATGATGTGCAGTTAAACACTAAATAGTTTTCGTATTATTTTTTAGGTGCAGAGCCTGAAATCAAGGCACAAATAAACCGACTTAACGTCGGTTTATTTCCTCTCCCGTAAAGGGAGAAAATGGTACCAGTGGGCGGACTCGAACTGTCACAACCTTCTATTTTAAACGGGCAGATATAATGGCCTGTCTGTGAGCCTCAGAAACAGGCATAGGTTTAAACGCACTAACGTTTCCACCGCCGGTGTTTCCAGTCGGGACCAGACCGGCAAAAGTCTTGGTGGCGGCGCCGGTGATTCGAATGATCTGAGCAATCACTTCGCGGATGTCGGTTCGCTGCCAGGCCCACAGCAACATCAGAATATGAACACGGGTATGCCAGTACGTTGAAAGCTGCCCCAGCACATGTGCATATTCCAGATGCTTAAATGCACTTTGCCACTGCCCGTTAATTTGTAAAGACCGGGCCATGACCAGTTCGCGGCGAACAGACATGGCGATGTTTTTTGTAAAATTTCCCATGTGATGGCTTCCTGTTCAGTTTCTTAATGACAGCTGCTTTGCATATTATTGCCGGAAAACCACTTATCCTTCGCTGCCTGCCAGCTGTTACGTACCATCAGTGAGCCGAGCACTACCGCACACAATGCGTAAAAGGCATTTACTGTTTCGCCGTGATGGTGGGCTCCCTCACCGGTGGGGATAAAAGATTGCCAGTTAAATGCCTCCACCGCCGCATTCAGCAGGTAACCCAAACCGATGCTGGCTGTGAGAATGCAGAACAAATAGATGATAAGAGAGCGGCGGCCGAGTTCGCGGCCAATCATGCCCATGGTAGAAATATTGGTTGCCGGACCTGCAAGCAGAAACACCAGGATTGCACCGGGTGACAGGCCTGCAGACAGGAAGCCAACGGCAAGAGGTGTTGATGCCGTTGCACAGATATACATAGGGATCCCAATCAGCGCCATGACCAGCATAGCCAGAAAACCATCGCCCCATTGGGTCAGAAAAGATACCGGTACCCAGGTCTGAATGGCTGCAGCCAGCGTAAGGCCAATGAGTAACCACATGGTTATATCTTCCAGTAGTTTACCTGTAGCGAACTGCCAGATTTGAAAGACTTTATTCTCTTTCTCTGATTCGGCCTGAGTTGAACTGCAACAGGAAGACGTTTCTGCAGGTGCCGGTGTAGTGACTTTCGTGTCGCAGCAACTACTTTGCGCTGCAGGCTTTCCGGTATTTAGCGCAGCAGGCTTTTCACTGCTGCAACAGGATTTAACTGGCGCAACCACTTCTGCTTTTGCAGCACAGCAAGACGATACCGGTTCCTGCACCGGTGCTTTACTGCTGCAGCAACTGTCCTGCTTAACCTTTTTCGGGGCAGCAGATGAAGAAGAAATGTCCTGTTCGTCTTTCACAAACCACTTCACCATTAAACCGGTATAAATGGCGCTGAAGATGGCAGCAACAGGGCGAACCACAGCGAATACGGGGCCGAGCAGGGCGTAGGAAACCGATATTGAATCTACTCCTGTTTCCGGTGTGGAAACGAGAAAGGATGCGGTGGCCGGCTTCGAAGCTCCGCTTCTTCTTAATCCCAGTGCGGCGGGAATGACTCCGCATGAGCACAGTGGTAATGGTGCACCGATGAAGGCGGATTTTATCACCGCCCCCACACTGTTCTTACCCATATGTTTCTGCAACAAGCTCACAGGGACGAGCTCGTGCATAATACCGGCAACCAGTAAGCCCATGAGTAACCACGGCGCTGATTCCATAAACAGACCAAAGAAATTGGTGAGTAATAGCGTGATATCGTTCATAGCGGTTTTTCTGAGTCCAGTAGTTGTAGAATCGTGCAATGCTGAGCACTTTCAGGGCCGCCATCGCACAAATTATTCATTTGAAGCAGCGACTGACGGATTCGCTCCAGTTCATTTATTTTAGCTGTCACTTGCTGCAGCTTTTGTTCGGTGACTTTCTTCACTTCACCGCACGTGTGGGTATCAGGATGCAGTTTCAGCTCCATGAGTTCGCTGATTTCATTCAGCGTGAAACCCACCGTTTTAGTGCGTTGAATGAATAAGAGCTTTTCCACGTCATCTGCAGAATACAGGCGATAACCTGCATCAGAGCGTTCGGAAGGCGTAAGCAAACCCTTACTCTCATAAAAGCGAATGGTGTCGTTACTCAAGTCAGTCAGGCGGGCCAGTTCGCCTATTTTCAGCAAGTCTGATTTTTTCATAGTGCTCACTATAAACCCTGGAGTTAACTCCAGAGTCAAATGTTTTTAAAAAAATATAGAAGCCGGATCAGCGTGGACGGGGATTTATAGATATCAGCGATGATATAAAGGGCGCCTGGGTATTGCACCTTAACGCCCTGAATGAACTTAGATTTATTTGAACAAGCCGGAACTCAGCTAATTCTGGAATATTGCTTCTTTAATTTTTCCGGCAGGTAGGCCATTGTCGTGTTGTAGCCGGTTTCGAATAGCGCTTCTTTGTCAGCGCCGTTGGCATCAAAGTCCACGGCAGAGACCTCTCCGGTATCAATCAAAATGGTGCGCTGCCAGAATTCAGCGTGTACGTATTCCCTTGCCAGTGCCGACATAAAAGTACGGATTAACAGCATGACATAAGTGGGCAGGGCGAAACGGGCTTTCTTCTTGCCCAGATTCTCTTTTTTCTGACGGCTTTGCAGGCGGAAGCAGACCGAAGGGGTTCCGTCCTGCTGCCAGTCACGGAACAGTGCGTCCTCAGACAGCACTGCGCCGTCCACCAGTAATTTATCTTCGAATTGTTTGAAGGCAAAAATGAGGGGTATCGACATGGAAGCCCGTACTGCAGCGGAGACTTTAACATCCGGCGTTTCTGTTGCATTAAACAGCGCCGGACCGCCGCCGTTCACATCGGTGGCCAGAATATGTAAAGGATAGTTGATGGTTGAAAAGGTAACGCCGTCGAGCTGCTCATCCAGCCATTGTTCGAAAATATCTCCCGATGCCAGACCGCCTTCACGTAACAGTCGCCACAAAGAAAAATCAGCAAACTGACGAAAGTCAGTATTCAGTGCCAGATGCTTCATTTCGGTCACCGTGAAGCCCCGTGCGTACATTGCTGCAATGATAGAGCCACCGGATACGCCCACAATAGTATTGTGTTTAACGTTAAGGTCGTCGAGTGCCTGTAATATACCTATGTGAGCAGGCAGCCGTGTGCCGCCGCCGGATAAAATGGGAACAATTTGCTTGGGGAATATTCTGGATACAGACATACACCATCACCTTTTTCACCTTATACAAAGCATAGTTCAAGGTTGAAAAAGGCGACAGTTTCCGCCGTGTGATAAGCGCTTTTTAGTTATTAAATTTAATACTAAACAGCAGCGCTGTGAGCGAGGAACTCTTCGTAGGTACCTTCGAAATGATTGATTTTCTGATCTTTAATTTCGATAACCTGGGTGGCCAGTGAAGAGACAAATTCACGATCGTGGCTGACAAAAATTACAGTGCCGTCGTAGTTTGCCAGAGCATTGTTCAGTGCCTCAATAGATTCCATATCAAGGTGGTTCGTAGGTTCGTCCATCACCAGAACATTGATGTCCTGCAGCATTAACTTGCCAAACAACAGACGGTTTTTCTCACCACCGGAGCAGACATTCACTTTCTTATTGAAATCATCGGATGTGAACAGCAAACGACCCAGCATGGCTTTAACCTGCAGATCATCATGCTTTGGTCCGCGCCACTGGCTCATCCATTCAAATAAAGTCAGATCGTTGGCAAAGTCACGGTTGCTGTCCTGAGGAACGTAACCTACTTCAGCGTTTTCAGCCCACTTTACCACGCCCTCATTAGCGTCCAGTTCGTTGATCAGACATTTCAGCAGGGTGGTTTTGCCGGCACCGTTTTCACCGATAATGGCCAGGCGGGCTCCCGCTTCTAAAAGCAAGTTACCGTTACTGAAAAGTGGCAATTCAGGGAAGCCGTGCCCCAGATCTTCAAGAGTAATCGCCAGACGGTGCAGCTTCTTGTGCTGTTTAAAAATGATGTATGGCTTACGGCGGCTGGACGCTTTAATCTCGTTCAGCTCAATTTTCTCAAGACGCTTTGCCCGTGAAGTTGCCTGCTTGGCTTTTGAGGCGTTGGCTGAGAAGCGGGCTACGAAACTTTGCAGCTCTTCAATCTCTGCCTTTTTCTTATCATTTTCATGATGGAGCTGTTCCAGCGCAGCGGCAGCGGCTTCTGAGAAATCGTCATAGTTACCGGGATAAATACGTAATTCACCGTAATCAATATCGGCCATGTGAGTACAGACGGAATTTAAGAAGTGACGATCGTGAGAAATAATGATCATCGTAGACTTACGCTTGTTGAGCTCTTCAGCCAGCCAGTTGATGGTGTAGATATCCAGGTTGTTAGTCGGTTCGTCCAGCAGCAGAATATCCGGATCGGCAAATAACGCCTGTGCCAGTAACACACGAACTTTTTTACCCGGCGCGACTTCCTTCATCAGACCAAAGTGATAGTCTTCCTCAATGCCGGCAGCAATTAAGATATCTCCAGCACGGGCTTCGGCGGTATAACCATCCATTTCGGCAAAACGGGTTTCCAGATCGGCAACACGCATACCGTCTTCTTCACTCATGTCTGCTTTGCTGTAAATCTCGTCACGTTCCTTCTTCACTTCCCACAGTTCGTTGTCGCCCATGATCACAGCATCAACCACCGACATTTCTTCGAAGGCGAATTGATCCTGATTCAGGATCCCAAGCTTGGTGCCCGGGGAGAGTGATACGTTCCCGGCGGAAGGGGTGAGCTTGCCGCTTAAAATTTTCATGAAGGTTGACTTACCACAGCCATTCGCGCCAATCAGGCCGTAGCGATTGCCGTTACCGAACTTAGCGGAGATATTTTCGAACAAAGGCGCAGAGCCAAACTGCATGGTGATATTGGCGGTGGTGATCACAACAAATTCCCGGAAAACAAAAAAGAGGTACACGTGAGTGCATTCAAGGCCGCGCAATATAAAGAATCCTGCCGGCCGTGTCGAGGTTAAACTGGCTAAAAGTCGCGCAATAGCGCACCGGTGGGTCAATCTGTCATGAAGGTGACTGAAATGTTAAAAAAATGAGAATGGCATTGACCTTTATTTGACCGTGTCGTAATGTAATGAAAGCGCTTTCATAATCGGCGGGAATGGAATTCAGTCGCGCTCAACTGAACAGTGCTTTCTTTTTGAGAAAATTTGTAAGCGCTTACAAAATTAATTCGACCACACAGACGGGACGAAAACTAAAAACAAATTTCCGGCAACGCCTGCTTGCCGGAAGTTGAAAACAGGGCTGAACACAATGACTAAAACATTTTTACAATTGTCGCGGCTGGCGGCCGCGATATCGGTCACAACCCTTGTGGGATGTGGCGGTGGCGCCACCACAAATACGGACGTGAATATTGTTGAGCCGACGGTACCGGTAACAGACTGGGAGTTGGTATGGAGTGATGATTTTGACGGGTCTTCTATTGACGGAAATAACTGGACTCATGAAGTCAATTGCGCCGGTGGTGGCAACAACGAATCCCAGTGCTACACCGACAGTCCTGAAAATGCATTTGTCTCTGACGGCACACTAAAAATTGTCGCATTACCCGCCGGAGAAGGGGCGGAGAAGCCTTACACATCAGCGCGCCTGGTGACTCAGTACAAAGCAGATTTTAAATACGGTCGTTTTGAAATGCGCGCGAAACTGCCTTCTGGTCAGGGAAGCTGGCCGGCATTCTGGATGATGCCTACCGATTCTGTTTATGGTGGCTGGCCGCGAAGTGGTGAAATCGACATCATGGAAGCAGTGAACCTGAAAGCCATGGACGAAGATGGCAACCCGGAAGCTAATATCCACGGTACCCTGCATTACGGCAGCGAGTGGCCGAACAATAAGTACAGTGGCAAGGCTTATAAATTGCCGGATGGTTCCAACCCGGCTGACGATTTCCACACTTATGCAGTGGAATGGCAGGAAGGAGAAATTCGCTGGTACATGGATGATTACCTTTACGCTACACAGCGAAAATCAACGGTGCGTTATAACAGCAAAGGCGAAGCAACAGGCCTGGCGCATCGCGGCTGGTACACAGAATATTTCGATCAAACCACCGGTGAGCTGCAGAATTATTACACCAATGCCCCTTTCGATCAGGAGTTCTTTATGATCCTGAACCTGGCTGTGGGCGGCGACTGGCCATCTAACGTGAATGAACTGGGTATCGACCCGGAAGCCTTCGCGGAAGGACAAACTTACGAAATCGATTACGTGCATGTTTATCAATGTTCAGCCAATCCGGATACCGGCAAAGGCTGTGAAACCGTGCGCCCCGGCTACGACTCCACGGATGATGCACTGGTAGAAGGTGAAGCGCCCATTCCTTCACCCCCTTCCAGTGGCGTAGCGCAGAACCTGACCATCTTTGATGGTTCTGATAATCCGAACTGGCCAGCCTGGGACTGCTGTGGTGGCTCAACGCCGGCTATTGTCGATGACGCCGAAAAAGGTGACGTCTACGAATTCTCTATTGGCGCAACGCCTACTGTGATGGGGTTCGTCAGCCGCAGTACTTTCATTACCGATCCGGACGGGCAGGCAACCCCTTTTGACGGTGCGCCTATGGTGGAAACCGGCAGTGTAAAGTTTGATTTGAAAGTCACGTCGCTGCCTTCTGATGCCAGTGCTGCCTGGTTGTTCAAAATTGAAAGCTCAGAAGGATCAACCGCTGTAGAGTTTCCACTGGCAACCGGCTACACGGGCCCGAATGAATCTGCCGGCGATACGCCGGAAGAGGGCGTGTGGGAAACTTATGAATTTCCGCTTTCTATGCTCGATGAAGCCGGCCTGGATGTGAGCGCCATTGACGTCATTATGGTGTTCCCTGCCTGGGGGGCGGGTGACGGAGCAACTTACCGCCTGACCAACGTGGAAATCTCAGCAGAATCCAGCTACCCGGAACTGGTGATTTTTGAAGATGCTACAAACCCTAACTGGCCTATGTGGGACTGCTGCGGTGGCTCAACCCCTACAGAAGAAATGGATGACGATGCCCACGGCCTCACCGCTGAATTCCGCATCGGTGCCGAACCCACTGTGATGGGCTTCATCACCCGCCCTGCTGACGGTGGCGGTGACACCCCCTTCGACGCCACAGCACTGGCTGACGGCGGCCTGCTTCAGTTCGATATGCGTGTTGTGAGCTTGCCAAACGATGCCTCTGCAGCCTGGTTATTTAAGGTGGAATCTAACGGTGCTTCTACGGCCATTGAATTACCCATCACAGAAAGTGTGGAAGGGGAAGCGCCGGTTGAAGGCGAGTGGCAAACCTATACCTTCCCCATAGCTGACCTGCAGGCCGGTGGCCTGGATATCAGCGCCATTGACGTGATCATGGTGTTCCCGGCCTGGGGTGCCGGTGAAGGTGCGGCATATCGTATCGACAACATGAAACTCTATCACCCGGATGCCGGTGCGGCTGCTGGTTTAACCCTGTTCGCTGATACTGCAGCGGACATGTGGAGCGTGTGGGATTGCTGTGGTGGCTCTACCCCGTCAATCGAAGCCGATGACGATGCCCACGGTGACGTCGCCGAGTTCCGTATCGGCGGTACCCCAACGGTAATGGGCTTCCTGGCAGACGAGGAAGTGTCTTTCGATGCCTCAGCGCTTCTTTCCACAGGCGCGGTCCGCTTTGAAATGAAAGTGACTTCTATGCCTGCTGACAGCACAGCGCCCTGGCTGTTTAAGATTGAATCTACCGGTGCTGCTACTGCCGTTGAGTTGCCGCTGTCGGAAAGCCTTGAAGGCGTCGATCCGGTAGCCGGCGAATGGCAAACCTATACCTTCCCGCTGCAAACGCTGTCTGATCTTGGTCTGGATGTTTCAGACATCAACGTGGTGATGGTGTTCCCGGCATGGGGACAGGGTGACGGCGCGGTTTACCGCATCGATAACGCAGAAATTGCAACGCAATAACAAAGCCTCCGGCGAAGCCATACCGGCTCGCCGGAACAATTGATTATGATGAGTAGGTCAACTATGAAAAACAATACATTTAAAAAGACCCGGGTCGCCACATCAATGGCTTTGTTACTGGGTACAACAAGCATGTTCAGCGCGCAGGCACAGGAAGCTGAAGCCGCTGCTGACGAAAGCATGGAAGTCATTCAGGTTAAGGGGATCCGCGGCTCACTGATGCGCTCTCAGGACCTGAAGCGCAATTCAAGCGGTGTCGTAGATGCCATTTCTGCTGAAGAACTGGGTAAATTCCCGGATACTAACCTGGCGGAAGCGTTACAGCGTATCACCGGCGTAACTATCAGCCGGGCAAACGGTGAAGGTAGTCAGATCACTGTGCGTGGTTTTGGCCCTGAATTTAACCTTATCACCCTGAACGGCCGTCAGATGCCGGGCACCGGTTTTACCCGTTCTTATGATTTGCAGAACCTGTCTTCGGAAGGGGTAAAAACCCTGGAACTGCAGAAAACTGCACGGGCGGAAAACCCCAGTGGTGGTCTTGGCGCAACGGTAAATATTCTGACTATGCGCCCAATGGATAATCCCGGTCAGCAGTTCTCTGTGTCGGCTAAAGGCATCATGGATACCTCTAATGAGGAAGGCAGCGACATTACGCCGGAAGTGGCCGGCGTGTTTACAAACACCTTTGCTGACGATATGTTCGGTATTGGCATTTCGGTTTCGCACCAGGAACGGGATTTCCGCCAGCAATCTGCCAGCATCCAGGGTTGGGTTCTTGTGCCTGACGAGGATTTACCCGAACTGGACCCGTCCATGGTGGTGGATAACCGTTCCGTCATTACCGATGCGGCATTCTTTCCTAAGGATCTGAACTTTGGCTTTGCCGATGTTCAGCGTGAACGTACCAATGCACAGGTCACGTTCCAGTTTCGTCCTACCGATAATTTCACCGCAACCGTGGATTACACCGCATCAGACGCCGTCACCGGCACTAACAGTTTTGGCTGGGGGATCTGGAATAACTTCGGGCCGAATATTAATGCTTATGAACTGGACGAAAATGGCACTGCATTGTATGCCGATATTGCCGGTGACGACGGTTCTGCTACAGCCAGCCGTAACACCACCGAAGTGAACGCCCGGTCACTGGGCGTAAATCTGGAGTGGCAAATCACCGGTGACTGGGAAGTGTCAGTGGATTATCACGACTCCTACAATCAGATTGATAACGGCAAGGACAAAGGGTTAGGCGGCAGTGGCCAGGTCATTCTTGGCTCCGATCAGCTGATCTCCAAAGTGTATGATTACCGGGAAGGTGATATTCCGGGTTATTACATCAATTGGAATAACGGCACCAACGAGCTGATGCCCGGTGAAATTGATTCTAACTTCAGTCAGTTTACCCGCAATCAGGGCCGTTCGGATATTGAACAGCTACAAATCGACAGTACCTGGTACAACTCGGTTTTCGACAGTATTCCGCTGGTGAAAGTCGACTTTGGTTATGCCCGAACCGAACAGTCGTTGGGTGCAACGGACGCCTGGGGTGGTTTGCGTGGCGGACCCGGCTTCAGCCCGTCCTATACCGAAATTTTCCCGGACAGCATGTTTACCCGCCATGATACCGGTGATTTCCTGGATGCATTCAGTGGCGGCGGTGATGCGCTGAATCCGAATTACTTTTACACCTACAGCTTTGACGAAGCGATCACCCGTCAGCTGGCTTATCTTACAGCAGACGTGACCGGTGACAGCAACGTTTACTCCATCGATCCTTTCTTTAATGCGCCAACGGTGAATTTTGTTGAAGAGATCACCGATTCTGTTTACGTACAAACTGAGTGGGATTTTGATATTGGTGATTTCTATGTGCAGGTAAATGCCGGTGTGCGCTATGAAGAAACTGAAGTGCCCAGTTCCGCGCAGGTGCGTGTGCCCACTCAGGTAAACTGGGTCGCACCCTCTGAGTGGATCACTGAATATCAGTCGGAACTTATCCTGCAGGATTTCACCGGTGAATATGACATTCTGCTGCCCATGTTCGACATTAAAGTGGACGTGACAGAAGACGTGGTAGCCCGTTTCTCCTGGGGTAAATCGATAACCCGTGCGCCTATTGGCTTGCTGCAAGGTGGCCGTGCATTTAGCGGCAGCCCCAAAATTGGTGCCCGCACCGCGTCTGAAGGTAACACCAGCCTGAAACCTTACGAGTCGCAAAACCTCGATTTGTCAGTGGAATGGTATTACAGCGAAGACAGCTATGCCTCCGTCGGCCTGTTTCGCAAGAAGGTGAGTGAGTATATTGAGACCACCGGGGGCGATCAGACCTTCGAAGGGCTGCGTGATATTTACCAGGGACCGCGCTGGAACGAAGCCGTTGCGGCTCTTGAAGCTGATGGTGTGCAGGCCACAGACAGTGCCATCTTCCAGTATTTCCAGGATAACGGCTACGCTAACGCAGAAGGTGTTGTTGAGCCAAACGCTGATGATCCACTCATCACGTGGCGTGTGACCAAGCCGCGAAATTTGCCGGATTCCCGCACAGTGGATGGTATTGAACTGGCCGTTCAGCATACTTTCGGTGACACCGGTTTCGGTGTGGGCGTGAACGGTACGCTGGTCGACGGTGATGTGAAGTATGACCCCTATATTCTCGAAAGCGGTCAGAACCCGCTGGTGGGTATCGGTGATTCTGCTAACTTCCAGATGTTCTATGAAAAAGAAGCGTTGTCGGTAAAAGTGACTTATGCATGGCGTGCAGGCTATCTGCAGGGCATGGGGCAGGCACAGGGTTCATCTGATGTACCGCCAACACAGGCAGACTCTTTCGGTCAGTGGGACTTCAGTATCAACTACGATTTCAACGAACATTTCACCGTGTTTGTTGAAGGCGTGAATGTAAATAACGAGACTGAACGTGGCTACGGCCGCTTTGAGGAACAATTCCTTTACGCCCGTCAATATGGTCCGCGTTATACCCTCGGTGCCCGGTATACGTTCTGATAAAAATAACAGGACCACATGAGTTCAGGCCGCATTGCATTTTGCTTTGCGGCCTTTTTTATATGCAAAGCCTTATCAGAATACTGTTCCGTTAGTGTCCATTTCGGTGAGATAAACCCTTACATCAAACTCTAACTGGTGGTAGTCCGGCTGCATATGCCGGCAAAGCTGATAGAACGCCTTGTTATGATCTTTTTCTTTAAGGTGAGCCAGTTCGTGCACCACAATCATGTTCAAAAAGGGCTCAGGCGTATTTTTGAATAAATCGCTGACCCGCAGTTCGTTCTTACTTTTCAGCTTCCCGCCCTGATTTCTCGCTACATAGGAGTGCAACCCAAGCGCGTGATTCACGATATGAATTTTACCGTCGTAAACGACTTTACTTAAAGGCTGGGTTTTCTTCATGTACCGGTTTTTTATGTCCATAGCGTACTCACGTAAATCTCGATCATTGTTGATGTTGTGCACGGACGGGTAACGGGAGCGGAGCCAGTCGCCTAACTGATTGTTGTCGATGAGGTGGCGGATCTGATCCTGAAGATGTTGAGGGTAGTGAGATAAATAGGTCAGTGGCCGGGACATGATGAATGCATAAAATAATAGTGTTGCAGCCAGTATACAGCATGATTAACCGCTCACCATGCATCCGGCTTTGAGTTTGCGGGTCTGCGGCTGAATATTAAACCTTTGACAGGATTTCACTATGGATAGATTGAGCAGGACTAAATGGGTGGTAGACTGTGCGCCGGGCATTACGGGAAGCGAAGTATGAATTGGTTTAGTAAGGGGAAGGCGGCATTGGTGCTGGCTGTTTTAATCGCCGGTGTGGCAATCTGGCAATGGTCTGCAGCAGAAGCGCCACTATTTGATAACCCTGATACGGTTGTGGCGACAGAACCCTTACCTGCACAATTCTTTGAGCATGACGTCAGCCCGGTTTTGACGAAGCGTTGTGTGGTATGTCACGCTTGTTATGACGCTCCCTGCCAGCTGAAAATGACAGCGCCGGAAGGTATTGCCCGCGGAGCGAATAAAGAGAAGGTCTACGAAGGTACCCGCTTAACTGCTGCACAGCCGAACCGGTTATTTATCGATGCGCATTCTGAAGACGCCTGGCGCAAGCGTGGCTTCTTTTCTGTTTTACCTGATGAAGACAGCGACGTTGTGCAGGAAACGCAAACCTCTGTGCTGGCGCAGATGCTGTTATTAAAGCGGGCCAATCCGCAACCTGATACTACCCACCTGGGAGACGGTTTCGATATCAGCTTAAACAGAGAGCAGCAATGTCCGACACTTGATGAAATGGGGCGTTATATTGCAGACCAGCCTCTTGGGGGCATGCCTTACGCGTTACCGGGCCTGAATGCTGAAGAAGAACTGACACTGCTTAGATGGTTGCAGCACAATGCACCTTTACCTGAATCGCCTTCGTTAGACGAAAAGACTGTCGCTAAAGTATCGGAGCTGGAAACGTGGCTGAATGCAGATAACAACAAAGCGAAATTGTCTGCGCGGTATATTTATGAGCATCTGTTCACCACCCATTTGTATTTTGAAGGCCTGAGTCCCGAAGGCGAAACACCACAGTTTTTTAATCTTGTGCGGTCAGCCACGCCGCCGGGTAAACCGCTTTCGGTCATCGCAACCCGCCGGCCCTTCGACGACCCCGGTGTTGAGCGGGTGTGGTACAGGCTCCAGCCTGTGTTCTCAACCATTGTCAGCAAAACCCATCAGCCGTATGTGATTGATGACGATTTACGGGCTAAATGGCAGGCCTGGTTCGTGGATGCGGAATTTGATGTGCCGGCATTACCTTCTTATAAGCCGGATGTGGCGGCAAACCCTCTCACGTCTTTCACTTTGTTACCGGTGAAAAGCCGGTACCGTTTCATGCTGGAGCGGGCACAAAATACCATCATGGGATATATCAAAGGGCCGGTCTGCCGTGGTCAGGTAGCACTGAATGTCATTAATGATCGTTTCTGGGTGTTCTTTGTCGATCCGGAAGTGGCGGCTTCAGAAGAGCTTAATGAATTCTATGCCTCCCAACGGGAAAATCTGCATCTGCCGGCAGAAAAAGACAGTACTGCGTTAGCGGTAAGCTGGGTGAAATACGCCCGCCGCCAGGGCGAATACATGCGTGCCAGAACGGCGTTTCTTAATGAAGCGTTTAAGCAGGGTGAACACCTGAGTTTACAAAGTGTCTGGGCCGGCGACGGCAAAAATACTAACGCCAGTCTGACCGTATTTCGTCATTTCGACAACGCCACCGTGGTGAAAGGTATGGTGGGTAAACCCCCGAAAACCGCATGGGTGATTGATTACGCCCTGCTTGAGCGCATCCATTATTTGCTGGTGGCCGGATTTGATGTGTATGGCAATTATGGTCATCAGTTGATGACAAGGCTCTATATGGATTTCCTGCGAATGGAAGGAGAATCGAATTTCCTGACATTACTGCCACCAGAAACCCGCCGTATCCAGTTAGCTGACTGGTATCAACATGCCGGACCGGAACTGACGGATTACATTGAGGGCGATATCAACAGTTTTGAGCAGGACACCGGGATTGAATACGACACCGGTAAGCCAAAAGGGGAGTTGTACCGCCTTCTGGATGCTTATCTCAAGCACGTTCAGCCGGAGAATACCGGATTACACAGTGATGTACTTAACGAAGAGCAGCTTGCCGCGCTGACTACCATAGACGAATTACCTGCTCAGCAAGCCACAATCATGCCGGAGATCACCATGATTATGGTGCGAAGTGACGAGAAACCGGAAGACTTCGAGGTGTTTACTGTACTCAGAAATAGCGCACACTTTAACGTAAGCAGCTTGTTTGAAGAAGATAAGAACCGTGACCACGCCAACGATTCATTAACCCTGGTTCAGGGCTTTCTGGGCAGCTACCCGGATGTATTCTGGCAGGTTAATGCCTCAGATATTCCACAGGTCGTAAAGCAGTTAGGTGAAGTGAAAGACGAAAGTGACTATCAGCATTTGTTAGACAAGGTGGGGGTACGCCGCACCAACCCTGAGTTCTGGTCATTCAGTGATGAGCTTATCAGATGGTCAGAAGCGCGTTATCCCGTTGACGGCGGACTGCTGGATTACAACCGGTTAGAGGACCGGTAGGGGCATTGGCTGAATATTATATCCAGCCAATAAGCGTTACTCCCCATGCAACAGCAGCCATCGCAATTGCAACCATGACGGCTGCTGAAGCGAGATCTTTGGCGAGTCCGGACATAGGGTGTAATTCCAGCCCGATACGGTCAATGGTGACCTCAATGGCGGTATTAATAATCTCCGCAAACATGACGAACAGGACTGAAATCAGTAATAACCCTTTTTGCTGAATCGGAATATCCCATGCTACCAATACAATAAGCGCGCCGGCCAGAAGCAGTAGCTCTTGTCTGAATGCCGCTTCATTCGTGGCTAGCCATTTGAGCGCTCGCCAGGAGTGACCGGCAGCAAGTATGATGCGTCGCATCCCGCCGGGCTTTTTCGTGTTATTGAAGTAAACAACATTGCTGGTAGATTTATTTACTGGCATGTGGCGAATATATCCTGTTCAGATTGATAGGTAGTGCTGACAACGCCGGTTAAGCCCAGAAGCGTGTCATATAAATTATCCTGAGAATAAGGGCGATCTTTCAGTGATTTTGCGCAACTTAACTTAGCCGTCATATCATCGCCGTTTCGCCAGTAAAGCATAGGGACGTGGGTTTGTTCTTCCGGCGCTAAACTGTAAGGAAAACCGTGAAGGTATAAGCCTTTTTCTCCCAATGATTCACCATGATCAGACAGGTAAAGCAACTGTGCGTTTTCCACGGCTTTAAGCTGCCCGATGATGTGACTTAAAACAAAGTCGGTATACAAAATGGTGTTGTCGTAGGTATTCGATAACTGCGTCATGTCGCAATTTTGAATATCGCTCCTCGCACAGTCAGGCGCGAAGCCGCTGAAGTCCCCGGGATACCGGCGATAGTAAGTTGGCCCGTGGGACCCGATCATATGCAAGACTATCAAACGCTTCTTCTGTGTGTTTTGTTTAAGCGTTGCCTCCAGCTGGTTAAGCAATATTGCATCCAGACAATAATCGCCGTCGCAGAAACGTTCATCCCGCGCCGGGTCGTAAGGGATTGTTTCAATGCGGCTGCATACCCCTTTGCAGGTGCTGTTATTGTCAATCCAGGTCACGGAGTAACCCGCGCGATGAATAATATCCAATACATTGTCCTGGCTGTGGGCAATGCGACTGTCATAGTCGTCGCGGTTTAAACGGGAAAACATACAGGGAACGCTTACGGCAGTTGCAGTGCCGCAGGAAGTGACCTGAGTAAAACTGACTACTTTCTCCCCGGATAAAAGGGGATTGGTATTTTTGCTGTAGCCATTCAAACTAAAACGATCGGCTCTGGCTGTTTCGCCCACCACCATGACAATGGTGTCCGGTAAGTCCCGGGTGCTTTCAGTGAGGGTGGGGTGGCTGTCTAAAATACGATATGGCAAAGGGGGAGATAAATAATTATCGCGAATATATTTATAGCCAGCATCGTAGAAAGCGAGGGGCGTAATCTGTTTGATGATGTTCCGGTTGTTTCTGCCAACTGCCGCATAATCTTTGTAAAAAAGTGCTGCGATAAGTGCAATTGCCACAATGGCAATGCCATTAATCATCAGAATATGTTTAATACTTTTACTGAACGCCGTTTTGATTTCCATATTGCACAGTGCGAATACAGGCAAAATGCCCAGTACACAGAAGAACAAAACAAAGCTCGCGTTAAGATAAGAAAATGCTTCTCCTGAATTCGTTTCTATCAGGTTCTGAATCATGCTTTTATCGAACAACAGGCCGTATGCTGTCATGCCGTAAAATATCAGTGACGCAATAATGATGTGTAACGCGGAAATCATCCGCGGAAAAATTAATCCCCCGCTCAGAGTGGTAAAAAGTACGAGCAGGCTGAACAGCAATACAGGAACCGTGGCCAGAAACGCATAATCTTTCACGCTGTCAGGCGACACAGCCGCCCATACTGTGCTTAAAAAGGGAACGTTAAAAAGCAGGGTAATGAGTAAGCAGGAAGACACAAGCGTTTGTGCCGGGGTTAGCCTGAATTTTAGTAAAGCGAAAATACGCATCCTGTCGGGACCGGGTTAATCTTATTTCGCTGCATCTTAGGACTGGATCCTTAAGAATGTCTTAAGGCAAACTGATTGTTCCGGGAGCGTTATACCAATAAATATGTGCATAAAAAGCAAAGAGTTACATCTTCAGCTAATCTTAAGTTTTCTGGTATAAACTTCGACGATTTAGTTTTTAAAAGAGGTTGGCGATGAGAGTATTGCTGATTGAAGATTCCGATGCGCTCAGACGTAATATCACCATCGGGCTTAAAAAGTTAGGCTATGCCGTGGACAACGCTGCTACCGGTACGGATGGGCTGAATATGGCGCTATTGGGTGAATATGACATCGTGATCCTTGATCTCATGTTGCCACACCTTGATGGAATGGAAATTCTGACGGTATTAAGGAAGAAAAACATCGATACCCGGATAATAATCTTATCGGCCCGTTCTGAACCTGACGATAAGGTTAACGGCATCATTGCCGGTGCCGATGATTATCTGGCAAAGCCGTTTTCCTTCGATGAATTATGTGCCCGTATGGTGAACCTGATGCGACGGGGAAAGCTCGTTCACAGTGATGACAAAGTGGTGGTGGGAGACTTTACGTTAGATCTGCAAAGTAAGCTTTTACTGCTGAATCAAACGCCGGTAGATCTGACCCCAAATGAATACCGGATTGTGGAGTGTTTGTTCCATAATAAAAATCGCATAGTGACATCAGAGCGCCTGAGTGAGTCCATAGCAGGGAGCTATGACATGGTGTCTAAAAATGCCATTGAAGCCCATTTGTCTGCGGTAAGAAAAAAGGTGCGTAAACTGGGCGGCGAATTACCGGTTAAAAATAAGCGGGGATTCGGCTATATGGTCGCAGAGGAACTATGATCTCTATTCGCAAAACACTCACCCGGCGCTTATCTATTGCTATCTCATTGCTCATTGTAGCCGCCTTGTTAATTACAGATATTGCCGTGGACGGTTGGGTTGAGCGCCAGTTCAATCATGGGGTACATGACAAAATTGGCCTGTTAGAAACGCTGGTCGATGAAGACACGACCGGCGTCGAATTTGAGTTCGCCGGTGAGTACTATCCGGAATTTACCGGCACTAATGATCCTGAGTATTTTCAATTATGGTACGACGGGGAGACGTTCGAAAAGTCACCCACTCTGCATATGCACAGTATGAATGTCCTGCCATTTAAAGTGGTTAAGGAAGGCGAAACAGTACTGGAAGATATTGTTTTACCAGATGGCAGGAACGGGCGTATTGCCTATATTCGTTTTGTTCCTCAAATCGATACCGAAAACAGAGAGGCCTATTTCGCCACAAAACAAAAAGGCGAGCGTAAACCGATGACACTGGCCTACGCGGTTTCGATTGAGCAATTACAGTATTCACTTTGGCTCATCGACGCCGCTTTCATTCTGGCACTTATCATTGTTCCATTAACGGTGCGCTTTACCGTGAAAAACACGGTGGCATATGCATTAACCCCATTGGACGACTTTATTGGTCAAATCCGCAATACGCGCTTAATCGATAACCCTCAACCGATGCAAATGAAAGTGCCGGTTGAAGAATTACTCCCTGTGGTTGAGAGCCTTAATTACTTTATTGCAGAAAACAGTCGCCATTATCAACGGGAAAGAAGACTTACGTCTGATATTGCCCATGAGCTGAAAACCCCGGTGACTGAACTTATCACCATGGCTGAAATTGCGACCCGCTTTCCCGATGATGAAGAGTTAGAAGCTCACTTTAAACCTGATGTCTTAACGATTGGTTTAAGGATGAAAAGTATCATTTCAGGGTTAATGCTTTTACACAAATACTCTAATCAGAAACTGGCTTGCGCAGACATTATCGATGTTTGCGATCTGCTTACAAAAGTGATTGATGCTGAAGTAAGTGGAAGGGTAAAACTGGTCATCGCTGAAGGTACAGATGCCACCGTCAAAAGTAACTTATTTGCGTTGGAGTCCGTATTTACCAACCTGATTGCCAACGCATTGCAGTACAGCCCGACTGACTCGAAAGTGATTTGCAATATCGAGAAGCTTACCGGTGATACTCTGGATGTCGTGGTAAGCAATACCATGCAAAAACCGGTTAGCGACGAAGAGTTACAATTGATGTTTGAGCCTCTGTGGCAACACGATCCCGCCCGTACTTCGACAGAAAACTTTGGCCTTGGACTGGCTATCGTCAAAACACTGCTGAAAGCTGTGGATGCGGGAATAAAGGTGAGTGCTGATAAGGGCTATATCTCTTTCCGGGTTAGTTTGCCGGTGTAGTGTCAAAGCCCGTTATACCAACTCGTTATAACGGGCTTTTAACTAGTAATGCTACATGTCCAAAACGACAGTTTTGGGTTGATAAATTACTCACATGCCAGCACCGTTGAGTGCTCTGGCATTTTTTGAATAAACACATCGGCAAGGCTTAACGTACCGCTACCTGATGTGCGCAGGGCGAAGGCAGTTGTCAGTGTGTTTACGTCAGGGGAGGCGAAACATTTAAGGGGTAATGCCATTGACTGCCAGCTGTTAGCCTCGAAACCCGACAGCGCCGGTGCGATGTTGACGCCGGACGAACAGGCTTTATCGCTGTCTTGCTGTTCAGAACACAAGGTAACGAAAACATCATCTGAAAAAGGCTGCGAGACATTGACACTGAAAACCAGCGAAGCAGTTTCAGCTATTTCATCCGGTGCGACCAGTTCACCGCTTCCCGTGCGCGTGAAAGTAATACCTGCCGGCGTCTTTCCATCGAAGGTGACGGTAATCGCATCTTCCTGTACCACTTTGTCGCTGGTGCGGTAAGTAATGCTGCCGAAGGATTCAGCGCTGGCGGCAACAGTTTTGTGTTCATTGTTTGAGGTAAGCTGTAACGACCATGGCGCGCGGACGCCGCTCTGTAAAATGGCAACAGACTCTGCAGATTGTTGCTTAAGGCTTTCATCTTGTTCGTTCAGGTTGTCCGGCAGAACATTCTTGTCGCTGAAGGTTAAACCAAATCCATAGGGCAGGAGAGGGGCGTAATCATCATCTCCCACATTGGCTATCTGCAGGGGTGATGCCGGCCATGAGAAGGGCAGTTTACCTTTAAAATCAGTGTCGCCGAATAATACCTCTGCCACAGCCGCACCTTCGGATCCCGGAAGCCAGGCGGCAACGAACGCATCCGAGGCATTCAGTTCAGCATTCACCCACATCGGCCTGCCAGAAATAAACACCGATACCACAGGGATCCCGTCTTCTTTCAGTTTCTTCAGTAAGGCCAAATCTTTCTGATTACCTGGCTGGTAGGCGAGTGTTTCTCTGTCGCCCACACCTTCTGCATAGGGCTCTTCACCAAATACGACAATGGCCACATCGGGTTTGCTGCTATAGCTGCCATCAACCGATAAAGTGGCATTACCGCCAGCTTGCTTTGCGTACTGTGAAATACCATCAAATACCGACGTGCCACCAGGGAAATCGTCATTGGTATTGTTCGTCCCCTGCCAGGTAATTGTCCAGCCGCCGGATTGTTTGCCAATGTTGTCAGCCGCATCACCGGCCACCAGAATGTTCGCGCTTGCAGACAGCGGTAACAGGCTTTGTTTGTTTTTCAGTAAAACCAGAGATTCCTTAACGGCCTGACGGGCGACTTTTCTGTGTTCTTCACTGCCAATCAGAGACTGTTTACCGGAAAGCGGGCGCTGGGCAGGGCTGGCTTTATCAAAAAGTCCTGCCCGCATTTTTACCCGCAGAATGCGTCTTACCGCATCGTCTAAACGGGCGCTGCTGATGGTGCCGTCTTTCACCTGCGCCACTGTATTGTGGTAAAGCGCTTTCCAGTCGGAAGGTACCATATAAATATCGAGGCCAGCGTTAATCGCCTGAGCGCAATTGTCGTTAGTGCAGCCTTTAATCTGACCATGTCCGTTCCAGTCGCCCACCACAAAGCCGTCGAACCCCATGCGGTCTTTCAGCACGTCTGTCAGTAAGTATTTATGACCATGTAGTTTTTTGCCGTGCCAGCTGTTAAATGACGCCATAACCGATTGCGCGCCCGCAGTAAGACCGCCCACATAGCCCTGAGCGTGAATATCAAACAGGTCTTGTTCTGTAGCGATGTTGTCGCCCTGGTCGTCACCTTTCACTGTGCCGCCATCACCAACGAAGTGTTTTACGGTGCTGATCACCCGCTCGTCACCCAGGAAATCACCGGCATCAGCATGGCCTTGCAGGCCTTTAACCACAGAAGCAGCATAGGCTTTTACAATTTCAGGATCTTCCGAGTAGCTTTCATAAGTGCGGCCCCAGCGGTCATCACGCACAACGGCAACTGTTGGTGCAAATACCCAGTCGATCCCGGTGGCCATGACTTCCTGCGCCGTGATGTTAGCTATCTGTTCCATTAACTCAGGATTGTTGGCCGCGCCAAGAGCAATATTCTGGGGAAACAGCGTGGCACCAATCACATTATTATGACCGTGTACCGCATCTGTTCCCCACATGGTTGGAATCGTTGAGCCGTCTTTACTGTCGTCAACAGAAGCCTGATACATGGCTTCTGCCAAATCTATCCATTCCTGCGGCGTTGCATGTTTATTACTGCCGGGAAATGAGCCTCCGCCGTTAAGATAAGAGCCAAAGCCGTATTGACGCATATCTCCCGGGGTAATACTGCCGATTTCAGGCTGGATCACCTGTGCGACTTTCTGCTCAACAGTCATTGACGCTAACAAAGCAGACACTCTGTCTTCCGTCGCCTGGTCCGGTTTAACGGCTATATCCAGATGAGGCCAGACTGACGAACTGTCTGCGTTATCTGTGGAAGAAACACAGGCTGTCAGAAAAACGGAGGCAACGACCGTCGAGAGCAAAGTCTTTCGCATAATGTAGAACCTTCATAGTTAGATTTGAAAGCGCTTACATTTTGTAATAATGTTATTTGAAAGCGCTTACATTTTTTCATGATAATTACACGAAGCGTTAACAAGTTCAATCCTGAATAACGAAAACTGGTTTGCCTGCCGGGAACAGATATGAAAAAAATTGAGTTACCTGATGACAGCCCGATGTGGCATCGCGATTTCCTGTTTGGCGTTGCTACGTCCAGCTATCAAATTGAAGGTGGCAGGCATCAGCGGGATGATTGCATATGGGATCTTTTTTGCAAAAAGCCCGGTGCCATCAGCGATGGATCTGACGGCGATATTGCCTGCAGGCATATCGAAAAGTGGCGGGAAGATGCTGAGCTTATTGTATCCCTTGGCGTGGATGCCTACCGGTTGTCTGTGTGCTGGCCCAGAGTTATCAATGATGAGGGAACAGTGAATGAGGAGGGGCTGGCTTTTTACATTGAATTGGTAACCTGGCTGCACAGCAGAGGGATCAAAGTCTTTATTACCCTTTATCACTGGGATCTTCCGCAATGCATTGAGGACAAGGGCGGGTGGTTAAATCGCGATACTGTCCGGGCGTTTGCGCGGTATGTTGACGTTGTTGCCAGCGCTCTGGGCGATAAGGTTCATGCCTGGGCTACCATCAACGAGCCTTTTTGTTCAGCTTATCTGGGATACGAAACCGGTGTGCATGCGCCGGGAATTACCGGTGTTAAAAATGGCAGACAGGCAGCACACCATATATTAATGGCCCATGGTCTTGGCATGAAAACCTTGCGCGCCTGCTGTCCCGACGGCATTCATGGCATTGTGTTGAATTTTTCTACCTGTATTGCTGCGTCACCGTCTGCTGATGACATAAGAGCTGCCGTTCAGGCTGATGCCTATCACAACCAGTGGTATTTGCAGCCGGTGTTAACCGGTGAATACCCGGATATCCTGCTGTCACTGGCGCCGGAAGAGCGGCCGGAAATTCTGCCGGATGACATGGCGTTAATCCGCCAGCCGCTGGATTATCTGGGTGTTAATTATTATTCGCCGACAGTATACCGTGATAATGGCAAAGGTAGTTTTATTGCGCAGCCACCCCGTGATGTACCGGTTACGGATATGGGATGGGAAATCCGGCCGGAAGCGTTCACTGAATTGCTGGTGTCGCTGCATCAGCGTTATCAACTGCCGCCGGTGTATATCACCGAAAACGGAGCCGCGATGCATGACATTCTGGTCAACGATCAGGTGTACGACGACGACCGCGTCGCCTATTTTCACACTCACTTAAATGCAGTGGATGAAGCCATGCGTCAGGGCGTGGATATACGCGGCTATTTTGCCTGGTCACTGATGGATAATTTTGAATGGGCATTTGGCTACAGTAAGCGATTCGGACTGGTCTACACCGACTATGAATCCGGACGACGCATCATTAAGCAAAGCGGATTTGCTTATAAAGAGTTGATAACCCGCAAATAACCGGTAAATTGGTGGCATGATGAAGGCGCAGTATTTTTATTATGGCAACCATTTACGAAGTTTCTAAAGCAGCAGGTGTTTCGCTGGCTACAGTTTCCCGGGTGATGAACGGCAATGCCAAAGTCAGTGACCGGACGCGACAAAAAGTCGTGGATGCCATGGAGGCGTTAGGTTACAAGCCTAATGCTATCGCCCAGTCTTTAGCTTCAAACCGCACAAACAGTGTGGGTTTACTGGTGTCTGAACTGCACGGCTCTTATTTTGGTGATCTGATGAGCACCATAGAGCTGATCCTTAAAAAACACGGCAAACACGTTATTATTACCGCGGGCCACGTCGATGAAAGCCGTGAAACAGACGCCATCGATTTTCTGACCAGCCGGCGTTGTGACGCACTTATTGTCCATGCGGAAGCCGTGACTGATGACTATCTGGTTTCCTTAAGCAACGCATCGGTACCGGTGGCGGTGGTGAACCGTAAAGTTAACGGCCTGGAAGATAAGTGTTTTGTTGCTGATAACGTGGATGGTGGTTATCTGGCGACAAAAGCGGTACTGGACAAAGGTCACCGGAATATCGGCTACATCAGCGGACCACTTTTTAAAACAGATGCCTCGGACCGGTTGACCGGACATAAAAAGGCATTAGCAGAAGCGGGTATCAGTTTTGAGCCTTCACTGATGTTTGAGGGAGACTATCATGAGTCGTCAGGTCAGGAAGGGTTTACCAGCCTGCTGGCTCAGCACCCGGATATGACTGCACTGGTGTGCGCTAACGATGAGATGGCCTCCGGGGCAATGACTGCCGCCAGAGAAGCGGGTTTTGATTTACCCGGGCAGTTGTCGGTAGTGGGGTTTGATAATGCCATTTTCTGTCGCTACCTGTATCCCAAACTGACCACGGTAAGTAACCCGGTACGTGCCATGGGCGAAATGGCAGCGCACTGGGTGCTGGAACATGTTTACGACATCAAATGTCCTCAACCTGTCACGCATATTTTTGAGCCTGAACTAATCTTACGGGATTCGCTGGGACCGGCACCCCATGCTTAACAGGCTTTCTCCTTCGCTGCGTTCCACACTCATTGTAGCGCTCGGCGGGTTCATTTTTGGCTTTGATGCCAGCGTGATTTCCGGTGCTGTCGGTTTTATTGATTTAGCTTTCGGGTTGTCAGACTGGCAGCAGGGGTTTGTTGTCAGCTCTCCCACACTGGGCGCATTAATCGCCATGTGTTGTGCCGGTGCGGTCAGTGACGCTATTGGCAGGCGAAAAACCCTTATCATCATTGCTGCGCTGTATCTTGTTTCCGCTCTGGCTTCAGCATTGTCGGTGAATTACTGGATGCTGGTAGGCGCCAGATTTCTTGGCGGTATGGCATTTTGTTCACTGCTAATCGCGCCGGTGTATATCGCAGAAATCAGCGCTCCGGAAAATCGCGGCAAAATGGTGTCAGTAAACCAGCTCAATATTGTCACGGGTCTGGCACTTTCGTACTTCAGCAATTACGCCTTCCTTCAGCTCAGTGGCAGTGATGCGCAATGGGTAAGTGATCTGGGGATCAGTGACAACTGCTGGCGTTACATGTTGGGACTGGAAATAATACCGGCGGCCATATGGTTAGTGCTGTTGTTTAAAGTGCCCCGCAGTCCGCGCTGGCTCATGCTTAAAAATCGTCATGCAGAAGCCGGACAGGTGGTCAGAAAACTGTTCAGTCATGAGCAGGCTGAAAGACAGCTGGCGGCTATGAGCCAGTTATCAGAACAAAAACACTGGCGATGGCGGCAACGACTTGGATTTCTGGTTGCACCCCGCATGCGCTTTCCTCTCATTGTCGGATTAATACTGGGTGTGTCACAACAAATCACCGGTATTAACGTGATATTTTTCTACGCCCCGACCATTTTTGAGCATAGCGGAGTCGGCACGGATGCGGCTTTTATGCAGGCAATCTGGATAGGGTTAATCAATATTGTTTTCACCATTATTGCTATGGTGACCATAGACCGTTGGGGCAGAAAACCGTTGCTCGTAACCGGACTCTGCGGAGTGATGCTGAGCATGGCAATCTGTAGCTGGGGCTTTAAACAAGCCACTTATGAACTGAATTCTGTGGAAGTGGCTGAAATTTCACTTGGCGATCCAGCGCTGGCCACACAACTTGTGCCACTCACGGGTAAGGCATTTTCATCAGACGTGTCATTTAAGCAGTCTTTAATAAATGCACTGGGACAGGAACAATACAGTCAGCATCAGCGGGTGCTGTTAAGTAAGGGCATCAATATGAATGCACCAGTGGTTCTCTTTGGATTACTGGCGTTTGTGGCATCCTATGCCATGTCTTTAGGGCCTGTCATGTGGGCCATGCTGGCAGAAATATTTCCTAATCAGAGCAGGGCCCTCGCCATCTCGGTGGTGGGCGTAGTTAATTCCCTCTCCAGCTTCCTGGTCCAGTTTCTGTTTCCCTGGGAGCTGATGAATCTCGGTGCCGCCGTCACCTTTGCCTCCTACGGCATATTCGCGCTCATCAGTCTGGTGCTGGTGGTTAAACTGTTTCCGGAAACCAAAGGACGTTCGCTGGAGCAAATCTCTGAGGGATTGTAGAGGAGCCTCTTGCGTGTGCAGGCTGGCATCAAGGACAGTTGCGAAAGCGAACTGAGGTGGTAAGTTTGCTCAACAACCCGGTGAAATGGCAGAACTTGTGTTGCCATTATCTGGTTGATTTTGATTGTATCTCTGCATCACACCCTAAAAGAAAATTACTCTATGAATCTGGCAAACCGGTATCTGAACTATGCATTCACTGGCATGACGTCTGTAATAATTGTACTCACGTTTTTCAAACCTCTCTGGTTTGTAGAGTACGAGGCATTCAGGATAGCCATCCTGATTGGGGGCGGCTTCCTGCCGGTGTTGTATTGCCGGAAGTTGTTGACAACCTCAGGTTAAAAAGCAGTGCGCCAGGCGCACTGCTTCTCCATTCACTTTTTACAGTTCAAAAGACAGTCTCACATATGCCTGACGGCCTAACGGATCGGCGGCGGTAGACAGGTACTTGGTGAAATAAGCTGCCGGCGGTTCGCGGTCGAACAGGTTCACGGCACCCACAGCAATCTGATACTGCTCGTTGCCGCCAAAGCGGAACGCATACTGCGCATCAATCACCGTGGATGAACTGATCTGTCCCCATGGTGTGGTGTAATTCATCGGCAGGAACACGTCATCTTCCACACCATCAACAAAGCGCATGGTGACGTTTGCGGAGTGGGCGTTGTGTAACCAGGATACCTGCATCGTGTCGCGATATTCCGGTGCAACAGAGCCGGGGTTGTTGTCGTTTCTGCGTCCCACTACGTCATACACGGGTTGGTCCGGGCCCACCTGCACGGTGTACTCGTTAATCCAGGTCAGCGAGTTACTGATGCTGAGAGTGTGACCATCAATGATTTCTGTACGGTAATCCAGACGCCAGTCAATGCCGTTTGTTTCGGTTTTACCCGCATTGAAATATCCCACGTTTACCGCCAGTAACCGGCCATCAGCATCCCGAATCAAATCAGGCCCGTTTGGATCCCGCTCTATCACCTGTGTTGCTGTTTCTGCTGTTACCTGATTCTCGAACTCAAAGCTCCAGTAATCTAACGATGTGGTTAATTCATCTGTTACTGTCCAGGTCATGCCGATATTGACGTTTGTTGATTCTTCCGGCTCCAGGTCGGGATTGGCAATTGTATTGATTACACGGAAAGTTCCGTTGTCATTCGGGTCCAGCGGATCAATAGTCTGGCTGACGCCGGAAGATGACTGATTCCCCACTGAGTGCGCCAGAGACGGTGCTCTGAAAGCGGTACTGGCAGAGAGTCTGAAGGTGAGGTCGTCGGTCGCACGCCAGTTAAGACCTAATTTCGGATCAGTAGTGGTGAAGCGCCCGTAGTCTTCATAGCGCAACGCCAGTTGCATATCTAAATCCAGTGTCCAGGGCAGGAATAACTCTGCAAAGACAGCATCGATGGTCCGTGAGCCTTGTCCCGGAGACTGCTTGCCGGTAAAGCCCCAACGTCCGGCCTGCGTCGCCGCATCAACAGTAACTTTACGGGTTTCCTTTCTGGTTTGCCCGCCAATAGCCACACCAATCGTTCCGCCGGGTAAATCAAACCAGGATCCGTTGGCAACAAATTCAATGATTTGATAAATCACTTCATCTGAGGAACGGCCGGGTTGCAACAGGTTGTAAAATACGCGGTCGTCATGGTTAAGCTGATCTTTACCAAAAGGGCTGAACCAGACACAGTTTCCTTCACCGGCGGTTTCAGCACTACTTGGGTTGCCAAACGGATCTGTCTGGCAATCAGCGCCACCATAACCATTTAAAGCATTTTGCAACATTTGCAGATCAGTGTCCGGCTCTGTATTCAGTGCGCGCTCCTGACTCCACACGCCGCTGACTTCGTACTGCCAGTCAGAGAAGCCCAGCTCACCTTTCCCCCCTAATACTAAATGGGTACCGTCCACGTCAGATTCTGCGAGACGGTAATCCGCATTAATTCCCAGCACACGGCCATTGAACTGGACATCAACGCCGAAAGGGTTATATGGGTTTTCTGCCGGGACAACAGGGGATCCCAGTGAGATGGGCATACTGGCGACACCATAGCGATTACCTTCCTGCTTATAGAAGCGGCCTTCGAAGAACATCTCATGCTCATCATTTACCAGGTAATTGGCTGATGCATAGGTTAACCAGGTTTTAGACTCTGGCATGATAGGGTTCATTTGCTGGTAGCTGAACTGGCAAGTGCCGTAGGGAAACGGATTGCTGCCAACATAAATGCCGCCGGTGCCTTCGGCGGTACAGTGTGGATCGGCCAGCGTCACTCTGTTGCTGTCTGTATCTGCAGAAATCTGGTCGTACAGGGCGGAATAGTTTACCGGCCCGTTTACGCCGTTATCGATGATGACATCTGAACCGTCAGCGCCGACAGGGCGCTCTGTAAGAACGAAGTTGCCCGGCTGCGCTGTCCCTGAGGTGTTGTTAGTGGCTGTGACGGCGCGATCTGAATTCTGCAAATTTGATTTGTACTCGTAGCTGCTGGCAATCATGCCGTGAAACTTGTCGTTTCCGCCGCCCAGTTTAAATTGCAGCAAATTAGCCGGAGCGTTTTCAATCGCTGTATGTTGCCAGCTGGCCGTCACACCTTCGTAGCGGTCATCGGTTATGATGTTCATGGCGCCGGCTATGGCATCAGAACCATAAATGGCAGATGCGCCGTCCAGTACGGTTTCAATTCTTCCCACCGCGATAGTGGGAACTAAGGCCGCAAGGTTGGTGTAACTGTTCCGTTTAGCGTCCATTTCCTGTGAAGAAACACGGTGTCCGTTAAGCAATACGAGCGTGGAAGAGGGGCCCAGACCCCGCAAGTTAGCAGAACGGGTCTGACGGGATTCTGAGCCACCGCCGGCGAGGTTATTTACGCCGCCCACACTGCCAGTGTTCGCTGTATTGTTTACAATAATATCGTCCACACCGGAAAAACCGGATCTGAGGATTTCTTCACTGCCGACAATCTGGATGGGTGATGACATGGAAGCCTGTGCATCGCGGGTCACATAACTACCGGTCACTCTGATGACTTCAACGTCTTTTTCTTCTTTGTCCTGAGCAAAAACAGTTGTTGATGTAGCCGGGTTAAGCAGGGCGGCGAGAACGGCGAGTTGCAGCTTGCTTCTTAAGAGCGGATGCTTTTTTGATGTGCTGAACATGATGTATAGTCCTGAATCTGGTCGGACGGCAACCACTAATGCCGTCCTGTTTTATGTGTTTGCCAGCTCCCGGCTGGCAGTCCTTATCAGTTCTCATCACACCATGGTGATATCAATAAGTTAAATTGATTTATACTATTAATTAACAAAATTTTAATATGAATGGGTTTTAAGTTTTTGAAATATAATGATTTGGTGTCTAGGGGATTAGCTAAATTTTTTCGTTAGCCCATATAGACATTATTTAAGTATGGTTTTGGCGGGGGCTAACTGAAAAGTCTCTTTTGATTTACCGTTTACCGGTGCGTGGATGACGCCGGGCTCTGTGCCGTGCTCAACCCACTGTTGCAGGGCAGGAAAAGCATCAAATTCGCTGATAAACGGACCGCCGGCACAGTGAGACATGCCCGGCACTTCGTAATATCTGGCATTAAAAGACGCTCCGGTATCTGCCGCGGCTTCACGGAAATAGCGTGCCGTATCGGCTGATGATACAACCGGGTCTGCCAGGCCATGATAAATAATGAGTTTTCCGCCTTGTTGCATGAAGGCAGACAAATCCGTTTCTGTGGCGTCGATACGCGGGGAGAGAGCGTTGCTTGCCCGCTGATAATCTGTGTGCCAGTCAAATGTCCATGGATCCCATTCCGCCTGATCAAATGCCCACAAACGCCAGAAGTCTGCTCTGGCAGGTTGCAAAGGATTTTTCGGATCGGCCATATAAGCGGCCCAGCCTGCACCTCCGGTGTATTCACTGCCGGGTGGAAAACCGGGATAGATTTGCTCGCCGGTGACAGGATCGACCGGCCCCTGATAAATCTTTTGCAGGCGGGATAGTTTATCAGCGCTCAGGCATTGGGTATCACGGTCATTTTGACATTGCAAAACGGTGAGATCCGGCTTGCACGACTCTGTTCGCAGGATCACGCCCTTCGCCGGGCCAGATTCTTCGCCGCACTGCCGGGCAACGGTTCGGGACAGCAAAGCGAGATCCGGTTTGGTGATTACCGCTTCTCCCGTTTGTTTGTCATGAAATTGCTGAAAAAGCCACAGAAAGGCGGCATTAAGGGCAATCCGGTTGTTGCCCGGAGCCCCTGCCAGCACACCATCAAAATCCTGCGGAAAATACTGAACACTGGCGAGAGCCTGATGGCCACCGGTGGAACATCCGGAAAAATAGCTGAACTGCGGTGCATCGCCATAGACATGTTCAATGAGGGTTTTACCTGTTTCACTTAATGCATGAACCGCATACCGTCCCCAGTAATCAATCCGTTCAGGTACGTCTGAGGCGAAACTTAAGTCGTCTCCGCGATGGCCTGTATTTGTAGCCCCCACAGCGAACCCTTTATTCAGAAATGCCGTCATGGCACTTTGGGCAATACTGTCGCTGTAACCCCCGTTTCCAAAGGCAATAAACCGGCCATTCCATTTATCCGGTGCGGGCAGCCAGGTGTATACCTCAATAAATGAACCGGCTGACCGGCTGAGCGTTGCAGGTCGCACCTGTGTGGTCACGCGGCAATGTTGCGCTTTAGTTTCAATGTGGCTGACAACGCCGTCTTCCGGCCCGGCTTGTTTGATAGCGTTGCAAAAGCCGGTCAGATCTTTTGCTGTTAATGTGTGAGAACTCAGAAGGCAAGTGGAAACTGCAAGTTGGCTCAGCAGTAACCGGATTAAGAACACCCGGCTCATTGTGCATTCTGCCTGTTCAGCATTGCCAGACCGGCGCGTGACGTAGTTTGTCGTTGCAGTGCCTTGTTTATCCATAATCCGGTTTCACTGAGTTTGAGTAAAGCGATGCCGTGGTTAAACCCTTCGCGGTCAAGCAGATAAACGAGATCCTCAGTGGCTACATTGCCTGTAGCGCCTTTTGCGTAAGGGCAACCGCCAATGCCGCCCACAGAGGCATCAAAGGTACGGATGCCTTCTTCCAGTGAAACATAAATGTTGGCAATGGCCTGCCCGTAAGTGTCGTGCATGTGCATGGCAATTTTGTGTGGCGGTATGCTCTGTAACAGGGCTTTCAGTAAGTGCCTGATACGTCCGGGCGTGCCGGTGCCGATGGTGTCACCTAATGACACTTCAACACAGCCCATATCAAACAGCTTCTCTGTGACATCAATCACACTTGCGTGTGAAACGTCACCGTCATATGGGCAGCCCGCAATGCAGGATACGTATCCCCGCACCGGTATGCCTGCTTGTTGCGCCGCACGGGTAACTTCTGCAAAACGGATCAGGCTGGTGGCAATATCGCAATTCAGGTTTTTACGGGAAAACCCTTCTGATGCTGAAGCGAATATAGCGACTTCATCTGCACCGGCACTCACTGCCTGCTCAAAGCCTTTCAGGTTAGGTGTGAGGGCTGAGTAAATCACCCCGGCTTTCCGTGTTATACCTTCAAATACGGCAGGGGTATCCGCCATTTGCGGAACGCGGTCCGGGCGTACAAAACTGCCGGCCTCAATATGTATTAACCCGCATCCGGCAAGCTGGTCGATGAGCGTAATTTTCGTTTTCAGGGAAACCGGAAGCCGTTCGCTTTGCAGGCCATCTCTGGCACCCATTTCCACTATCTTAATATCGGTGTTCGTCATGTTTTTACCCTGTAACGACTTTTATAAGGGGATTACGCCAAGCAACACGGCTACCAGCGTCATGAATAACGACACGCCGGCCAGTAAGGGCAGGGCGTAGCGCTGATGATCTGCCAGACTGATTTGCGTAAGACCAATAAGCAGGAACGTTGCCGGTGTTAACGGGCTGACCGGAAATCCGGTAGTCATTTGCCCCAGCAGTGCACCGTGTGCCACGCTGACAGCAGGCAGGCCCGATTCAGCAGCAATGCCTGCCAGTACCGGCATAATGCCGAAGTAAAAAGAGTCCGGATCAAACAACAGGCTCAGGGGCATTGATAACACTGCGACAACAAGAGGCATGTTTCCGGTTAATGCCTCAGGTAACAAGGTACTGCCACTTGATGCCATGGCATCCAGCATGCCTGAGTGCTTCAGTACACCGGTAAAACATCCGGCAGCAAACAGTATGCTGACCATCATAAATACCGGCGCAGCGTGATTATCGATGGTTTTTTTCTGTGCTTCCTGAGAAGGAGCATTAATCAGCAAAGCGGCAAGCGCACCGCCGGTAAATGCCACAACAGGGGGGAGCAGACTGGCGACGATGGCGCTTATGACAATAACTATAAGCGCAATGTTGATGAACCATTTTACGTCTGCCCGGCGCGTTTGCTGTGCTGAAGTGATGGACGTACCTGAAATCGCATTTTGTTTCAGCCGTTCTTGATGGCCCATCCAGTAAGCAATCAGGAGCACAAAAGCGAAGCCACTGAGATGGACCGGCAGAACGGGCGCGTACAGCTCCATAACCGGTACGTCGAGGGCGGCGGCTGCACGGATGGTAGGGCCACCCCAGGGAAGCATATTGTTGACACCTGCCGACATTGCCACTAATGCAGCCAGCTTTCTGCGGTCTATATTCAGTGCATCAAAAACCGGTAATACCGCAGGTATAACGATTAAAAAGGTACTGGCGCCGGAGCCGTCAAGATGCACCAGCGCGGTGATCAGCACGACACCGGTAAACAGTTTCCTGGGGTCGTTGCCACACACTTTCAGCACGCCGTTGATAAAGGGCGTAAATACATGGTTGTCGTTCATGATGCCGAAAAACAATATGGCAAACATGAACATGACCGCCACCGGGGCAATAGCGGTTATCCCCAGAACCATGTAGCCGGGCACCGCCATGCCTTCACCGGCAATCAGCGCGCCGGCAACCGGAATAGCAACAAGGGCAACCAGCGGGGAGAGACGTTTGCTGACGATAGCCAGCAACACGGTCACAATGGTCAGAAAGCCGGTGAGTGCTAACATAGGCTGTTAACGGGCTTCTGCGGCAGTCGCTTCAATCAGGTACTGACGAAACGGTACCTTCTTAGCAAAGGGTGGCGGCGTGATAACCTGCGTCATAAAGACCACAAGGCTTTGGGTTTCGGGGTTGACCCAGAACACGGTATTGCCAGAACCTGCCCAGCCGAAAGACCCGTCGGGCATAAAGTTTTCAGCTTCAGTGTCCGGTGATCCAATCGCAAAGCCGTATCCGAACGCCATCGGGGCGTCGTTACCAAATTTTTCAATGGTGATGCGTGGCGCAAATAAGGCATCCACAGACGCTTCGCTTAACAGCCGCTTACCGTTATAAGTACCTTTATTTGCCAGCATGGTGGCAAACGCCACATAATCAGATGCGGTGCCGGCCAGTGCGCCGCCACCATCGAGTAAGCGGTTTGCATCTTTGTAATCGGTATTTTCTGCCGTTTCTATGACCTTCAGACCATTCTCAGTCATCAGATAGTTGGTCATAAACCGGTTGAGATCGTCACCGGTGACAAAAAAGCCGGTGTTGTTCATACCAAGAGGCGTAAACAGGTTGTTCTCAAGCCAGTTATCCAGCCGCTCGCCGGTAACGGTTTCAATAATTTTACCCAGCAGGGTAGTGGAATAGCTGTAGTCAAACGTTTCGCCCGGCTGGCTCAGCAGCGGGGCTGCGGCAAGGCGTTCAGCCAGTTCCGTGAGATTACGCGCCGGCGCACCGTCTGTTGGTAATGTGCCAACGGGGGTATCACGCTTCACGCCATATTTCCGGTAATACTGGTGAACCGGTGTGTCGCCGGTAAAGTGATAGGTAATACCGGATTTATGGGCCAGCAGGTCATCAATGGTCATTTGCCGCTTTACCGGCTCTGTGACCATGTTCTCAAGGTCGCCGGACACATAAACCTGTGAGTCTTTGAAGGCTGGCAAATACTTGCTGACAGGATCGGACACCTGCAATTTGCCTTGCTCCTGCAGCATCATAATGCCAACACTGGTAATGGGTTTGGACATAGAATAAAGACGAAAAAGAGTATCATCCGTCATCGCCGTTTTGCTGCCAGTATCCTGATACCCGTTCACATAATGATAAACCGGCTTGCCCTGCTCGATAATTGTGGTGACTGAGCCCGGCATGGTGCCGTTTTCAACCAGTGTATCTAATTTGGCGGACAATGCCGTAAACCTTTGCTCATCCTCTGCAGCGGTTGTTGCACATCCGCTTAGCGAAGCAAAAGTAAAAAGCGCAGCCGCACCGAGAATGTATGATTTTGCCTGAATGTTGAAACTCATTTTTCACTCCGTTCAGTGCTGAATATAATGTTCTTTTTCTGTAACTCATCGATAGCGTCGTGGCTGTACCCTAACGCTTCAAGAATGCTCACCGTATGCTGGCCGGGTAGCGGTGGTGGTAAATCGTCTGTGACTTCCCCGTCAACATTGAAAGGTTTGCCGGGTTGCCGTAAGCGGCCTTCAGAGGGGTGCTCGTATTCATTGAAAAAGCGGATGGATGACAGATGCGGGTCATGAAGTAAGCCATCAATGTTGTTCACCGGAGCAAACGGAACGTCAATTTCGGTCAGTGCGGTGACCCATTCTTCCGTGGTCCGCGCAGGAGTGGCTTCACTGACAATTTTATACAGCGATCCCACGTTTTCGCTCCGCTTTACCGGATCGGTCACCGTGGCGTGCTCTGTCATATCTTCGCGTCCAATCAGGCGGAAGAAGCGCTGCCAGTGACGTGTGCTGTAGGGCAAAATACTGATATAGCCGTTTGCCGTAGGAAAGGGTTTACGGTAAGGCGAATTCAGCCGTTCATAACCGGTGCCGCCCAGAGGCGGAACAAAGGTTTCGCCGGCCAGTTGCTCTGTCATCAGAAATGACACCATGCCTTCAAACATGGGGGCTTCAATGCAGGTGCCCTCGTTATGTTTCAGGCGGTGAACCACGCCTGCCAGCACCGACATGGCCAGATGCATACCGCCCACTTTGTCGCAAATAATCGTGGGAATAAAACGGGGCTGACCGTCAGATGTGCGGTTTAGATAGGCAATGCCGCTTTCCGCCTGAATAATGTCATCGTAAGCGGGTTTGTGGGCATACGCGCCGCTTTGACCGTAGCCAGGCGCAAAGCAGTACACAATTTTATCGTTTATCTTTTTTACTGCCGGATAGTCAATACCGAGACGCTCTGCCGTGGCCGTACGCATGTTGTGAACAACCACATCGGCTTCTGCGATCAGCTTTTGAAGTATTTCCTGTCCGCCCTCACTTTTTAAATCCAGAGCGATGGCTTTTTTATTGCGGTTACAGTTAATGAAGCCCGCCCCCATTTCCGCTGAACGGCCGGGTCTGACGGTTCTGAATAAGTCCCCGGTGATGTTCTCTACCTTGATAACGTCTGCACCAAAATCACCAAGGAATTGCGTTGCATAGGGCCCTAGAACGATGGTGGTTAAATCAAGTACCTTGATTCCGTTGAGCAACGAAAACATTGATCCTCCTCAGATAAGCCGGCAGGATGGAAAAGGTAACGTACCGGCTACTTTATTTTTACAAGTTGTTCATACTATGCGGAATGGTTATCTATCAGGCAAATCAATTAATTCTATAATTCAATATTGAAAATTTATTAATTGGGTCGGGGCCTTGTCAGCCCCGTTGCCGGAATTTATTGAAAGTCTTCAGCGTCGAGATTGAAGAAGCGCACTGCGTTATTAAACAGAATATCGCGCTTTTGTTGTTCAGTGAGGTAGTCAGCATCCTTGATGACATTGATAGAGGTTTCCATCAGGCCCGGCCAGATCAACAAGTCGGTTCCGTACAAAATACGGCGGCCAAATCCTGCTGTCACCAGACGTTCGATGTAGCGGTTTACTTCGGCCAGCGGGTAACTCCAGATCATACCGGCAATATCCACATACACGTATGCGTGTGCGCCCATCAGTGCAATCATGGCATCGTCCATAGGATAGCCGGCGTGCATCACCCATATTTTCAATTTCGGGTGACGGGCAAGCATGTCTTCCAGTTCGAAGGGGTTACCCAGTGAAGCGCGGTAATCGGGTGAGGTAATATTTGCCATACCATTGCCCCCGGTGCCCATGTGAATAGCTACGGGGATCTTTAACTCTTCAGCAATGGCAAAGTATGGATCCAGTGACATATCAGAAGGCGACATACCGCGGTACTGGGGCGCTACTTCACCAACAACCTTGTAAAATCCGCTTTCAAGGGCCGTTCTGAATTCATCCGGTGACATATCATCAGTAAGGCTTAATGCCATACCCAGTGACGGAATAACCCTGTCCGGTGCAGCCTTGTGCATTGCCCGTAATACATCATCATCGCCACTGGCGACCATGGTAACGTTCAGTCTTTGTGCTTCACTGATGGCTTTTGCAATGTAGTCTTCTGTCGACGAGGCTGATTCAAGCGGTTGCTCACAGTTTGTATTCATAAATGAAGGTGGTGCCTGATGCGGATCGCCGCCCGGCATATCAGTAAGGAACCAGGGGCACATGGGGCCGGCTTTGCCGTTTACCTGCATGGCATGCACGTGCACGTCGATAACAGACAAAGGCTTATCCGCTGCGGTGGCGGGCGTCAGCGCGCCGCCCATCCACAGACCCGTTGTTAAACACAGTGCTTTGCAAGGAAGAGGTAACGGCATGGCATAATCCTTATTGATGTTGTTTGATCCGGAGCTGAAGTTCAGAAATCAAATTAACCTTTTTTAGATTAAAAGTTTACATTTTATTCATACTATGATTTTCTATTATCTATAACTCCAATAAATAAATTGTATAAATCTATAGTTTATTCTGATTAATTGGGCGTGCTCACGTGGTCAACATCAAACATCTCAAAGCCTTCATTGCTCTCGCCACAGAACTTCATTTTACCCGGGCTGCAGAACGGGTTTGCCTCACCCAGCCAGCATTAAGTTCGCTGATCCAGCAGTTAGAACAGGATTTCGGGATCCAGCTTGTAAGAAGACATACCCGTCAGGTCGAACTGACGCCCGCCGGAGAAGAATTTCGTGACACGGCAGAGAAGCTGGTGGCTGACTTTGAGCAGGCCATTTACGACGTCAAGACTTACAAGTCCATAAAGCGGGGCAGGCTGGATATCGCGGTGCTGCCGTCAGTTTGCAGCTCTTTGCTGCCACGGGTGCTGAAACGGTTTAACAGCGATTATCCGGATATCCGGTTAAACATTCAGGACTGCGCCGGACAGGAAATCATCAATGCGCTGAATGAAAAGCGGATTGATTTCGGCATTTGTTATGCCCAGTCTGACAAAGAAGTGGAAGCATTGACCCTCATCAAAGATGCCATGGTAGTGGTGTGTTCTGATACACATACTCTGGCAAAGGAGAAATCCGTCAAATGGGCACAACTGGCAAATCAGCCGGTCATTGCCATGAACAAGGGTACGACGATCCGGACCCTCATCGACAGCACAGCACTGGCTCAGGATATGAAGCTGGATATTATTCTTGAACCCATGCAGATGACATCTGCTTTTGCCTATGCAGAAGCCGGTTTGGGCGTGGCAGTGTTACCCAGTTCAGGAGTCCCGGCACGCATGTCCCCGGGGTTGCGGGCAATCGAACTCACCCATCCGGTAGTGGAAAGAAATATTTCTTTACTCCGGCGTAGGGGGGTTGCCTTGTCTCCAGCAGGTAATATTTTAAAGCAGTATCTGATGGAGGCGGTTAAAGGGGCAGAATAGTAACCTGACATGGCAAAATTTCATAAATGTGACCAGAATTAAGATACTTAACGTCTGCTTTATATACCGATAAGAATTTTTGAAAGAGTTATATTACAGTGACATCGATAACAACAATGAGATCACGACATGAATATTTCCCAAAACCTGAATACTCTGGACAGAAGTCTGCGGGGAGTGATTGGTGTGTTATTTACCGCCTTCGCTCTGTTCAACGGTAACATCATCGAAGAACCTGTCATCGAAGTCCTTATTGGTATATTCGGTTTTCTTAATCTTATTTCCCTGTTCACCGGATGGTGTCCTGTCTATCACGTAGCGGGGATCAGTACCCGTAACGGCGATCAATAACTGACGGTTGCGTTATAGATGGTACAACTCTCTGAGTTAACCAGAGACAAATCCTTCAGAACCAGGCTCATACTGGCGTGTCTTGGTGTATCGCTGTTTGTATCTGTCATATACGTCGTAGTGTCTTACCGGCTCACCGCAGAACTGGGCGTGGAAACCGGTTTGCAGGCGATGGAAAAAGAAGCCAACATCATTTTAAGTGAACTGGTTTCCAACAATGACGGACTCGCTGCCAGTGCAGCCTCTGTGGCGACTATGATCTACGGAGGAAACGAGGAAGAAGCAGGTATTTTTGCCCGTGTCAGCCGCGACGAAGGTATTTGGGTTTATGTTCGTGGATTGAAAGCCAGTCAGGCGGATGATTTTCGTCAGTACCTTGCAGATCACACTGATCTCGCCAGAGGCATGCTGGAGTTCGGTGATGAAAAATTTCTGTACATCCATGCTGAACGAAACGGTTATAAACTCGACCTCATTCAGACTACCACTTCTCTGGACCTCACCATGGCCATGGTGGCTAAGCGACTCTCCATTGTGTCTGTTATTGTATTATGGATCGCCATCTGGCTCGCGCTGACGTTGTCGTCTTTTATTGCTAAACGGGTGCAACAAAAGAATGATGCACTGGCGAAAATTGCAACCCATGATGGCCTGACAGGCTTTCCAAACCGCCGTTTTCTGGATGACTTACTGGAAACCTGTATAGATAACGCTTCCTCTTCTGCAGACAGTATGGATGAACCTGTCGCGGGGCAGGGTTGTTTATTCGTCATCGATCTGGATAAATTTAAAGAGGTAAATGACTCTTTTGGTCATGCTGCCGGTGACAAGTTGCTTGTTGAAATTGCCCTCAGATTGCATGGTGCATTAAGCAGCAATCAGGTACTGGTAAGGGTCGGCGGTGACGAATTTATAATTTGGGCACCCAGCCTTAATATTGATGAAGCTAAAGGGCTGGCAAAGTCTCTGGTGGAGCAATGCGATGCACCGGTGATGATTAATAATCTGGCGATTAATACCGGTGCCAGCATTGGAATAGCCCATTATCCTACACACGCTGATTCCGGTGAAAGCTTAATCATTAACGCTGATACAGCGATGTACAAAGCTAAGCAACTGCGCTGTGGCTGGATGCTCTTTGACGAAAGCAATGCAGTTGATTATAAAAAACAGCTCAGATTACGCGCTGAACTGACCGGTGCGCTGGAGCGGGAAGAGATCAAGCTTTACTATCAGCCAAAGGTCTCGCTGAAAGACGGAAATATTATCGGGGTAGAGGCGCTGGCACGCTGGCATCATCCCATTGACGGGATACTGCCGCCGGGAGCATTTATCGATTTGATTGAGCATAGCGGCCGGGTACAGGAGTTTGGCCGTTATATTATCTGTCAAAGTATCAAACAACTTGCCGCCTGGCGGTCACAGCAGATTGAACTTCCGCTGGCATTGAATTTGTCCCCCTATAACCTGCTGGACCCGGGGCTTGTGGATTTCATTTCAGACACATTGGAAAAGTTTGAAGTGCCTGCCAGTTTGCTGGAAATTGAGCTCACAGAAAGCGAAACCAGCATGAATATCGAAAGTATTCAAAGTCGTCTGGATGCCCTAAAAGTATTGGGCGTCACGCTGACCATCGATGACTTTGGTACAGGGATGAGCTCTCTGGCTTATATTGCCAACCTCAATGTGAATATTATTAAAATTGACCGCGCGTTTATTTGCGACATGCTGACGAACGATAAACATCTGGCAATTGTTTCTACAGCACTCGCCTTATCAAAATCCTTTGGCTGTAAAATGGTTGCAGAGGGAATTGAAGACAAAGCGCAGGCAGAAAAACTGCTGGCAATGGGGTGTGACTATGGTCAGGGCTACCTGTTCTCCAAACCTGTAGAAAGCAATGCGATAACCGCACTGTACCTGAAAGGCGGTTCTCTGGTTTAACCTGTAATCTCTACACTCTTGCGGGAGGATATTTCTTCTCTGCAATCTCGTAACTTCCCTCTTTTTCATTCTAAGTTATTGATTTGAATGGGCGGCACTGGCTTTGCATCAGCTAACTCCGAATGACTATTCATTGTTCTCAAAAGACATATCAATTCAGGAGGTCATTATGATGAACACGAAGAAAACATTAGCTGCTGTATTTGTTACTGCAACTTTATCCAGTGTTGCCGGTGCCGCTGCAGCCAAACAGGTTGAAACACAGACCGGTGCCATGCAGCCGGTGAAAATGGAAAATCAGCAACAGACCAACGCCCGTGACCGGATGAATAAAGCTGTGATGCAGGCTCAGGACTCCAACACCACAACGCGTCTGGCTGATATGCCGGACACTTGGATAACGCTCACTGGTGAAGTCACTGATGTGGATTCAAAGTTCTTCACGCTGGATTACGGTGACGGCACCATTTTCGTAGAGCTTCATAATACTGACCTGGATGCACAGGCTTATGAAGAACTTGAAGGGAAAGATGTCATGGTAACCGCACAGCTGGATGATGGTTTATTTACTGACTCCCGAATCGTGGCACAAAGTGTCTTTGTGGACGAGCTGGAAACGACCTTTCTGGCTGACGATGTGGACCAGCACTCTGCAGATATGTATCTGAGCGCGGCAAACTCACTGGACGTGGATGACGAAGAAATGGTGCTGGTAGGTACAGTTCAGTCTATCGGTAAAAAAGCACTGCAGCTAAAAGTAGGCGACTCAACGCTAACTGTAGAGCTGGACGATCTTGATGACATGCCGTTGGATCAGGATGGCAAACTCACCTTGATTAAGGGCGAGCGGGTCCGCGTTACTGGCGAGATGGAAGAAGAATTCTTCAATACCTTCACCGTTGAGGCCGAAGGCCTGATGAAAATGAAAAGCTAATTTGATGAAACGTAAAGCGCCCGCCCTCCGGCGGGCTTTGTTTTCTGTGAACGTTTGTAATCACCGCTGAGGAGAAACAATAGTGAATCCCATAGCCAATATGTCCGGACTGAAAACGGCGATAGCCAATGGTGAAGAAGACAGAGTAAAGCAACTGCTGGCAGGACAAACGCTGGACGAGTTGCAAAAAAGCTATCTGATAGATCTTGCAGACCTCGCCGGTAATGAGTCAATTAAAACATTGCTTCAGGACGCCCCTGAAAAGCCTTGAGCGATTACTTAACCTGTTATCTTTATCGGGCCAGTTATCCTTGGGGATAGCTGGCTTTTTAGATCCCGATTAAACTTCGGGTTTCTAATCTTTAAAATCAATCTAAACAATCAATTTACTTCGTTTTATTCAAAAATAGTAATCGACCATAATCTTCTTAACGGACAGAAACAGTCTCTACCTGAGCACTTAAATAAAAATCTGTCCATCACAATAGTGTCAGTTCAGAAGGATAATATTATGAGTCAGTGTCCATTTTCGGGTAAGAACCCTCAATCTGTTACGTTAACCTCGGCTAACGGCGCGCCGGTTGCGAATGATAATCAGAGCCGCACTGCGGGTCGTCGCGGTCCGGTGACTTTCGACAATCACTACCTGTTTGAGAAGCTGGCTCATTTTAACCGCGAGCGTATTCCCGAGCGTGTTGTCCATGCCAGAGGCAGTGCAGCTTACGGCACCTTCACGCTGACCAACAGCCTGTCGGATTATACGATAGCTGATTTCCTGCAGCAGGAAGGTCAGCAAACACCGGTATTTCTGCGCTTTTCCACAGTAGGCGGCGGCCAGGATTCAAGTGATTATGCCCGTGATCCCCGTGGCTTTGCTGTGAAGTTTTACACAGAGCAGGGAAACTGGGATATGGTGGGCAATAATACGCCGGTATTCTTCTTACGGGACGGGATTAAATTCCCCGACTTCATCCACAGCCAGAAGAAAAATCCGCGGACGAATCTGCCTGATCCGCAGGCGGTTTACGAATTCTGGGCGAATAACCCGCAATCGTTGCACCAGTCCACCATTTTGATGTCTGACCGCGGGATCCCGTTATCATACCGTCATGTGAACGGATACAGCTCCCATACTTTGAGTTTGTGGAACAGTAAAGGTGAGCGTTACTGGGTGAAATGGCACTTCAAAACTAATCAGGGGATTAAAACCCTGACCACTGAAGAAGCTGCACAAATGCCGGCCTTCGGCGCACAGCAGGACCTGGTTGCCAGCATTGATAACGGTGACTTTCCATCCTGGACCGTGAAGGTGCAGATCATGACGGAAGAGGAAGCCCGCAGCTACCACATAAATCCTTTTGATTTAACGAAAGTATGGCCACACAAAGACTTCCCGTTAAAGGAAATCGGGCAGCTTGAGCTGAACCGTAATGTTGACAACTACTTTGCAGAAACCGAGCAGGCGGCGTTTGCACCAAATAATTTAGTACCGGGGATTGGTGTATCGCCGGACAGAATGTTACAGGCGCGCTTGCTGGCTTATCAGGATGCACACCGTTACCGCGTGGGCGCGAATGTGAATCAGATCCCTGTGAATGCGCCAAAATGCCCGGTGCACAACTACCAGCGTGACGGTGCTTTTGCCGGTATTAACCCTGCACTGGCAAGCAGTGGTGCTAACTTCTATCCGAATAACCGCGCTATGGCCGGTGAGCCGGCAGAAGCTGTGCAATATGCAGAGCCACCCATGCCGCTGGAGCAGGATGCATGGCTGGACATTTACGATACGCAGGATGATGATAACTTTTCTCAGGCCGGTGAGCTGTACCGCATCATGAACGAATCGCAAAAGCAGCAACTGGTAAGCAATATTGCAGATGGTTTAAGTCAGGCAACTGCTGATGTGCAGGAAGCCATGTTTGCACAATACGATGCCGCCGATGAAGACTACGGCCGCAGAGTAAAAGAAGCTGTGATGGTAAGACTAACTGCCGGCTAAAAGCCGGTAATAAAAAGAAGGGCCGGTGAGGTAAGTCACCGGCCCTTTTTTATCTCTGCAGTGAAGCTATTTTTGCAACCGGCGACTAAGCCAGCACTTTAGCGCCCAGCGGTAACCTGCGAACTACTTTACCGGTTATGCTGCTGATGGCATTTAAGATAGCCGGAACGGCAGGCGGTACGCCGGGCTCTCCGATCCCCGTTGGCGGCTTCACGGAGTCAACCGTAAACACTTCCACTGCCGGTGCTTCATTGATGCGAAGAACCGGATAATTGTGGAAATTGCTCTGTGTTACCACACCGTCTTCCAGGGTGATTTCCTGTTTCAGGAATGACATGGCAAAACCGATCCCGCCCTCTACCTGTGTCGCCACATTGACCGGGTTAATTACCTGGCCGCAGTCTACAGCGCAGTATACCTTGTCTACTTTGTAGGTGTTGTCTGCACGCACGGTGACTTCCGCTACCTGAGCTACAATGGTGTTAAACGACTGACGTATGGCGATACCACGGGCTCGCCTTTCGCCCTCTTTGCCCTGCGGAAGTGGCGTGTTCCAGCCGGATTTTTCAGCAACGAGATCCAGCACGTTTAAAAATTCAGGCGCATCAGCCAGTAATTTACGTCTGAACTGGTAAGGGTCCTGTCCGGTTTTAGCGGCAATTTCATCAATCAATACTTCGCCGACAAAGGCCGAGTGCGTATGGCCTACAGAGCGCAACCACGAAACAGGCACATCACCTTTAACCAGGTGCTGCTCTACCAGCATGTTATTAATGGCGTAGGGCAGGCCGTGAGCACCTTCCATCAGCGTATGGTCAACCTGCGTGGCCGGCATGGGGAAGAAACTTTGCCCTACAACACGCCAGCGCCAGGAAGCCACACTGCCATCGGCGTTAATCATGATTTTGTTGTTGTGTACTGTCATCGGGCGATACTGCATGCCACCCATGTCTTCTTCCCGCAGCCACACCATTTTGATGGGCACGTGAAGCCCCTGCGCACGGGCAACTTTAGCAATACGGGCTGCTTCTATCACAAAGTCGCAGCTTGGGCCGGCACGGCGACCGAAACTGCCACCTGCATAAAGCTGGGTGATCTGCACTTTTTCAACCGGCAAACCGGTCTCTTTGGCGATGGCTGCCTGGTCTGCGGTATGCCATTGTTCGCCATTCCACATATGACAGCTGTCTTCCTGAAGGTGAATCAATGCGTTCATCGGCTCCATTGCTGCGTGAGCCAGGTAAGGCAATTCAAACACCGCATCGATTTCATGACCGCCTTCAGGCACTTCAGCTAATTGCGGGCCGGTATTTGCCACTTCAAGCCCGGGCGTCGCGGCCAGCTGTCTGTATTCTTCAAACAGGGCAGCGGTACCGGCGTGTGAACCTGTATTCCCGTCCCATTGAATATTCAGTGCATCACGGCCTTTCTTCGCAATCCAGGTATTTTTAGCAAGCACAGCTACACCGCCCTGAATTACGTTGTCGCCGGGAATGTCCAGTACCGCAACGACACCCGGCACCGCCAGGGCCGGCGCTTTGTCTACGCTGGCTACTTTTGCGAATTTTCTTGGCGGGTGAGCAATGACGGCCACCAGCATATCCGGTAGTTTGATATCCTGAGTATAAACAGCCTTGCCGTTTACTTTTTCCGGCACGTCGACACGGCGCATGCCTTCCGCTTTTCCGATGCGCTGATACTCAGCCGGCTTTTTAAACGTAAGTGTACCCGCATCAGGCACCGGTAACTCTGCAGCGGCATCGATAAAGGCACCGTAACCGGCACGCTTATTTGTTGCTTTGTGAATAACGATACCGTCTTCCACAACCAGTTCTTTAAACGGGACTTTCCACTCCAGGGCTGCTGCCTGAAGTAACATATGGCGTGCCGATGCTGCTGCGGTTCGCATTACATTCCATGCTCCGGCCATAGCTGTACTGCCGCCGGTACCCTGCACATTAAAACCTACCGCCGCCAGCACCGGATTGCCGTATTTTTCTAAGTCGGCAGGGGAGCCTGTCACCTGCAGTTGCTCCGGTGTAATATGTAATTCTTCAGCCGCCAGTGTAGCAAGACCGGTAAAGGTACCCTGGCCCATTTCTATATAGCTGGAAATAATCGTAACAAAGCCGTTTTTATCGATTTGAATAAACGCGTTGGGCATAAATACATCAGCCCCGGCGTTTTCTGCTGCCAGCGCAATCTGGCCTTTAAAGTTTACCGCCAGTGTCAATGCGCCCATGCCGGCCAGAAACTGCCTGCGGGTAATGGCAGCACCATGTTGCGCTGCTTCAGTTTGTTGCTGATGTTGAGGGTTAATGATCATTATTTCAGCTCCCTTGCCGCACGGTGAATAGCGCTGCGGATCCGTGGATAGGCTGCGCAACGACAAATGTTTCCGCTCATGGCGGCATCAATATCATCATCCGTTGGCGCAGCTTTCTCTTTCAGTAACGCGACCGCAGACATGATTTGACCAGACTGGCAATAACCACATTGTGGCGCCTGCTCCTCTATCCAGGCAGCCTGAACAACTGCACCGATCCTGTCGGTTTCAGCGGCTTCAATGGTGGCGACAGCGGCTCCTTCCAAAGCCAGCATTGGAGTGACGCAGGATCTGACCGGCTTGCCATTTACGTGCACGGTACATGCACCGCACTGGGCCATACCGCACCCGAACTTTGTGCCGGTAAGCGCGATTTCATCTCGTAAATACCACAACAGTGGCATTTGCTGGTCTCCGTCAAAGGTTTCGGGACGACCGTTTACGGTAAGCTTAATCATGATATTTCCCTTGAAGCTGGCCTGTTCAGATTACGGGTTTCAAAATGTTTGTATGCAGGGGGAAAGCGATTCTTTGTGGTGGCAGCAAATGCATTGCGCTAATGCGTAATATGAATCTTTAAATCCCTGACTGTAAAAGATAGCGCTAATTTGCTGAGAAGCGATAGTCTGATCCTGTGAAAGTATTGCCTGATCCTCCGGGAGCTTTTTAATTGTATATCCCGGGAAGTTCCGGCCCTTTCCAGGTAACTGTAACCCATCTATTTATTAAAAAGATTCATAGGTGCTATGCACAGCTTTTAAAAAACTTTGGCGGTGGTTTGGCGTAATCTGAATAACCTTTCCAACATCAGGAACTCAGTGTTATGCATACTTTTGCAACGTCATTCAGTGTGGTCTGTTTACTCGCTATTTCTTCATTGTCTTCAGCGCAATCTCTTGAAGTCACGCAAAACGGTGAACAGCAGGCAATCACCGGCTCAGACAAGTTCTTCACCGGTACCAGCATCGTGAATCCGTATTTCAGTAACAAAGAAGCCGGTGTTTCCGGTGCCAGTGTCACTTTTGCGCCAGGTTCACGCTCGGCCTGGCACACCCATCCCAAAGGACAACATCTCGTTATTACCGAAGGGTCGGGATACGTTCAGGAGTGGGGTAAAGAAAAGCAAACCATTAAGCCCGGCGATGTGGTGTGGACCCCGCCCGGTGTTAAACACTGGCACGGTGCTGCGGAGCATTCCATGATGTCACATATCGCTATTCAGCAATTCGGTGATGGCAAAAATGTGGTGTGGATGGAAAAGGTCAGTGATGAGGAGTATCTGCAAACACCGGTTTCCCGATAGATTCAGAACACGGCGTTTTTGCGGATCAGGTTGTGATAAACGTGGTGCAGGCTGTCCAGTTGCTCACGTGATACGGTGTCGTTCGCGCTGAGTTGTTGAATGTTCTGATCCAGTTCAAAGAGGATTTCCCGCATCGGGGTGTCCGGAACCAGACTTTGCATCCAGGTGATAGCGGCCAGTCTCACACCGGAAGTGACCGGTGTTACCATATGTAAGCTGCCGGACGGATAGGTGACAGCATCACCGGCACGGGGTTTTACTTTTTGTTCGCCAAACTCTGTTTTTATGAGCAGTTCACCGCCTTCATATTCGCCCGGTTCTGACAGAAACAGTGTCATCGACATATCTGAACGCATTACATCCGGCGAGCGGGGCATGCGCATTACTGCGGCATCAACATGTAAACCGTAGGTTTCTCCCTGTCCGTAGCGGTTAAAGCAGGGGGGGAAAATTTTTTGAGGTAACACGGCAGACACCAGTTTCGGATGCTCGCCATATCTGGCCAGCAACTGATTGGCTAACTGCCGTACCGTATCATTTTCCGGATCAGCCTGGGCATTGTCTTTTACTGCTGCAGACATGCCCATCGCTGTACCTTTACCATCGAGCCACGGCACCTGACTGAGGTGCTGACGAAAAGTCTGCACTTCATCTTTTGACAGCAATTGCTCAATCAGGACCATGATATTTCCTTAAAACTGGTAGGTTAATGTGGCGCGCAGTGACTGACGGTCACCGATGTACATAAACTTCGGTGCACGGTATGTAGAGGTATAATACTCTTTATCAAACACGTTACCAAAGTTCAGACGTACAGTAATGTCGTCAGTAAAGTTATAGAGAGCAAACAGGTTAACCAGATTGTAAGACGGCACGACCGGGCCGGAAGAACCTGTGTCAGGCTGACCACCTGTCATCTTATCTTTATAAGTGAAGTCACCACCGAAAGCGAAATCTTCAGTTAACTGATAACGGGCCTGCGCATAAAAACTCTTATTCGCAAACAGAGCCAGTGGCAAGCCTACGCTGTCAGGACTGGAGACCGACTCCAGGATTTCCGAATCCATAATGGCACCACTGATTTGAATGCTCAGGGCCTCTGTTACCTGACCATTTACCGCGACTTCAACCCCGGTCACTTCATGTTTACCGGTGTTCAGTGAGCCTGTGACATCGTAACCACGACCGGCACCTTCCATCACATCGTCTTTAGTCAGTTTGAAAGCGGCGAGTTGAACAAACAGCGATTCGTCGTTCAGGGACATTTTTGTACCGATTTCCAGGTTTTCTACGGTTTCCGGATCGGCTGAGGCATTGCCGTCTGAATCGGTACACACACCACCGTATCCGCAGTTCCCGCCAACATCAGATTCACCACCGTTGATGTTCGAAGCCGTGCCGTAAGAAGCATACAGATTCACATCGTCCATGGCCTCATAGACCAGGCCGAAGTGACCGTTAACCAGCGTATCAGAATAAGCAAAGTCTGCTGCACCACTGCGGCCAACCGTGCCGTTGCTGTAATCGTAAGAGTCGAAACGGATGCCGGCAAATACCATCAGTTCCCTGGTTACCTGCATGGTATCCATTAATGACAATGCCGATACTTCATAATTGTAATCCGCTGTATAATCGCCTTCATAAGCGGCAGAACGGTCGATGACACTGTTCAGACCGGCAGCAGCATTGCCGCTGGCGTCCAGTCCGCAGAAGGTTTCGCTCACGCCGCCTCGGCCTGATGCCCAGCAGTTTGTTGTGGCAGCTGAACCAGTATCCGCATAGCGGCCGTTCAATACGGAGTAATCAGCATATTCGGCGCTGATCAAAAATTTGTGTTCTACAGAGCCGGTATCCAGATTGGCGAACAGATTCAGTTGCGTTGCGAAATGCTCTACATCCTGCCAGTTGGAATGCGTTCCGAAGGTGAAAGTTGTGTAACCATTGGTGCCGTTTGTGGCATCCTCTTCTGTGGCGTAACCTGTGGTACCGCCGGCGCTGGTGGCAAGATAGCCGTTATCCGTTTTGCCGTAGCGGGTAATGCTGTAAATTTTCCAGTCATCATTCAGTTCATACTCAACCCGTAAGGTACCGGATGTCGCTTCTGAGGTAAGGAAGTCACCGTTTTGCGCGTATACCGGAATATCTTCGATGATGACATCGTTTACGGCAGTGGAGCCCAGATCCGGTACATCTTCAGCTTTAAGATAATAGAAGTCCGCCCATACCTTGAGATCTGTAAGGTTATCGTACAGCCCTGAAATCAGCGCACCTTGTCTTTCACGCTCAGCACCGTCACGTTTCGGCGCATCTTCCGTGGCTTTCATGATATTCACTCGGGTAGCGAAGTTTTCGGTTAGCGGCGTGTTCACGTCCACCGTGCCGCGCAGATAGTTGTCAGTGCCTGCACCTACATCCATACGGCCGAAGTCGTAATCCAGAGAGGCTTTTTTGGTAATGCTGTTAATGGCACCGCCTGATGAGCCGCGACCGGCAAACGTTGAGCTGGGTCCTTTGGTAATTTCAATTTGTTCGACGGAGAAGCTTTCGCGGGTATTCATACCGGGGTCGCGTAAACCGTCAACAAATACGTCAGAACGGGCTTCATGTCCGCGGATGATATAGCGGTCGCCGAAAGCGTTACCGTTCTCGCCGGTACCCAGAGTAACACCAGCCTGAGTTGACAAGACTTCTTTAAGATCTGAACGGCCGGATTCTTCAATCTGGTCTTTTGTCAGTACCGTGATGGTGGCAGGGGTGTCTATCAGGTCGGCCAGACGGCGGGCGTCACCTGAGCGTTTTACATTGTAAATCGAGTTGCGGACACCATGGATCTTGATCAGTTCGACCGCTTGTTGCTCTTTTTCTGCTGCGGTTTTCTCTGTTTTTACTTCCTCTGCATGTGCTGCAGACACTGAAATTGCCAACGCGGTTAATAAAGCGCCGGAGCCCAACTTATCGTATGCCATGGGTGTTCCTTGAATAATATTAGTTTATTGAGATGTGCGTTCGGGGTGGGAATGTAAATGATAATAGTTATCATGTAAAGTTATGGGCTTTATAATTTTTCATTATTAGTTAATATTTCTTCCAGTAAGGATTGTTGCCTGTCGATACATAACGGGTATGTGATGCGAATAAAAAAGGCTGTGATATAGTGTTTTACAAGGTGATGAAAAACTGTCTTTACGGGGAAAATATTAGTGACAAACCTTCATCAGCAGGCGCTGGACAAAGCCTCTCAGGGAAACTGGGACGGCGCACATACGATTGTCGAAAATGAAAATGATGCATTGTCATGTTTAATTCACGGCTATCTGCACCGGGTAGAGGGCGATAAATTCAATGCCCGCTACTGGTACACCCGTGCCGGCGAAACGATGCCGTCAAACAGTCTGGATGACGAGTTTGTCCGCCTATCCGAAATGGTAAACAGATGATTCACGCCGGTATCAGCTTCCGCTCCGATACTCACAATTATGTCACTGACAACACAAGGGATTTGAATTGAGCTCATCACCATTTTTAATGCCAGTGCTGCTTCTCATGATGACTGCCTTTTACACCCTTGCGGACGACGAAACTGCCGCTGCAGGCGACTCACCTAACCGCAACCTGACCGGTTTTGAGTCGCTTGATGAAAAGCAGCCATTGTGGGAAGTGGGTATTGGCGGCGGCATGATAGAAGTGCCGAATTACCCCGCATCCAAAGAGCGAAATTTTGTGGGACTTGCTGCACCGTATGCTATCTATCGCGGTGATATTTTTCGCATCGGCGGTGACGGCGGGGCACGAGCTGTATTTCTGGAAAATGAAAGACTTGAACTGGACATGAGTTTCAGCGGCGCGTTCTCTGCCGACAGCGACGACAATACGGCGCGGGAAGGTATGCCTGAGCTGGATTATATGTTCGAGGCCGGTCCGCAGCTTATTTACAAAATACGGGATTTTTCATTCCAACGTGGTGGAAATGGCAGGCTCACCGGCAGAGTGCAGGCAAGGGCTGTATTTTCAACGGATCTTGGTGACTTGCATACCAGAGGTTATGTTTTTGAGCCGACTTTACGCTATCAGCAGCGCGGCGTTTTTTTCGACAGTACCGGACTGAGTCTGGCATTCAGAATGACCTGGGCGACAGAAAAATTGCATGATTACTTTTATCAGGTAGATGAGGCGTATGTTACATCGACACGCCGCCAATTTAATGCCCAAGGTGGTTATCTGGGATCAGAAGTGTCGCTGGGATTGTCTTTTCCTGTTATGAATAAAGTTCGCGGGTTTCTTGGCACATCTTTGCAATTCAATCAGGGGTCAGCCAATGAAGACAGCCCGCTGTATGAGAAAGATGTGACTTACAGTATAGGTGTTGGTTTTGTCTGGCGGGCATGGGAGAGCGAGACGAGATCCAACTGGTGAGTTTACGCATATTAACCTGTTCAGAATAATAAGCAGGACAACCCATTGATGTTAGAAAATGTGAAAGCGCTTAAACGTTATGTGTTAAGTGCGCCCGACAGGGTAAACGCATTGCGGGTGAATACCGCTGAAACTGTTGTCATTAACGGTTTCTGGCGTAGTGGTACTACGTGGTTACAGGAATTGGTCGCGGAAGGTTTGAGTGCCAAACGGGTGTTTGAACCTTTGCAAGCCAGGTGCGGATATATTCAGAAAGCTGTGCAGGGTATCGCACTGCCTGACCCGGGATATGCTTACATTAACGGCTTTATGCCTTATGCCACGACGGCACATCCGCCGTCTCCGGCTATGAAAGCGCTTTTGCATCAGGCGCAAAAAGGCGTACTGACCAATCCGTTTGTGTTGCGTGATCAGGCACTACTCGACCCGGGCAGGGCTTTTAAAAACCGGGTTGTAGTGAAGTATGTGAAAGGGGCATTAAGCCTGAAATATCTGAAAGATACTTATCAGTGTCCGGTCATCCATATTTATCGTGATCCCCGTGCCGTAATCTCTTCCATTAAAGCAAGAAAAAACTGGGCTGAAGGCGCGTTTGAAAACTTTTCTCTTACCAACCATTTGCTTAATGTGAACGATGGCAGGGCTGATTACTTCAGCCGGTTCAGTGATGACATCCGTGCTATCGATAAAGCCGGAGATTTCGAGCGACTTACCGGCTATTATTTTCTTACGGAAAAATTTATCGAAGACAGCTTTGGCGGTGACTCTCTTCACTACGTGCGGTTTGAAGAGCTGGCCAGAAATCCTGATTTGGAATTCCAGAAGATTGCCGGATATCTGAATTGTGATGACATTATAGTACCGGACTTTAAAAAGCCGTCTTCAACAGCTTACGTACCTGATTCAACAAAGAAAATGGAGACCAGTAAAGTGACTTCCGGCTGGGCCGGTAAGCTTGGTGAGGCACAGTTACAGACGATAGAAGATATTGCAGCAAGGTTTGCTATGACCCCGCGTTTAACCGGTCTGGCAGGCGAAAAGAACACGTCAGAACAATCAACCAGAGAGTATGCTGAGTCAAAATGAAAATACGAATATTACTATGGTGTTTATTTATGTGCGCAACCTTTAACGCTAACGCAGATACGGAGTCACAAACCGTCAGACATATCGTTGTATTCAAATATACCGGCGATGCGAGTGCTGCGGATATTGATAAAGTCACCCGCGCGTTTGCTGAGCTAGAGCATAAAATCCCCGGTATTGAATCATTTGAGCACGGGGTGAATAATAGTCCTGAGGCGCTTAATAAAGGCTTTACGCATATTTATCAGCTCACCTTTACTGATGAAGCGGCACGGGATAATTATCTGCCTCACCCGGAACACAAGAAGTTCGGTGAGTTACTCGCTGAACTCGGCATTCTGGATGACGTCTTTGTGGTGGATTACGCGAAGTAAATTCTGTTCAGGCCGCCGGATGGCGGCCTGAATCCGTTAACTAAAGGACGGATTAACTGTCTTTTTCAATTGAATTACCCCCGGTTACCGCTATGCGCATGGCAGTTCCCACATCAATATCCAGTGGCGTAACTTTTTCCCTCGGTAAGTACAGCGTGTATCCACCAATCTGATAGCTCATGGGTAAATACACGGCTACTTTGTCCTCATCAGGAAATAACTTGTTGGCCACCTTATCGCTGGTCATAAAGCCAATTAACTTAATACCACCTTCCATTTCTACAGAAACCGCTTTTCTGCTGTCTTCGTCAGGCTTTACTTCAAACAGTTCTACTGCATCCTGCACGGCACCGAATAAGGTTTTTACTACCGGAACGCGGGCAAAAATGCGTTCACCTAACAAAATAACCCAGTTAAACAGATAGGCATTGATTAAAATGCCGACGGCAGTCAGGGCCAGAATGACTGTAACGACGCCCAGGCCCGGGAAGTAGTAATCTTCGGGAAGGAAAGGCGATAACAATGCTTCCGTGGTACTGACCAGCCAGACAAGAAAATAGATAGTAATGGCAAACGGCAGTATGGTGATCAGCCCTTTAACCGGTAATAAGATCAATTTATTCAGCATTGTAACCCTTTTGGAAAATTAGCGGTGTAGTGTAGACCAGCATGGGTACTCAGAACAGAGCTGCCGGTGTTGAAATCAGCCCCGGTTGTCCGCTTTGATGATTCATGTCTGGCACGTTTTGCTCACCGTGGCATTATGAACATATACGGGACTAACCCCAATTCTACCTTCGTCATATCACTCAGGGATCAAAATGATAGATAAAGAACAGTTACACCAGCTTGCCGGTATTTGCAAAGAAGCCTCTGACGCTGAAATCATGCCCCGTTTCAGACAACTACAAAACGGGCAGATAGAAGAAAAGCTAAGCCACCACGATCTCGTCACCGTAGCAGATAAGGCGACTGAAACGTTTATTCTTCAGCGACTCCGTGAACTGTTCCCCGACGCGTTGCTGATTGGTGAGGAAAGTGTGTATGAGGACCCGGCAGCATTAGAACGGTTCGGTGATGCACCTCTCAGTTTTGTGCTCGACCCCATCGACGGGACCTGGCATTACGCCAACGGTTCGGTGAACTTCGGGGTGATGCTGGGTATCGCCAGTCATGGCGAAATGACCGCTGCCATTATTTTTGAGCCTGTGACCGGTGACTATTTATGGGCTATCAAAGGGCAGGGGGCTTTCCAGCGCATAAACGGTTCAGACGTTCCGTTAACCGCTAATCGTCACGGTACACTGCCACTTACAGATACCATGGGATGTTACTCTTTTGGCGTCACAAAGGAGGAAGAGCGGGAACAAGCAGTAAAAGCCGTAATGAAAATGGGGCGGGTGATGGATTACCGCTGTGCGGCAGCAGAGTATCGTTTGCTCAACACCGGCGCAGTCTCTTTCGTGTTATTCCAGAATAAGCTTAATTTGTGGGATCACGGCGCAGGATTACTCATTACCAAAGAAGCCGGGGCAGTAGCGAGAATGATCGACGGCAGCGAGTACACACCGCAAATCACAGGCAAATTGCTGGTGGCGGAAAGCGAAGCCCGCTGGCAGGAAGTGGCCGGGTTGTTTGTTGGTTAATGATTTTCCGGTTGAGATAATGGTGGTCCCACCTGGACTATACCTGCCCATGATTAAAGTTTTAGAGCTGGTTTAGCAGATCTTTAATAGCTTTCGCATTTTCACTGGTGTAAAAAAATGTAAAAACGAAATCATGAACTATATCAATGTAAACAGACAATCGTATCCAAGATCTCTGTGAAGAGTAAAAAACGAAAAACTGTTCTGATTTAATTATCACTGCCAGTAACGAAATATAGATGGAAACTGTCAGGCAGGATTTGATAAAACGAAGGCGCGCCGTCCCGGCGCACCCAAATATATGATAAAAATTTAATTTTTAAGTTAATCTTAAAGATTACAATGGGCACCGGATGTGTTTTTCAATCTCACTTTTGTAGTAAGCAAACAGAGTATCATGAATTTCCTGGTTGACGACCGGCAGTTGGCTGACCCTGGCGTTTTGCGCCACCTGTGAGGGAGAACTTGCTCCGGGAATGATTGTGGTCACCGCTTCATGATCCAGTATCCAGCGCATTGCAAATTGCGCCATAGTCATGCCTTCCGGTACTGATTTTTTCAGTGTATCTACTATTTCGAGGCCTTTGTCGTAGGCGATGCCGCTGAATGTTTCTCCTACACTGAAGGCTCCACCGTCTTTATTGAAGTTGCGATGATCAGACGCAGCAAACGCTGTGTTCTTATTGAATTTTCCACTTAGCATGCCACTGGCCAACGGCAATCGTACAATGATCCCAATCTGTTGGGCCTGCGCTTTATTGAATAATGCTTCAATTGGGCGCTGTCTCAACAAGTTAAAGATAATTTGCAGAGACTGCAGGTCATTGTGTTTAAGGCATATCTCTGCTTCTATGTGGGTCTCAACACTGGCGCCAAAGGCCTTGATAAGCCCTTCCTGCTGCACTACACGTAGCCAGTCAAATATATGCTGGTCGGCCAACACTTGTTCTGGTATGCAGTGCAGCTGCAACAGATCGAGGCTATCGCGCTGCAAACGATCTTGCGCACGACGAATGCTGTCGCGTAAGTCGGTGAGGCTGTAACCATCCGGGTAGGTTCCGTCAGCACGCCCATATTTAGTGGCAATGATAGCCTCCGGCATAAGTTGATTTACCAGTTTACCGAGGTACTGCTCACTGATCCCGTTACCGTAAACGTCTGCGGTGTCAAAAAAATTTATACCCTCTTTTACCGCTTGCTCAATGACCGCTTCCGCAGTGGCTGCTGATATAGGACCAAAATCGCCTCCCAGTTGCCAGCAGCCTAATCCTACTTCGCTGACGGCCATACCAGTACGACCTAATTGCCGTGTAGTAACCAATGTATTACCCATTACTATCTCCGTTCGTAGTTACCAGTAACGCCTGTACTTTTAGCATTTCGTTTTTTGGCGTGAAACTAAATTAGGTTTACAATAAGCTAACTGCTGCGGATTTACCGAATCTCTCTATCCCAATTATTGCTCGCTTTGTCCCGAATTACTTATACAAACAGTTCTATTCTTTGGGAAAATCAGTAACACCCTTCATTGAAGGTAGTTCGCAGTAACTTTTACGGCCATCGCAGACAGGTTATTCGTCGCCGCCTTGCTGGCCAGAGCATCCGCGAAGTATTCTCAAGTCTGAACCTCTTGCTTACCACGCCTTAAGGTATTCGCCGTGTGGCATAAGCTGCCCCACTGAGTGGGCAAGCGAGTGATCTATGCGAGCCAGCAGGTCTTGCAACGCCTTAACATCGGTAGTGGCCACGATCGGGTCGACATCGCGAGGCAATACACCCATTCCGGTGGCGACGGCATGCCAGCTGTGATCGGCAAAAAGGTCAGACTGCCCATGTGACACCACACCGCGGGTGCGATAAAGGGCGAGTTTATGTGCAAGGGTATTTGGTATTTCGCGCTGCTGCCAGCTTTGCCAGAACCTGGTGTCGTTGCGCCGGGACACGCAATAGTGCAGCACAATAAAGTCGCGGATGTGCTGGTACTCTGCCAGCATCAGCTGATTGTATTCGTGAATAGTTGCCTGACACGGCGGGCTCGATGGTAACAGTTTGGCCAGGTTCAGAATGCCGCGCATGATCAGGTAAATTCCCGTGGACTCC